>CAZKPP010000066.1:0-12134 GCA_964554665.1 uncultured Bacteroides sp.
GCTCGTCGCCCCGCTTCCAAACCACCTACGCTCCGCAGGTTGGCGGCCCGAACTTTGCGCAGTTTATCGTAAATACCACCGACAACGACGCAACTATCGACGTTCTCAACGAATACACCGATAAATATGAACTCTACTTCCCCGACGCCATTGTGCGCTTCAAGCAGCTCAGCTACTCAAATGCGGCCTACCCCATTGAAATCCGCATAAGCGGTCGCGACCGCCAGGCAATCAAAGCCATCAGCGACTCCGTAGCCGCCCGCATGCGCCGGGTGCCCGGCATCCGCTCCGTTCACTCCAGCCTGGGCAATCCCCTCGTTGCCGCCAAAGTTGAGCCCAACGCCGTTCAGGCATCGCGCCTGGGCATGACCAACCTCGGCATTGAAGCCATTCTGGCTATGCGCTATTCGTCGGGAGTTCCCGTGGCCACGGTTTGGGAAGGCGACTATGGTCTGCCCGTAGTTCTGAAAGCTCCCACGGCCGATAAGAGCGACGTTAGCAATCTGCGCTCCGAACTGATGCCCGTGGTTGGCATTGCCGACGCTCCGCTCCGCCAGGTTGCCGGCGTAGAGCCGGAATTCAACGAAGGTCAGCTCTCGACCCGCAACGGCATTCCCACAATCAGCATCATAGCCGAAGTGCAGCGCAACGTCAACGTTATTGACCGCACCGAAGCGGTTATGGACGCTATCAGCGACATTCAGCTCCCCGACGGCGTAACCATTACCCGAGGCGGCGACTGGGAAAACACCATGCAAAACCTCCCCGAAATTCTTATGGGTCTCTGCATTGCCGTTGTCATCATTTTCTTCATCATCCTGCTCCACTACTGCCAGGTCGACATTACCCTGCTGATGGTTCTCTCGCTGCTGCTCTGCATTCCCGGAACCGGTATCGGCCTCTTTATTCAGGGCGAAGTGCTGTCGCTAACATGCGTGCTCGGCATAGTGTCGCTGATGGGTATTCTGGTTCGAAACGCCATAGTGCTGCTCGACTATGCCCAGGAACTCCGCAACCAGGGCCAGACCGTTAAAGACGCCATATTCAATGCCTCCAAGCGCAGAATGCGCCCCATATTCCTCACCTCGGCCGCCGCAACTATGGGCGTCGTGCCTATGGTAATCAGCGGATCGGCACTGTGGAAGCCGATGGGCACCGTAATCTTCTGGGGCACGCCTATCACCATGATATTCATCCTGACCACCATTCCGGTTGCCTTCTGGATGATTCGCGGCAAACAGAAAGGCGCCAACGAGCCGCTCCCCGAACCCCTTGAAACTCACCTTCTTTGATAATCCGACTATGAAAAAATATATTCTCACTATGCTCCTTGCGGCCACCGGCATTGCCGGTGCCGCAGCCCAGGAGGCCCGCACCGACTCCATAATCACCCTGCAGCAGTGCATCGACATGGCAGTTGCCAACAACACGGCCATGAAAATGGCTGAAAACAACACCGAAGCCGCCCGCCAGGTGCGCCGCGAGGCTTTCACCAAATATTTCCCCGAAATATCTGCCGCCGGCTTCGGATTCAGAACCGCAAACTACGTATTTCAATATAACGCGCTCGACCTGCTGAAAATCGAACTCGTGAAACATGGCGTAATGGCCGGCGTTCAGGCCTTGCAGCCGATATTCATGGGCGGACAAATTGTCAACGGCAACCAGCTGGCCAAAGTGGGCGAAGCTGTGGCCGAGCTCCAGGCTAAACAGAGCGAAAGCGAGGTGCGCGTAACTGCCGAAAAATATTACTGGCAGCTCGCAACCCTGAAATCCACCAAAAACACCCTCACCTCGGGCCTGGCCCTGCTCGACACCCTTGAGCGTCAGGAATCGGTGGCCGTCGATGCCGGCATTGTTACCAACAACGAGCTGCTGAAGGTTCAGCTGCGCCGCAACGACTTCGCCTCGAAAATGGTTGACCTCGACAACGGCATAAAGCTCTGCCGCATGGTGTTGTCGCAATACGTTGGCGCACCCTTCACATCGCCGGTCGACATCGACGCCACAGTGCCCGCTCAGGTTCCCGACTACCCTCTTGACCTTCTGGTTGATCCGGCCGAAGCCCTTACGCAGACCAACGACTACCAGCTGCTCGTAAGCCAGGTTAAGGCCAAGAAGCTCGAAAAACGCATGGAACTCGGCAAAAACCTGCCTACGGTTCTTGGCGGCGCCGGCTGGTATTACCACAACGTTCTTGAGCAAGGCCACGACTTCGGCGCGCTGACCCTCGCCGTAAACATTCCTATCACCGGCTGGTGGGGTGGCTCGCACGCCCTGAAAAACAAGGCCCTGCAAGTTAAAAACGCCGAGCTTCAGCTTCAGGACGGCTCCGAACTGCTGCAAATCAACATGCAGAATAAGTGGGACGAACTCACCGCCGCCCACCGCAAGATGCAAATTGCCCACGAAGCCATTGCACAAAGCGCTGAAAACCTGCGCATGAACCGCGAATTTTACGACGCCGGCACAGCAACCATCACCGACCTGCTCGACGCGCAGACCCTCAACCAACAGGCCCTGGACCAGTATAGCGACTCCTACGGCAACTTCCGCGTCGCCGTGGCCGAATACCTCTCTGCAACAGGCAGGTAACATTTTTTAACAGAACTTTTGAGCTAAAACACTTGCACAGCAGACGAAATATCACTAACTTTGCACCCGTAAAACATCGCGGAGTAGAGCAGTGGTAGCTCGTCGGGCTCATAACCCGGAGGTCGTTGGTTCGAGTCCAGCCTCCGCCACCCAAAGCGAATCGGTCCCCCCGATTCGCTAATTTTTTTAGGTAATCTCAATTTTTTTCCGTATTTTTGCGGTTACAATGCAACGACGACCTAAGATTCTATTCTACGGAAGCTTTAACGGGGGTGGCACCGAGCGCATAACCTTCAACCTCGCTTCGGCGCTGGCCGAATCCGGCCAATATGATGTATATGTGCTCAACACGCAGCCCCTTGACGCTACATTCGCCATTTCCGAAAAAGTCAAATACTCCACCTTGCAGCCGGCCCGACGATTTCCCCACCCTTTGGTCAACCGAATATTGGACGTTCGCAGATTCATCACCAAGCAGCATATTGACGTAGCTATCAGCATCGAAGCGCTGACAGGAATCACCCTGCTCCCCGCGCTCATCGGCACCGGCGTAAAACCGATTTGCTGGGAACACGCCAACTACTTTCAGACCCAAAACTCGCGTTGGGCAAAGCTTATACGCAAAATCTGGCTGCGCCGCGCGGCCGCCTACGTCGTACTTACCCGGCGCGATCGCCGCAACTTTGAAACCCACGAAAAGGCCCGGTGCCCCATCGTTCATATCTATAATCCGGTAACTATAAAGGAGACATCAGATTATAATCCCGACAGCCGACGGATTATTTCGGTCGGACACCTCGCGCCGATTAAACAGTTTCATCTGATTCCAAGAATCTTTGCCCCTATAGCCGAACAATATCCCGACTGGACATGGCATATTTATGGCGAAGGCCCGGAGCGTCCACTCATCGAAGCAGAGATTGCAAAATATGGACTGCAGAATCGCGTGATTCTTGAAGGCAGAGCCAATAACATAGATCCACACTATGCCGAGTCGGCAATCTATGCGCTCACCTCGCAAATGGAAGGCCTCCCAACGGTGTTGATTGAGGCCCAGATGCACCATTTGCCATGCGTAGCCTTCGACATAGAAACCGGCCCCGACGAAATCATCACTCACGGCATCAACGGCTACCTCGTAGCTCCCTACAATGTCAACGAAATGACCAACCGCCTTTCAGAGCTAATAGACAATACCGAGAAAAGGTGTATGTTCAGTAGTCAGGCAGACAAGGACCGTTCTAATTACGAGCCCTCCGACGCATTGATGAAATGGAATCATTTATTCACGTCAATCTTATGATTACACAGTTTGCACGAAAAGTTTACTCTTTTATAATATGCGATAAAATCGGAAGATTTATCCGTCGCTTCACTCTGAACCCGCTTGAAAGACGAAGATTAAAAAGCCGAGAAATAACTATACTCTCCCAAAACTGTGTTGGCAGCATCTGGTATCATGACTTGGGGCTGAAATTTACCTCACCCACGATAAACATGAAATTTAATCCTGATGACTGGGTTGATTTTCTCAGCGATTTTGATAACAACATAAATCTGCCGATTACATTTATCGCATCTGACCAACCTTACCCAGTTGGTTTGTTTGGTGATAAATACTTTGTGGAGTTCGTTCATTACCATAGCGAGGAAGAAGTGAAGCGTAAATGGTTGGAACGCAAGGCGCGTCTTTTACCTCGCAAAATAGTTTTGGCATTTGCCGAAGACATGTCAGATTCCACTATCACCAAATTCCTTTCATTGACTAACTATAAGAATCGACTGCTGTTTATCAGCGAACAACGAGCACAAAGTCTCGGATTAGCTGAATCCGAAATAATACGCTTCGTAAAGCCCGGATTCGACAATGCCAAGTTGTTGAATTTTTGCAGCGTTACAGGCAAGCGTTTCTATCAACGATACCTCGACTACGTTGACTACATCAATAAAGCGGAATAGCAGCAATGAGTAACATAGATAACAAACGGATTGCTCGAAATTCGTTGATGCTTTATGTGCGCACATTCTTGCTGATGTTAATCACACTCTATACCTCGCGTATAGTGTTAAATGCCCTCGGAGAATCAAACTATGGCGTATATAATGTTGTCGGAGGAATAGTAATCTTATTCAGTTTCATCAATTCCGCCTTAACAGGAACCACGCAGCGGTTCATGAACGTTGCGATGGGACGAGGCGACAGCGCGGAATTGAGAAAAGTATTCAGCACAAGCGTCAAGGTTCACATAGCGATTTGTGTTATTGTCATTTTGCTATCTGAAGCATTTGGGCTCTGGTACCTGAATAATGTAATGAATATACCCGACGACGCTAAAGTCGCCGCTCACTGGGTTCTGCAATTCTCAATAGCAACTGCAGCTATCGGCATATTGAGCGCACCATATAATGCCGCCATAGTCAGTCATGAACGAATGTCGGCGTTCGCTTATTTCAGTCTTATTGAAGGGATTCTAAAAATAACTGTAGCATTTATTATCGCCACTCTCCCCTCAAATCGACTGATTTGGTATGCAGCTCTACTTTTTGTCGTCAGCGTTTTTATCAGACTGATATACAATACCTATTGCGTTCGACATTTCGAGGAATGCAAAACAATCGAAAAAGGATTGGACCGTGAGTTCATTAAGCAATATACCGGGTTTTCGGTTTGGACTCTTGTCGGCACGCTTGGCTTTGCCGGTAGTTCGCAAGGTTTTTCAATGATAGTAAACTATTTTTTCGGAACGATCGTTAATGCAGCCCTGGCAATTGCCAACCAGGTAAATGCAGCCGCATTCAATATGATTTCCGGATTCCTGCAAGCTGTAAGACCTCAAATCATGAAATCCCACGCGGCAGGAGAAACCGGCGAAATG
Source organism: uncultured Bacteroides sp. (assembly GCA_964554665.1). GTDB lineage: Bacteria > Bacteroidota > Bacteroidia > Bacteroidales > Muribaculaceae > UBA3263. Next base: position 5,472 of record CAZKPP010000066.1, read on the forward strand.
TGCCAGCTGGTGATTCGCAGCTCTCGCCTCTCACTGCTGCTTACGGCATTATTCGTAATTCCTATAAGTCTGGAGATAGATTTCTTGCTGAAAATATGGCTTATGGAAGTTCCTCGTTATACACAAATCTTCTCCGTAATAATGCTACTCACATCGTTGGTCAATTCTTCTTGGCTTGTTATAAATGCAGCACAAGAAGCTACAGGCAAAATTAAGTATTATCAGATGATTACGATTTGGGTGAGTATCGTTTACCTCTTAGTATCAGTTCTGATGTTTAATAAAGGCTTACCACCGTATTTTGGAATGTTTGTATATTTGGCAGTGTGCGTTCTTGCCCAAGCCATACGACTGGTATTCGTTCATCTAAGCACAGGCTTATCCCTGAGGCAGTTTGCGGTTGACGTAATCGGAAGAGGCACCCTATGCATAGCTACATCGCTAATAATCCCACTCTACATAAAATATAACCTTCCTGGAGGAACCATAAACTCAATATCGGTAATAGCGTCAAATATTATCTTATTCTGCTTGGCAACATTCATTTTCGGCATGACCAAAAATGAGCGCACAAAGTTTTTACACATCCTAAAGCAAAAAATTCATAAAAAATAGTAAAAAAATAGTCGCCGAGGGAATTTCTCTCGGCGACTGATATTTTGGAGATGGGGGGTGCGGATTAGAGGGTGGCGAGGTCGGGGTCGAGGATTTCGAGCATCTTGATGGCCGACAGGGGGATGCGGGTGCCGGGGCCAAAGATGGCGGCAACGCCGGCGCGATAGAGGAAGTCGTAGTCCTGGGCGGGAATTACGCCGCCGGCGGTTACGAGAATGTCTTCGCGACCGAGTTTTTTGAGTTCTTCAATAACCTGGGGCACAAGGGTTTTGTGGCCGGCAGCCAGCGAGCTTACGCCGAGGATGTGTACGTCGTTTTCAACGGCCATACGGGCAGCTTCGGCGGGGGTCTGGAAGAGCGGGCCCATGTCGACGTCGAAGCCGCAGTCGGCATAGCCGGTGGCAACTACCTTGGCGCCGCGGTCGTGGCCGTCCTGGCCCATCTTGGCAATCATGATGCGAGGCTGACGGCCTTCGCGTTTGGCGAATTCGGCGGTGAGCTTGCGCGCGCGTTCGAATTCGGGGTCGTTTTGAGTTTCGGATGAATACACGCCTGAAATGGTTTTAATTTCTGCTTTATAGCGACCAACAACTGCTTCGCAGGCATCGGAGATTTCGCCCAGGGTCGCACGATGGCCTGCGGCCTTAACGGCGAGCTCAAGGAGGTTGCCCTTCTTGGTGCGCACGCATTCGGTAATTGCTTCGAGGTCGGCTTTAACCTGAGCGTCGTCGCGATGAGCCTTAACGTCGTTGAGGCGCTCGATCTGTTCTTTGCGAACCTGGGTGTTGTCGATTTCGAGAATGTCGATGGGGTCTTCGTGGTCGAGACGATATTTGTTGATGCCGACAATGGTCTGACGACCGGAGTCGATGCGGGCCTGAGTGCGGGCAGCAGCTTCTTCGATGCGGAGTTTGGGCAGACCGGTTTCAATGGCCTTGGCCATGCCGCCGAGCTTTTCGATTTCCTGGATGTGGTCCCAGGCGCGGCGTGCAATCATGTCGGTAAGGGCCTCAACGTAGTATGAGCCGCCCCAGGGGTCGATTTCCTTGGTGATGTAGGTTTCTTCCTGGATATAGATCTGGGTGTTGCGGGCAATGCGGGCCGAGAAGTCGGTGGGCAGTGCGATGGCTTCGTCGAGAGCGTTGGTGTGGAGGCTCTGGGTGTGGCCGAGGGCGGCGCCCATGGCCTCGATGCATGTACGGCCAACGTTGTTGAAGGGGTCTTGTTCGGTAAGCGACCAGCCGGAAGTCTGCGAGTGGGTGCGCAGGGCGAGCGATTTGGGGTTCTTGGGGTTGAACTGCTTAACGATCTTGGCCCAGAGCATGCGGGCGGCACGCATCTTGGCGATTTCCATGAAGAAGTTCATGCCGATAGCCCAGAAGAAGGACAAGCGCGGAGCGAACGAGTCGATATCCATGCCGGCGTTGACGCCTGCGCGGAGATATTCAAGACCGTCAGCCAGAGTGTAGGCCAGCTCAATATCAGCGGTAGCGCCTGCTTCCTGCATGTGGTAGCCGGAAATGGATATTGAGTTGAACTTGGGCATATTTTGCGAGGTGTACTCGAAAATGTCGGCGATAATGCGCATCGAGAATTCCGGCGGATAGATGTAGGTGTTGCGCACCATGAATTCCTTCAGAATGTCGTTTTGAATCGTACCGGCCATTTCTTCGAGTTTGGCACCCTGTTCGAGGCCGGCGTTGATGTAGAAGGCCAGCACGGGAAGCACGGCGCCGTTCATGGTCATCGACACCGACATTTTGTTCAAGGGAATGCCGTCGAAGAGCACCTTCATGTCGTCGAGCGAGCAGATGCTCACACCGGCTTTACCAACGTCGCCGACTACGCGTTCGTGGTCAGCGTCGTAGCCGCGGTGTGTTGCAAGGTCGAACGCAACGCTCAGGCCCTTCTGGCCGGAAGCGAGGTTGCGGCGGTAGAATGCATTGGATTCAGCGGCGGTTGAGAAGCCGGCATACTGGCGGATGGTCCAGGGGCGCATGGCATACATGCCGCTGTACGGGCCGCGCAGATAAGGGGGCAGACCGGCAACGTAGTCGAGGTGTTCGAGGCCCTGAAGGTCCTCTTTGGTATAGATGGGCTTAACGGTAATGCGCTCGGGGGTGAGCCAGTCTTCGCCCGGGGTGCCGGCAACGGCAGCTTTAGCTTCAGGGGCGGTTACTTCCGCAATATTGATATTTGAAAAATCTGGTTTCATGGCTTACTTGAGGAGTTTGGCGTTAAACTCACGCAGGGTTTCGAGAACGTTGCTGCGCACGTGGATAAAGTTTTGAATGCCTTGAGCCTTGAGTTCGTCGGTGCAGGCGGGAGCGCCGGCAACAACAAATTCAGCGCGACCGTTTAGGAGCTTGAAGGCCTCGGGGGCGAACTCGGCGTATTCGTCGTCGGACGAGCAGAGGACTACGATGTCGGCACCGGCCTTAACGGCGGCATCAACGCCTTCGGCAACGGTGGGGAAGCCGTTGTTGTCGATAATCTCATAGCCGGCGCAGCCGAAGAAGTTGCCCGAGAACTGCGAGCGGGCCAGGCGCATGGCCAGGTTGCCGATAGTGAGCATAAACACTTTCGGGCGGTTTGCTGCATGTTCGGTAGCCAGGCGGAGTTGCTCGAAGTCGGAGGCCAGACGGGTGGCGGCTATGCCACCGGCGTTTTCAACGTTGCAACCGCATCCGCAACCGCCGTTTTCGTCATGTTCAATCTTTTGAGCAGCCATTTCGTTGATATTCGGATACTGGTTGGTGCCCAGAAGAATTTCCTTGCGGCGGGCCATGTCGGAGTGGCGTTTTTCGTTGCTTTCGTTAACGGCAGCCTGAATCTTACCCTCTTCAAGAGCTTTTGCAAAGCCACCTTGGGCTTCAACACCGAGGAAGAGCTTCCAGGCTTCATTGGCGAGGCTTACGGTAAGGGTTTCGATATAGTAGGAACCGCCGGCGGGGTCAACAACCTTGTCGAGATGGCTCTCTTCTTTAAGGAGCAACTGCTGGTTGCGGGCAATGCGTTCCGAGAATTCGTCGGGGTTCTTATATGCAACGTCGAAAGGCACCACGGTGATGGAGTCAACACCGGCCAGGGCGGCGCTCATGGCTTCGGTTTGCGAGCGGAGCAGGTTAACGTGGGCGTCGTAGATGGTCTGGTTATAGCGCGAGGTCGACGCATGGGCCATCATCTTGGCCGAGCAGAGGCACTGGGGCTTGTACTGCTCAACAATCTGAGCCCAGAGCATGCGGGCGGCACGGAACTTGGCGAGCTCCATGAAGTAGTTGGTGGAGATGCCCATGTCGAACTTGATGCGCGAGGCAACTTCGTCGGCCGAGAGACCGGCGTCGGTCAGCGAGGTCATATATTGTGCGCCCCAGCTGAGAGCGTAGCCGAGTTCCTGGTAGATGTAGGCGCCACCGTTGGTGAGCATTGCGGAATCGACGCTGAGCAGACGCAGTCCGGGAACGCCGGCAGCCTTCTGAATCATTTCTTTGGCCACTGCGATGCCGTCGATAGGAGCTTTCTGGCCATGTTTGAGTTCGCGCTTGAAGGGGTTGAACTTAATAGAGCCTTTGAATTCCTTAGCGGCGCCGGTGCTTTCAACATAGTCAACCAGCAGCGAGGTCAGCTCGGCAGCGCGGCGGATGCAGCAGCTGAGGTTGATTTCAACTTTTTTAAGGTCAATGCCGTCGAGGAAGGTAGCAACGGTTTCGGCCGAAACTTCGTGGAGGTGCCAGCCGATAGAGGTTGCGCCCTTTTCGAGAGCTTCCTTGGCTTTTTTGTTGGCTTCAACGGGGCTCTCGGCAACGATTTCCTGGCGGATGAGCCAGTCGTTGTTGGTGCGGGTTCCGCGAACGTAGGGGAACTGGCCGGGGAGCGATTCGGTGGTTTTCAGGTCGGCGATGTCCTCGCGACGATACATAGGATTGACATTAAAGCCCTCGTTGGTGCGCCAAACGAGTTTCTTTTCGAAGGGAACGCCTTTGAGGTCGGCATCGACCTTGGCGCGCCATTCTTCGGCGCTGACAGCAGGGAACATGTCAAACAGTTTTTCTTTATGTTCTGCCATGTGTTAGAATTATTGGTTTATATTTTCTATTGCTGCAAAGATACGTAAAAAAAATGAATTCTGAAAAAGAAAAAATGATTATGCACAATAACGCACATAATCATTGATTTCAAACGGTTAATGAGACTGTTAAAGCTCACACCCGAAGCCGGCGGCAGCAACTGCGGCCTTGATGTCGTCGGGGTTTGCCGAGCCGCTGACCGTTGCCTTGGCGCCGTGGAGGTCAACTTCTACGGATTCAACGCCGGCAACGGTTTCAATAGCGCGTTTAACGCTTGCCTGGCAATGAGGGCAATTCATGCCCGTAACTTTAAATTCCTGTGTCATATTAGTAGGTATGTTGGTTTTATGGGGAAGTCGGGATGCGATTTGAGTATAGAGCAACAGGGCGAGCAAAACGATTGCGCATGTGGCGGGGAACCAGCCGACGCCATGGTGGCAGCAGGCGTCGACGCCTTCGATGGCAAACCAGCTGCGCGGCATCATGTAGTCAATCATCAAGCCAAAGGCTATGGCTGTAACCACGACCGAAAGCACATAGATAAAAGTAGCCTTTTTGCCCTGGGTCTTTGACAAAATCAGAATCGAGGCGAAGTTTGCAGCGGGGCCGGCCATGAGCATGACAAACGCGATGCCGGGCGACAGGCCTTTCATCATCAGCGACATTGCAATGGGGATAGAACCGGTTGCGCACACATACATCGGCACGGCCACGGCCACTACGGCCAGCATGGCCAACAGCGGATAGCGGTTTAGGGCGACAAAAATATCGTTGGGCACAAACACGGTTATCAACGCGGCAACAATCAGGCCTATAATCAGCCAGCCGCCAACCGAAGCCACCATGTCGACGAATCCATATTTAGCGGCAGCAAGCAGCTTGCGGCCAAAGCCTTTGGGGGCCTCGGTTTCAGTGATGTCGTCGGCAATGTCGGAGTCGGCGAGGTCTTCCTCGCCATAGCGGCCAACGGCCATGCCGCCAAACGCGGCTCCGACAAGGGCGGCTACAGGGCGAAGCAGGGCAAAAGCCGGGCCGAGCAGCGAGTAGGTAGCGGCAATGGAGTCAACGCCGGTTTGGGGAGTGGCGATAAGAAACGAAGTCGTGGCGCCCTTTGAAGCGCCGCGGCGGCGCAGGGCAACGGCAGTGGGGAGCACGCCGCACGAACACAACGGCAGAGGAATGCCAAACAGCGCGGCCTTGACAACCGGCTTCCAGCCACGGCCTGAAAGATGTTTAGCCATGGTCTGACGGTCGACCCACACCTGCAACAGGCCGGCAATAAAGAATCCGAGAAGGATATAAGGTGCCATTTCGCAAAGAATGGCCCATATTGCATATAGTATTTCCATAACGAGTGCAAAGTTACGAAATTATTTTTGCAACCGGGTTGCAAAAATAAGCGGCGGCGCTTCCGCTTGGGAAACGCCGCCGTTGAATAGTCAGAGTCAAATTGTTTAGCCCTGGAGTTTGAAGTTGATGGGGAGAGTGTACCATACGCGTACATTCTGGCCATTCATCTTACCGGGGATAAATTTGGGCAGGGATTTAACCACACGAACTGCTTCTTTGTCGAGGTCGGGGTCCTTACCGCGAACAACCTTTACTTCGCCAACAGAACCGTCTTTTTCAACAACGAATTGAACGGTAACGCGGCCCTGGATGTTGTTTTGAGCAGCCATTTCGGGGTAGCGGATGTTTTTCGAGAGCCACTTGTAGAGCTCGGCATCGCCACCGGGGAATTTGGGCTGTTCTTCAACAGCGGTAAAGATTTTTTCAGGTTCGGGAGCCTTCTTTTCTTCAACAACAACTTCGTTTTTAACTTCGCGAACAACGGTTACGTCGTCGGTACCTTTGTCGAAGTCAGTTGCACCGAAAGCGGTTTCGGTCTGAGTAAGTTCTTCCTGGTTCTTAACTTCGTCTTCTTTAGAAACCTGGTCGTCGTCAACGATGGCGATTTCGGTTACCTTAACGGTGTTGAGAA
>CAZKPP010000067.1:0-11874 GCA_964554665.1 uncultured Bacteroides sp.
GTCGGGGTTGGCGGTGATGGTCAGGTCGATGGTGTCTTCGGGGAGGATGGGGTCGATAACGTCGGGCCACTCTATGAGGCAGAGGGCGCCGCAGTCAAGATAGTCTTCAATGCCCATATCCATGGCCTCGTCGAGGTCTTCGAGGCGATAAAGGTCGAAGTGGTAGATTAGCTCGGCAGTGGTGTCCGAGCGATATTCGTTGACCAGGGCAAAGGTTGGCGATGCGGTTGCGTCGGTTTCAACGCCCAGTTCGCGACAGAGGGCGTTGATGAAAGTTGTTTTTCCGGCCCCCATGTCGCCATGGAGAGCCACTACGGTGCGGTCGCCCATGTCGGCAATGAACTCGCGGGCGGCGGCGGGGAGTGCTTCGAGATTTTCTACTGTAAGGGTTTTCATATCGGCGGCAAATTTACAACTTTTTTCCGAACTTTCCGCCCACGATTTCGGTTTTAATGGTATGAAAAACTACACTATTGCTACTCTTGAGGCCCTAAAATTCCATTCAATAACTGCCGCCGACTTCGGCGACATTGCGCATTTCATGCACTTGTCGGACAGTCGCACCTGCGACTACACCCTCGGCGGCATTGTTCTTTGGGCCGACCATTTCAACTATCGGATTGCCATTTCCGACAATACCCTGTTTGTTAGTGGCGGCCGCGAGGACAACCTTGCCATAAATGCCTATGCCATGCCGGTTGGCGACAGCGACTTCGACGAGTCGATGCGCCTGCTTCAAGACATTGAAGAGCCGCGCCCGGTGTGGCTCTCGGCCGTGCCCGAAGACCGGCTCCACCTGTTTGCCGCGCTGCCCAACGCAACCGTAAGCGAACTGGGAAGCGAGTGGAGCGACTATCTTTACGACATCCACTCGCTGGCCACTTTGAGCGGCGGCGCAATGAAAAAGAAGCGCAACCACGTTAACCGCTTTCTCAGCGATAACCCCGACGCACGCCTGGTTGACTTTACGCCTGCCATTGCCGCCGAGTGCCGTGGGCTGCTCCAAGCCGTAGGCCACGACGATACGTCCACCGGCATTTCAGAATTCGCCGCCGTTGACCGCATGCTGGCCAACTGGAATGACTATGCGCCCTATCTGATTGGCATGGCGCTGGTTATCGGCAACCGCGTAGTCGGATTTACCGTTGGCGAGGCCAAAGATGACACGCTGCATTGCCACGTTGAAAAATGCGACCACACCATAGCGGGGGCCAACGAGGCTCTGACGTCGATGTTTGCCGCCGAAATGAGCCGTCGCAACCCCCGTTTGCTCTACGTTAACCGCCAGGACGATGCCGGCGACCCCGGCCTGCGGGCATCCAAAGAAAGCTGGCATCCGCTGCGGTTGCTGCCTAAATACAACGTTAAGCTGAGTTAATAACCCGACTTGGGAATCGTTACCCTCGGCCGCAGCCGGCAGCGCAGGCGCCGGTGCAGCTCCTGCCTGACCGGCCGGCCCGACAGCACCGCAATGAGGCGCTCGGTAACCACCGCCTGCAGCAGATTATGGTTTGCCCCGGGCAGGTCTACGCTATCGTCGGCGGCCACCTCAATGCCCAGTTCCTCACACTCGTTGCCGAGTTCGCGGCGCGCAATGGCCAGCAGCGCCTCCTCTTCGTTGCGCCCGTAAGGTCCGGGCAGTTCCGGATCGTTGGTAACGGCCTTGAGGGCCGAAAGGGCATAGATAGTATTTACAGCCCCCAAAAGATCAATTTTGTTTTTCATAGGCTTAATAGAATAGTGTTGGCGTTTTCTTCGGAAATGTAGAAACGCGATGCGCGTCCCCGCGAAACAACATGTATGGCCGCCCGGGTGCGCGTAGCCTCCGGATTTTCCATCATATAGCTATCGAAAGCATTGAAAATCTCGGTCCACATGGCCCGGTTGTCGCTGCTCATATTGGGCAGTTTGCCCAGGCGGCGACGGCGGTCCATGACCAGCAGATGGTCAACGCTGACAAAATAGCCCCGCTCAACCGGCGAGTTTATAACCTTGCGGACCACCGATTCAGTTGCCCGCGTTAAACGCCGGCGCGCCATTTCCTCCCTGACGGCTTTGGTCAAGCGCAAATTACGCTCTTTTTTCATGCAGATATATTTCATAGTGAGTGCAAAATTACCGTCGGGCGGGGAAAGTGACTTGCCCACCATTGTTGCACAATGTTAACATCCGGCAGCTTTGGAATTTCGGATTTTTTCCGTAATTTTGCGGTCTAAAATAGTTCTCACATGGACCTCCAAAGAATAGCCCAACATCAGTCACAGTTCGACAGCATCCAAAAAATCATCACCGGCGAATCCGAAGATGATCAGGTTGAAATTTGGCTTGCCCGCGAACTTCAGCAATTGCTGGGCTATGCGCGCTGGGAAAACTTCAGCGTAGCAATCAGCAGGGCCATCGAATCGTGTAAAACGCAAGGAATCAATGTTGACGACCATTTTCGTGAGGTCACGAAAATGGTCACATTAGGCAGCGGTGCCCAAAGAGCCGTTCAGGACTTTATGCTTACGCGATACGCCTGTTATCTCATAGCCCAGAACGGCGATCCTAAAAAAGAGGAAATAGCTTTTGCCCAAGCCTATTTTGCTATTCAAACCCGAAAAGCCGAACTTATAGCCGAGCATATTGATGAGATTTCGCGACTTGAAACCCGCGACCGGCTCAGAGCATCGGAAAAACAGTTGTCGCGCAACATTTTTGAGCGCGGAGTCGACGACCGCGGATTCGGACGCATACGCTCAAAGGGTGACACCGTGCTATTCGGGGGATTCACGACCGAAGACATGAAAAACCGGTTGGGCATAAAGTCCTCCCGGCCTTTAGCCGACTTCCTCCCGACCCTCACCATCGCCGCAAAGAATCTCGCAACTGAGATGACCAACTACAATGTTGAACAGAAAAACCTTAGGGGAGAAATGCCAATTACCCGCGAACACGTTCAAAACAACCAGAGTGTCAGACAAATGCTCGGAGAGCGTGGCATAAAGCCCGAAGAACTGCCTGCCGCTGAAGACATTAAAAAAGTTGAGCGCAGAGTGTCTGCCAACGCAAAGAAAATCGAAAAGACCTCAAAAAGACTTCCCAAGCATAAACAATAACCACCTATGCTGACAAATAAACTACGCGGAATGGGAGTGGCCCTGATAACTCCCTTCAGTTCCGACAAAACCATAGACTATCCGGCCCTCGCAAGGCTCATTGAATATCAAATCAAGTCGGGAGTCGATTTTCTGGTCGTGCTCGGCACTACGGCCGAAACCCCTACCCTGTCGGCCGACGAAAAAGCCCGGGTGCGCCGGTTTGTGGTGCAATGCGTCGGCGGCCGCATTCCGCTGGTTCTCGGCATGGGCTCGAACAACACCATGGGGCTGTGCGACGAAATCCGCACCACCGACCTCAGCGGCTTCGACGCCATACTTTCGGTTGTGCCGTTCTATAACAAGCCGTCGCAAGAGGGCATATATCAGCACTATGCAGCAGTTGCGCAGGCATCGCCCCTGCCGGTTATTCTCTACAACGTGCCCGGGCGCACCGGCGTTAACATGACGGCCGAAACCACCCTGCGCCTGGCCTGCGACTTCCGCGGCAAAATAATCGCCATCAAAGAGGCCTCGGGCAACTTTTCGCAAATCGACGACATTATCAAGCGCAAACCCGCCGACTTCATGGTCATTTCCGGCGACGACGCCATAACCTTTCCGCTGCTCACCCTCGGAGCCGTAGGCGTTATTTCGGTTATCGGCAACGCCTTCCCCAAAGAATTCTCGCGCATGGTGCGCCTGGCCCTCGACGGCGATTTCCGCAACGCCCTGCTCATTCACCATAAATTCACCGAGCTGTTCTCGCTGCTGTTTGTCGACGGCAACCCCGCTGGTGTCAAATGTTTGCTACACTCCATGGGCATGATTGAAAACGAACTGCGCCTGCCGTTGGTGCCCACCCGCCTGGCCACCCACGACGCCATCCGAGCCATACTCCAGACCCTCTGACATTATGCCTGCCGTAAAACCCAAAAAAGCTCTTGGTCAACATTTTCTGACCGACCTCGGCATTGCCCGCCGCATAGCATCGACCATCGGCGACTTCCGTTCGCTACCCACTCTCGAAGTAGGGCCCGGCATGGGAGTGCTCACCCAATTTCTGCTCGAAGAAGACCCCAACGTAACGGTTATTGAAATCGACCGCGAAAGCGTTGATTATCTGAAGGTTCACTTTCCGCAGCTAAGAATCGTTGAAGGCGACTTCCTGAAAATCGACCTGGCCCAAATCATGGGCAACAGCCCCTTCACGGTTATCGGCAACTACCCCTACAACATATCCTCGCAAATATTTTTCCGCATTCTCGACTTCAAAGACCTCATTCCCTGCTGCGCAGGCATGCTGCAGCGCGAGGTTGCCGAGCGCCTGGCAGCTCCGGCGGGCACCAAGGCCCGCGGCATACTGAGCGTGCTGCTTCAGGCCTGGTATGACGTTGAGTATCTCTTCACTGTTTCGGAACACGTATTTAACCCGCCGCCAAAGGTGAAGAGCGGCGTTATTCGCCTGGTGCGCAACTCGCGCACCGACCTTGGCTGCGACCCCGCGCGCTTCAAGGCCATAGTCAAGGCCACGTTTGGCCAGCGCCGCAAAACCATCCGCAACTCAATCCGCTCGGTAATAGCCGACTTCCCCACCGACCACCCCCTGGCCGGCCAACGACCCGAGCAGCTCTCGGTCGAAGACTTCATCGCCCTCGCCCGCCTGTAAAAATACCCAAATTGTAAAAATAAGCATGCTGCAAATGGGCTTATTTTAACAAAAAATGTAAAAATAAGCACTTTTTGCGCATTATTAACTGCTTATTTTTACACTTTCAATTCCCTTCGTATAGGCATAGAGCGCAGTCGGCACGAATTGGAGAGTAATTTCATTAAACTCTTTTTTGCCGGATTCAGTCTCGGTTGTAACAACAGCTCCTGTTAAATTGTTAGTCGTTAGAAACGTAGTCAGCGATTTCAGTTCGCCGGGGTTGCTGAAATAACGGTTACTCCATTTGACTTCAACCGCACGGTCAGGCTTCTGGCTCAGAGGGTTGAGCCTTACAAAGTCAACTTCGCCATTACTGCGGCCCTTTTTCCAATTTGCGTAGAAAAGCGAATCTGTATCATTACCGAGCTGACAGAATACCGCAGTCTCAACCAGATGGTTGAATGCCGCAGTAGACTTATCGACCGGAGAGAACACCGCAGCGAAAACCGAAGGATTGGTAACGTAGATTTTGAATGTTGTTACCCTTTGAAAACGACGGGCATTTTCATCGACTTTATGAAGCACCTTGATGAGAAATGCCGATTCCAGATAATCAATATATTTGCGAATGTTCTCTTTACGTATGCCGGATTCTTTCGACAGGTCTTCCATTGAAAATTCTTCGCCCGAGCGAAACACAAGGTGACTGAACAATCGATAAAGATCGCGGGTATCGCTGATTCCATAAAGTCCGGGCAGGTCTTTAAGCAATACCTTATCAACAATATCATCTTTTATAAAACGCCCCGGATTGCTGCGCATCTGAATGGTCGTTACAACTTCCGGATAACCGCCATAGTTAATATAGTCAACAAAATGTTGGTTTAAGTCAGCAATATTGATTGCGTCATAGCCCGGTGTCTGAGTATCAAACCAGTTCACTTTTACCGGCACCACACTGTCGCTCCGGCCTATCATATCCATATATTCACAAAACAATAGCGGCGGAAGCGAGAAATGAGTGAAACGTCCGGCGCCACTTTCGGTAGACTTCATTTTTAGCGCAGCTGCCGCTGACCCTGAGGCGATAAACCGTATATGCCGACGGCTGTCGCACAATACCTTCAAATGAATCTCCCAGTCTTTAAGATACTGTATTTCATCGAAAAATACATAATATCCGGAATCATCGCCATCAGTTTTTGACGCCTTCATGAGATAGTCTACCATCTCTTCGAGCGACATTCCGCTATATAACGGAGCATCAACTGAAAGATAGAGGATTTTTCGCGGCTGAACTCCGTCGGCAAGTAGTTGTTTGATAGTATGAAACATCATAACCGTCTTTCCGACGCGTCGTGGCCCGAGCAAGATTACACTTCTCCCCTTGGGCAGAGACGTTACCAATTCTTTGAATGGTTCTAAAAACATCCGCGGCCTCATTGCATCGAAGTCATCGAAAATAGCCGAAGTAGTCCACCAGGGATTATCAACTACCATGCGCTTTAGAATCTGCTCTTCCGGAAAATTTATCATATTCAGTATATCATTGGTTTCTGATGGCAAAGTTAATTTAAAAATAAGATATTTGCAAGAAAAATGTAAAAATAAGCATGATGCAAAGGGGCTTATTTTAACAAAAATGTAAAAATAAGCACTTTTTGCGCATTATTAACTGCTTATTTTGACACTTTCATTTCCCCTAAAATAATCTAATAATAAGGAAAGTGGAGGGGAATTTAACGTTTTTTGGAATTTTTTTAGTACCTTTGACGTGCAATTCATCAGCAAAAACAATAAACCAACATAAGTTAACCTATGAGATTCAAGTTTTTAGCGCTCCTGATGCTCATTGCGGTGTTCCCCTCGCTGGCCCAGACGGCCGCCGTTACGGGAACCCTGGTCGATGACTATACCGGAGCACCCCTTGCGGGGGCAACAGTGATGTTGCGCGAACAAGGCAAACGCGCCGTTACCGGCCCCGCCGGCAAATTCACAATTACCAACGCCAATCCGGGTCAGGACTTCCTGCTGGCCATGGCTTTCGGCTACAACGATGCAGAAATCGCCATCGACCTCAAAAACGGTCAAACCGTTGACCTCGGGTTCATTAAGCTCGTCAACGCCGACAACCTCACCGACTTCTACGAAGAGCAGCAAGACAACCTCTTCGACGAGCAAGCCCTCAACGAAGACGAAAGCTCGGCCCAGAGCATCAACGCCCTGACCGGTGCCTCGGACAACATTTACTACAATGCTTCGAACTATAACTTCTCGAACATGTACTTCCGTTTCCGCGGCTACGACTCGCAGTATCAAACAACCTACATCAACGGAATGGACATGAACGACCCCATTCGCGGTCGCTTCAACTATTCGAGCCTGGGCGGCATGACCTCGCGCGCATTCCGCAACCGCACAACCTCGATCGGCCTGGCCGCCTCCGACGCCGGCTTCGGCAACGTTGGCGGTTCGTCGAACATTTCGACCATCACCTCCGAATATGCTCCCGGCTTCAACGGCTCGGTTGCCTACACCAACTCCAACTATATGCTGCGCGCAATGGCCACCTACGCCACCGGCATCAACCGCCACGGCTGGGGCCTGACCGTTAGCGCCATCGGCCGCTACGCCAACGAAGGAGTTATCGAAGGCACGTTCTACAACAGCGCAGGCCTGTTCCTGTCGCTCGAAAAGGTTTTCAACGCCAACCACTCGCTGACCCTCACGGCCTATGGCGCTCCCACCCAGCGCGCAACCGCATCGGCAACCTATCAGGAAGCCTTTGACCTGGCCGACAACAACCTCTACAACCCCAACTGGGGCTACTACAACGGCAAAAAGCGCTCGTCGAGAATCGTTGAAAGCTTCGACCCCACAATGATGCTCAACTGGATCTACGACTCCAAGAAAGGCACCCGCGTCAACACCGGCGCCATGTTCCGTTCGGTCTACTATTCATCGTCGGCCCTGAACTGGTTTAACGCCAACGACCCGCGCCCCGACTATTACCGCAACCTCCCCTCCAACTTCTACTCCAACGGCGAGCCCACCGCCCAGAGCGAGTTTATTGCCGACCTCTGGCGCAACGACGAATCCGTGCGTCAGCTCAACTGGGAACGCATGGTTCGCACCAACGAACTCAACAACATTGACAACATCGGCCGCCCCGAAGCCGACAAAGTCGGTTCGAGCTACATTCTCGAAAACCGCGTCAGCCACTCGCTGCAGGGCCAGATTAACGTTAACGTCAACCACCGCCTCAACTCCTACATGACCCTCCAGGGCGGCGCCTACGCAAGCTACACCAAGGCCCACTACTACAAAACCGTGCGCGACCTGCTCGGCGGCGAATTCTGGCTCGACGTCGACCCCTTCTCGCAGCGCGACATGAGCATCGTGCCCGACAACATGCAGAACGACCTCGACAACCCCAACCGCCGCGTAGGCAAGGGCGACAAGTTCGGCTACGACTACGCCCTGCACGCAACCAAAGCAGGCGCATGGCTGCAAAATCAGATTACCCTGCCCCACTGGGACCTCAACTACGGCCTGAAGATGGCCTACACCCAGTTCCACCGCACCGGCTATATGCGCAACGGCCGCGCCCCCGAAAACTCGCTCGGCGCCGGCGAAAACCACTCGTTTAACGAGGGCGCAGTTAAGGTCGGAGCTACCTGGAAAATCGACGGCCGCAACTACATGATGGCCCACTTCGAGTATGGCTCTCACGCCCCGCTGATCGAAAGCATCTACATTTCGCCGCGTATCAACAACTCGATTATTTCCGACCCCAAAGCCGAACGCATCCTCGCCGCCGACCTTACCTACGGCTTCAACTACCGCAAGCTGCGCGGCTCGATTACCGTTTACGACACCGAATTCTACGATGCCATTGAACGCACCTCGTTCTTCGACGACAACGAACAGGCCTACACCAACTATGTTATGCACGGCGTTCGCCGCCAGAACATGGGCGTTGAACTCGGCCTGGCCTATAAGATTATCCCCTCGCTGACCGCAACCTTCGCCGGAACAGTTGCTTCTTATCGCTATAAGAACAACCCCCACGGCGTACGCTCGTTTGAAAACGGCCTGCACGAAGACATTCACTCCGTTGTTTACCTGAAAAACTATCGCGTGGGCGGCACTCCCCAACAGGCCTACTCCATCGGCCTGGACTGGGCAGCCCCCAAAAGTTGGTTCCTCGGCGTTACCGCCAACTGGATGCGCGACAGCTGGGTGAAACTTGCTCCGGTCTACCACGAAATCCAGCCCACCCTCTGGGAATCGTATCCGACCTACGACGCCGCCCTGGCAATGCAGGAAGAAATCTGCAGTCAGGACAAGATGAACAACGCCTTCTCGCTCAACGTGTCGATCGGCAAACTCATCTACATCAACCGCAAGGTGTCGCTCAACATCAACCTCAACGTTGACAACATCACCAACAACCGCAATATCCAGCAAAACGCCTACCAGCAGGGCCGCATAGACCGCACCAACTGGAATCTTGAAAAATATGCCAACCGCTACTCCTACGCTCAGGGCACCAAGGCATTCCTCAACATCGGCGTTCGTTTCTAACCCTCTAAGCAGCTAACAATAATATGAAAATCAATAAAATTCTTCTGTCGGTTGCAATGGCGGGTACGTTAACCGCCTGCGAATGCGACATGTCTCCGGTTCTCCCCCCGGTTGTTGGTCCCGACTATGGCAAAACCATTCCCGAGGCAACAATGTCGGTTCTGGAGTTCAAACAGAACTTCTGGAAATCAGATGCCAACTCCTGCAGCAAAATCGGTCTCGACGCCAACGGCGACTCCATTATCCTGCGCGGTCGCGTTGTAAGCTCCGACTCCGCCGGCAATATCTACAAATCGCTCGTGCTGCGCGACGAAACCGCCGCACTGGCCTTTTCTATCAACAGCAGCAACCTCTACAAGTCGTATCAATACGGCCAGGAAATCGTTGTTAACGTAACCGGCATGTATGTCGGCACCTACGCATCGCTCTTCCAGGTAGGCGGCGACGGCGGCACAACAACCACCTTCGGCGACTCCGAACTCTTTGCCAACCAGAGCGTGCCCGCCGGATGGTCTGACCCCGCGGCCGTAACCCCGCTCACGGTTACTCTCGACGACCTGAAAACCATCAAAACCTCGGCCGAAGGCCTGCAGGAATGGCAGAGCCAGCTCGTTCGCATCGACGGTCTGACCTTTGAAAACGCCGGCCAGCAGTTCGCCCCGACCCAGAACGAAAACCGCTACCTGCGCGACGAAAACGGCAACCGCGTTAACCTGCGCTGCTCGTCGTATGCCAAGTTCGCCAAAGACGTAATCCCCACCGGCACCGGCTCCATCGTCGGCATTCTCAGTTACTATGGCAACTCCGCCTCCAACGCCGACTGGCAGGTTCTGCTCATCAACATCAACGGCCTCATCGGCTTCGACAAGGCCGAAGGCGGCAACGACCCCGAAGACCAGGGCAACGGCTCGAAAGAATCGCCCTACACCGTTAGCGACGCTATTAGAAACAACGCCGGCACCGCATGGGTCAAAGGCTACATCGTTGGCACCATGAATTCCAACGACAACTACACTCTTGAGGTGGCTGAACCCTTCACCGTGGCTTCCAACATCTACCTGGCCGACTCGCCCACCGAAACCAGCACCTCCAACATGCTCCCCGTTCAGCTCGTTGGCGGCTCCGAAATCCGCAATGCGCTCAACCTGGTCGATAACCCCGGTAACCTCGGCAAGGAACTGATGATTCAGGGCTCGCTCACAGCATACTTCAGCCAGCCCGGCTTGAAGTCGCCCACCGCCGCCATTCTCGACGGCAAGGAAATCGGCACCGCAACCGGCGACGACACCCCCGGCACCACCGGCGAGTTCGTGCGCGCAACTTCGATTGCCGACGGCCAATACATCATCTGGTCAAACAACAAAGCAGGCCTCGCATTCCAGGACAACAAGAACTACAGCTACCTGCTCACCACCGACTGCACCCCCGCAGCCGACGGCACCATCAGCGCATCAGACGCAAACCTCTTCACCTTCAAACAGGAGGCCAACGGCTGGACCATCTGCGACTCCCACGGCCAGTATCTCTACATGGAAGGCTCCTACACATCGTTCCAGCTCTCCAAAACTCCCGACATGGCCAATCCCAACGTTTATTGGACAATTACCGCTAACGCCGACGGCTCATTTGCCATCGTTAACAGCGGCAACGGCAAAACCGTTCGTTTCAGCCCTGACCATGGTTCGTTCGGCGCTTACGACGACGCATCGAATGGCACCGCAGTTTATCTCTATAAATCTAAATAATCCGAAGTTATGAAGCTCTCAATATTTAAATCGCTGGCTGCGGCTGCGGCAGTTTGTGCCGGAGTTGCCCTCAGCGGATGTCAGGACCGGTTCGACGAATGGTTGCCCGGAGCCCCCGTGGCCAAAGAACAGGCCAACATTTCAATCATGGACTTCAAACAGGAGTTCTGGAAAACCGACCTCAACTACTGCGAAGAAATCCCCGCACGCGCAGATGGCTCACACTATATTCTCAGCGGCCGCGTAATCTCGTCCGACGAGAACTCCAACGTGTTCAAAGCCCTCTATATCCAAGACGAAACCGGCGTTCTGCCCCTCTCAATCAACCAATATTCGCTCTACATCGCCAACCGCGTAGGCCAGGAAATCGTGCTTGACCTCACCGGCATGTATGCCGGCAAATATCGCGGCATGTTCCAGCTCGGCTTCCCGTCGTGGAACGAAAGCTTCGGCCTCTACGAAACCTCGTTCATGGCCCCCGAGTTCTTCCAGACCCACCGCGAACTCAACGGCAACCCCGAGCCCGCCAAGGTCGACACCATCGTTATCAACGACCTGTCGGAAATCAACTCCGACGTTATGAAATGGCAGGGCCAGCTGGTGCGCTTCAACAACGCAACCTTTGCCAACGCCAATAACCCCGCCGACAATCAGCTCGTTGACAAATACCATTCGAGCGGCTACAACCAGACCCTCAACGTTAGCGGTGGCACCATGGCCATCCGCACTTCGGGCTACGCCACCTTCTGGAACATGAAACTCCCCACCGAGGCCTGCGACGTTGTTGGTATTCTCGGCTACTACCAGAGCTCCG
>CAZKPP010000068.1:0-11691 GCA_964554665.1 uncultured Bacteroides sp.
ACCCGAACTTCAAAAAGTCGGAACACGACGACCTGCTGAGCATGGAAACCGGCATCATGCAGCCTAAGGGGCGCGTGCATTTTGCCCTGACCGAGTGCATCAACCTTGAGCTCGACGCGCTGCCTGCCGACCTCAGCCGCTCCGAGGCGTGCGCCCAGGTTTGCGAAATCGTTGACGCCCACATCCACCGCAACTACCGGATTTATCCGATCAACTATATAGCCCACGACATGCTCATGGGCGAGCATCGCTTTGCCGACCAATATACCGACGCCGACGTGCAGGCAGTAACCAACCGCATAGCCACCCAGCTGGCCAAGGTAGACCTGCCCGACATCACCGCCAAAGAAATGGCCTTTATGCGCGAAATGATGCTTACGATGTATGCCAATCCTCTTAAAAATAAGATTTTAGCTCTATCTTAAACCCTCAATGAGAATTTCTATTATTCTCGCCCTCTCCTTGCTGGTATTCCAGTTTCTGGTTGACTTTTATCTCTACACGGTAGTGCGCCGACGCGCGCCGCGCCGTGCACCTCTCGCCATAGCCCAGGGAGTATTCTTTCTGCTCTATGCGCTGACCATCTACCTGATTCCGGCACGCACCGACGCCAACTCCCACGGCCTGAACGTGTTGATGTGGATGGTGTTCGTCTACCTGATGGTCTATGGCGCCAAACTCGTATTCATTGTTTTTGACCTGCTCGGGCGCTTGTTTCGCCGCAAATGGGTCAGCGTTGCAGGCATTTGCGCCGCAGTTCTGCTGGTAATAACAATGCTCTGGGGCGCGCTTATCAATCGCAAGCAGCTGCAAGTCAATGAAGTAGAGCTACCGATTGAATCGCTACCCGAAAGCTTCAACGGCTACCGCATAGCCCAGATTTCTGACCTCCACCTCGGAACTTTCGGCTCTGACACCACCTTCATTGCCAAGCTCGTTGACTCCATCAACGCATTGAGCCCCGACCTGATAGTCTTTACCGGCGACCTCGTTAACCAGCGCGCCGACGAGGTTACGCCCTTCATTGCCCCGCTATCGCGCCTGAACGCCCCCGACGGCGTATTTTCCATTTTGGGAAACCATGACTATGGCGACTACGTTGTGTGGCCCACCGAAACCGACAAAGAAGAGAACCTTGAGCGGCTCATGGACAACCAGATAGCCATGGGCTGGGAACTGCTGACCAACTCATCGGAAGTTATCCACCGGGCCGCCGGCGACTCCATAGTTATTGTAGGCGTTGAAAACTGGGGCGACCCGCCATTTACCCGCTATGGCGACATCGACGTGGCCTACCCCACTTCAGGCGACGCCGCAACCAAGATTCTGCTCACCCACAATCCCCGCCACTGGACCGACCTTGTGGCTCCCACCGACTCCATGGCCTACGCGCTTACGCTGAGCGGCCACACCCATGCCTTGCAAATGGAAATCGGCCACCTGTCGCCGGCACAGCTGCGCTACCCCGACTGCTGGGGCGGACTCTATCCGGCAGCCGACGGCAAACGCTTTCTCTACGTCAACATCGGAGCCGGCACCGTAGGCTTTCCTATGCGCATCGGCGCAACACCTGAACTTACGCTATTCACCCTTAAACGCAAATGAGAATTCCAACTACCGACCTGCCGTCGATTATCGGCCAGGACCTTAATCTCACCCGCAAACAGGTTAATGCAACTATTAAATTGCTCGACGACGGGGCAACGGTGCCCTTCATCGCCCGCTACCGCAAGGAGGCTACCGGCGAACTCGACGAGCAACAGGTTTATCTTATTTCGCGCCGGCTCACGGCCCTGCGCGAGTTTTTGAAACGCCGCGACTTCATTACGGAGCAAATCCGAAATGCCGGCGCCCTTACCCCCGAACTCAGCGACCGCATTGAGCATACCCTCGACTCGGCAACCCTCGGAGACATCTATCTGCCCTATAAGCCCAAACGGCGCACCCGCGCGGAGATTGCCCGCGAGCGCGGCCTTGAGCCCCTGGCCAAGATAATCATGGCCCAGAACTCAACGGGCATTGCCGCCGCAGCCAAGAAATATCGGTCAGACGAAGTGGCCACGGCCGAAGACGCCATAGCCGGAGCCCTGGACATCATAGCCGAATGGATGAACGAGAATGAAAAGGTGCGCAATCTAATCCGCTCGAAATATCAGCGTTCGGCCACTTTTACGACCACGAAAGTTAAAGATGCCGTTGACGAGCGCGAGCTCTACGGCTCGTTCTACGACTACTCGCAGTCGCTTCGACTGGTGCCCTCCCACCGCTATCTCGGCGCCCGCCGCGGCGAGGAAGCGGGCATACTTAAAGTGGCGATTACCATCAACGACGAAGAGATGATCGACCGCCTGGGTCGCTTCTTCATCAAACCGGGCGCAACCCCCGAAACCGCCGAACTCGTAGGCCAGGCCCTGCGCGACTCTTATCGCCGGCTGCTGCGTCCGTCGATTGAAAACGAAATCTCAGCAGCCGCCAAAGAGAAGGCAGACATTGCGGCCATTGATAACTTTGCCGACAACCTGCGCCAGCTGCTGATGACTCCGCCAATGTTCGGCAAACGCGTTATCGGCATCGACCCCGGATTCCGCTCGGGCTGCAAGGTGGCTTGTCTCGACGAACAGGGCAACCTGCTTGCCGACGACATTTTCAACCTGTCGGACCCTCACGGTGCAGCCTACATGCTCTGCTCAATGATTGCCGACTTCCGCGTTGACGTTATTGCCCTCGGCTCCGGAACCGCCGGACGCGAAACTCAGCGCTTCCTGCAGGATGTGCGTTTTCCGCGTCAGGTTCAAATCGTTATGGTCAACGAGGACGGCGCGTCGGTCTACTCGGCATCGGACGTTGCCCGCGAGGAATTCCCCGACAAAGACGTTACGGTTCGCGGCGCCATCTCCATCGGCCGCCGACTCCAGGACCCGCTGGCCGAACTGGTTAAGATTGACCCGAAAAGCATCGGCGTGGGCCAGTATCAGCACGACGTTGACCAGTCGCGCCTGAAAGACGCCCTGGGCTTTACGGTTGAAAGCTGCGTAAACTCGGTTGGCGTGAACGTAAACACCGCGTCGGCATCGCTTCTGAGCTACGTCAGCGGCATCGGCTCGGCCTTGGCACGATATATTGTTGACTATCGCCGCGAAAACGGCCCCTTCCGCCGTCGCAGCGACCTGATGAACGTTTCGCGCATGGGCGAAAAGGCCTTCCAGCAGTGTGCCGGCTTCCTTCGCATTCCCGACGCCGAAAATCCGCTCGACAACACGGCCATTCACCCCGAGCGCTACGAACTGGTTACCCGCATGGCCCAGGATTTGCGCACCTCCGTGGGGCAGCTGGTCAACAACCCCACCCTCGCCTCCAACATTCAGCTGGCAAACTATCTTGATAAGGGCGTAGGTGTGCCCACGCTCAACCTCATTATCGAGGAACTGAAGAAGCCGCGACGCGAGGCCGTTGACGAAGTGCACAACGCCGAATTCGACGAAAAGATAACCTCAATCAACGACATCCGCCCCGGAATGATGCTGACCGGCAAGGTCAACAACATAACCGCCTTCGGTGCGTTCGTTGACCTCGGAATAAAGGAGAACGGACTGCTCCACGTTTCGCAAATGAGCGACCGCTTTGTCAACTCGCCCTTCGAGGTTGTAAACATGGGCCAGACCATTCGCGCGCGGGTTCTCGAAGTTGATCCGCTGCGCGGCCGCATAGCCCTGACGCTTAAAACAAAGGAATAACCATCTGGCGAATGCGCTATCTATTGAGTTTCGGCAGCAACGCCCCCGGGCGCGAAGAGTTCATGGCGCGGGCCACCGAGTGGCTCAACCGCAACTTCAGGAACATAGAATCTTCGGGAATCTATTCCTCGCCGGCGCTCAACGGCAAATCTGCCGACTATCTCAACATGGTTGCTCGCGGCGATTCCGAAAGCTCCGTATCGGACATCGTAGCCGCGGCCAAAGCCTTTGAATCAGCCCAGGGGCGCACCCACGAAAGCAAGCTCCGCGAAGCAATTGAGCTCGACATCGACATCATTGCCACCGACCGCACCATTCTGCGCCCGGTGGAGTTTACGCGCGCCTATTTTATCCGCGGCCTGGAGTTGCTCAACGACTTTGAGCTGCTCAACGGCCGCCCCTGACCTTAAGCCCCAGCAGGAAGCACAACGCCCCGACCAGGCAGTAGGGCCACAGCCTCGACGAAGTCGGGCCGGCCGGCGCCTCTACGACCCTCTGTTCCTCAACCGCCTCTACCTGCTCGGCAGCGGCGACGGCAGCCTCACGGCGGCGCTCAACCCTGACCTGCGCGGCCTCGATGCGCGGCCGGCAGCTGTCGGGCGGAATAATCCGGAAATCATCGAGGCACACGGTCAGCTCTTCGCCAAATACAGCCCTAAAAGTGTCGCGCCGCTCAAAAACAGCCTTTTCCTCGACCCGACGAGGCGAAGCGCATGCACTCAAGGCCAGCGCCATGGCCAACGCTACCCGCCTCATCGGCTGAAATACACTTGGGCCTCGCGCTTGCGGCGACGAATAAGGCCGTTAACAACTCTTCCGCCGGCATATTTCCACTTGGCGAACTCGGCGGCGATTCGCGGGTCGGCGGCATCGTTAGCCACCAACTTAATCAAAGTGGAGCGCATCATGGCGCTTACGCCGACATTATAGCCGAAGCTGATTAGCGCCGCGCGCCGGTTTTCGGTCAGATTAAGGCCGGCCAAAGCGCGTCCAACACACTCGACATCGGCCCGCAGCAACTCGTCGGCATGTTCGGCCGAAATGGTCATACCCGGCTTTACTCCCGAAGTGTGGCCCCACCCTATGGTCCAGACTCCGGCCTCGCATTTATAGGCCGACAGCCTCAGCCCCTCAAACTCTTTAATCAACTCAATTGCTTTTTTCATAGTTCAGTTATTTATAACGGTAATCAATTCCAAGCAGTGCGCCTGCAAAAGTCAAACACTCGCCGAAGCCAACCAGCACCGACTGATGAATCTCGCCCGGGGGCTCGGCACAAAAACCGGCAATGAGCAGCCCGCAACCCAGGGCCACTACCCCCACCGCAGCCCACAGCTGCGTCTCTTTTTTCTCGTTTTTCATACCGCAAAGTTACCACCCTCACCCCTCCTCCCACCGTAGATTCTGAAAACTTATCACACACCGGCGTAATCAGGCAATATTTTGGAGGTTGGGGCGTTATAATGGAAAATCAAGTTCGTTACAATGAAGCAGTTATCCATTTTCGGTTCTATTCTCGTTTTCTTCGTTCTGGCCTCTTGCTCAAGTAATGAAGAACCTGACTATGACGTTTTTATGCAACCGTCGTCTATTCAATCGGCCGACACAAACGCTATTAACCAAATGTTTGGTTATGACGACTATGGCAGAATAGTTTCATGGGAATGCATATCCAACAACCCTAAAGCTCCGAATAATTGTTCGGCACGCTATTCTTATCCCGACGAAAACACTATAAAAGTATCGGCTGAAGAATTTTTGCCCAATCAGCATCGAATTTATGAAGAAACCATTGAACTGGAGAATGGCAGAGCTTCAAAATCGGAGGGCACATATATCAATATAATAAGTACTGACGCAGGGACCACGTATGTTAAAAAAACCTATCGGCTTGCGTTTGACTATCTCCCGACTAATCATCTTAATACCGTTGAGCACTTTGAAGTTTTAGGCATCGGCGACGACATTAAAGGGGATGCTTGGGATAAGACTATGAAGTGGGAGAATTATTTGATATGGGAAAACGGTAACCTCAAGGAACTTCAAAATTATCAAGGCAGCTCCAAGCATTACCAGTCAACCAAATATGAGTATTTGGCAGATAAAGTATCCTATCCAATTATTATGCCGATGGTGATACAGAGCGCACACCATCAGCCTTTGTGTATGCAAGGCGTTTTCGGGTCGAATTCTGTTAATTTGGTCAAATCGGCTCAGACATTTGACTCCTACGATAATCTAACATTCTCCCGCCTGTATTCATACGAATTTGACCAAGCCCGAATCAGCAAGTACACTGAAACCATAAATTCCCCCTCCCACGATCCGATAACCTACACCGTAATTTGGACCGAAAAGTAACCTGAAAAGCTAATCGCACGTCAGCGACATTTTTTACTAAACAGCTACAATCAAGGGTATTGAAAAACAAAAAGCGAAAGTTTTTTGTTTTTCTTTCGTTTTTTTTGTAATTTTGCATCATGATTGAACGACCACCCAAAATAGACTTGAATTTAAGTATTGATGAACGTCCGTCGCAACAAGTAGCGGAAACTATTACACGAATAAACGATGAGTACCTTTATTGGTCGGATGTAAAATATCGCACCGATAGCACCGGATTATCCGCTCATGACCTATGGCGTTATATTAAGTATTCTCGCTTAAAAAAAGATGTAGAAGTCTGGCAGGACTTTGGATTGCACTTTTCCTTAACGGACAAAATGCAACGCCTCTGTCACGAATTCGACTTGAATTTTGGAGGTTCGTGGGGCGCAATGAAATTATTCCCTCAAGATAAGCTTAATCAGGAATTATACCTTATCAGTTCAATCATGGAAGAGGCCATTTCGTCAAGTCAGATGGAGGGAGCTTCAACAACACGTGAAGTCGCCAAAGAGATGTTGCGAAAAAAAATAGAGCCTCGCGATCGCTCTCAAAGAATGATCTTAAACAACTACAACACCATTCAATTTATATCTTCAAAGAAAAAAGAGCAGTTAACCCCCGAATTGCTCATGCAAGTTCATGAATTGATGACTCATGGCACCCTTGATGATGAAGCAGATTGTGGCAAGTTAAGAAATCATGACAGAATTGTTGTAGGTAATGGTATTACCGGTGAAATTGTGCACCGGCCTCCAAAAGCCGAATGCCTTGATAAATTCTGTCGTGACCTCTGTTTATTTTTTAATTCAGATGCAACCACAACCTTTTTACATCCAATCATCAAGGGACTTATTATACATTTTTTGATTGCATACTACCATCCATTTGTTGATGGCAATGGTCGTACGGCACGTGCCATATTCTATTGGTATATGCTTAAGAAAAACTATTGGTTATTAGAATATTTATCCATATCCCGTATCATCTATAAATCAAAGTCGAAATACGAAAAGTCCTTTCTCTATACCGAAAATGACGACAATGATTTAGGTTACTTCATAACTTATAATCTTGATGTTCTTTCCAAGTCATTTGACTCATTAAAAAAGTACCTGCTAAAGAAGCAGGCAGAGCGCAAAAGAGCTGACAGATTCATGCACCTTGATGGTATTTCTGCGCAGCAATCTGAAATTATACGAATGTATTACGATGAAGGTGATATAACCCTTGAAGCTAAAGATATTGCCATAAGATTTAATGTCAGTCGCGTTACCGCAAAAGCATATTTGGACGGATTAGTTAGACGAGGATTATTGAAACGTCTCAAGCCAAATGGGCGGACTCACGCATATATCCGCTCCGAAGAATTCAATAACATCATTAACGCACTATAAACAAGGATATTGAAAAATAAAAAGCGAAAGTATTTTGTTATACTTTCGCTTTCTTTCAAATAGAAATGTGACATTTTTGCCAGCTGTAGACAAAGCGGACCTCGGCCCCTGCCCTCTACAAAAAAGTGCAAAATTTGTGACAAAGATTTTACATGTCGGCGTAAGGTTGTCAAAATAAAGGTTTTTGGTGGATTTTGCTTTGCGCTTTCAAAATTTATTATTAAATTTGCCACCAAATACTTAAACTATACAATCTATTATCACACAATGAATTTATTCAAAAAATCGCTCCTGTTAGCGACAATTCTCCCCTCAGCGGCTTTTGCAGCGGTAGTACCCGGGCCGCTCGACCCGCCGGTAACGGTTGACATCAACTACCAGAACGGCACCATTACCACCAGCGGCACTTCAACCTGGGGCAAGACCTGGACGTCTAACAACACTCAGACCGATCTGGTGCTCGACCTGGGCTTCAACAATGCCAAAAAGGATCTTACCTCCGGTCCCCTGCAGATTGCGGCCGGTACTAACGGCCACTGCGTCTTCACCTTTACCTATGGCGAAGGCTGGTATATCTCTTCGTATTCTTTCACCGCCACGACATCGGGTAACGGTTCAAACACCATTTCAGCTCAAGGCACCGATTATCCTGTAAACTCTTCGACTTCAGCCACTGTTAACGTTAGCCTGACCAAGGGCGACAATGTAAGCCTGTCGCTTAACGGCACAAACCAGATAGTTGTTTTCAACGATTTTCAGGTTACTCTGAGCCCGGTTGCTTCGCCCGACGGCCCGCTGGCAGTTGATGAAGCTCCGGCCGACAACGCCGACGCTCTGATGGTGCCCACCAACATTGTTAACGGTCACTTCAACACGTTCACTACCTGGTATCACATTCTCGATGGCAAGAACTACCTGACCGGCGCAACCATGGCCGACGCAGGCTCGATTACCGAAAACGTGTTCAACGACGAATATCTCTATTGCGCCGTTGCAACCAACGGTGGTTATGCCATTTACAATAAAGCCGCCGGCCCCGCAGCCCCGGTTAATGGCGTTAACCTCACCGCCTCGGCCCTGACCGTAAACGGCGCCGACGTCACCCCCCGCTTTGCCCAGAAGTTCTGTGCCGTAAAGGTTTCGGAAGGCGTTATTGCCCGCACCGACGGCGCGATTAACGACAACGCATGGCAAGGCCGCTGGACCTCTAACGCCAAACCCACCGTTATTTTCTCGGGCGACAAAAACAACATGACCACCACCGAGAATCCTCTAAACCACGCCACCCGTTCGGGCGACTTCAAACTCGAATCGGGCAACAATTCGGGCGGCGACTTCACCTGGAACTTCAGCGCCACCGAAGGTAACCTGATTTACGATTTCTCTTTCCTTGCCAAAAAGGAAAACGAAAACGCTTCGGCCTCGACAATCACCCCCAAAGGCGGCCATGCAACCTCGATGGAAGCATATAACATGCGCATAACCGGCAGCGGCTACGACGACCTCAACAACATGGCCGGATTCGTGCTCAATGCCGTAAATAACAACGGCGTTATAATGTCTGACGTCTACGTTACCGTGCGTCGCTCGCAGAGCAACTCCAACACCCGCGCCGGCTACAAAATCTTCCCCAATCAGGGCGTTGAACGCCGCATTCCGGCCCTGGCCCGCGTGTTTGAAGGCGACAAGGCCGGACGCCTCGTTGCCATCTTCGACTATCGCCACCATGGCGGCGACATCGGCGGCGGCAACATCACCCTGCAGATTTCCGTTTCTGACGACAACGGCGCTACCTGGTCGACCCCCGACTGCCTGCGCAACGCCAACGGCGAACCCGTAACCGCAGCCCCCGACTCAATCTTCGGCCATGATAAACTCGCCAAGGCTCAGACCAACCCCAACCTCTATTGGAACTATGCCTTCGGCGACGCAGCCCTCGTTGCCGACCGCGAAAGCGGCAAACTGCTGCTCATGGCCGTAGGCGGCCCCACCCTCTTCTGGAGCAGCCGCTACGAAAACCCCAACCAGTGCGTGCGCTGGTATTCTGAAGACGGCGGCCAGACCTGGAGCGACGCTCAGCGCGTAACCTACGACATTCTCGACCTCTTTAACGGCGAACCCGAATACGGCAAAATCGACGGCCAGTTTATCGGTTCGGGCCGCATTATGCAGAGCCGCTACATTAAAGTCGGCGACTACTACCGCGTATATGCCGTTCTCGCATCGCAAAACAATGGCGCCGGCGGCACCACCCGCAACTGGGTAATCTACTCCGACGACTTCGGCCAGAACTGGGCAGTGCTCGGTGGCACCGACGTTTGCCCCGTAATGACCGGTCGCGGCGACGAATGTAAAGCCGAAGAACTCCCCGACGGCTCCGTAGTTATTGCCGGCCGCTGCCGCACCGGCAACCGCAACTTCAACATCTTCCGCTACACCGACGCAACCGCAGCCGAAGGCAAATGGATGGACGCCGTGCTCACCGACATGGGCTTCGGCAGCATCAACGCCTGCGACGGCGAAATCATGATTCTTCCCGCAGTCGACAACCTCAACGGCCAGGCCGTATATCTTGTCCTGCAGTCGTTCCCCTACGGCGGCGGACGCAACTTCGTGTCGATTGCCTACAAGTCGCTCCGCACCGGCGAAGACATGGCCGACCCCTCAACCTTCACTCAGTTCGAAGGCCGCTACCGCATCTCGTCGGGCGCATCGGTTTACTCAACCATGGCTTGGCAGGCCAACAACAAGCTCGGCTTCTTCTGGGAAGAAGGCTCGCCCATTTCCGGCACATACCTCGACCTCGACCTCGAAGAAATCACCGACGGCCAATACTCCTATCAGCCCGACCTTGGCAACCAGCTCGCCATCCGCATGACCCGGGAGCTCCTCGACTACCGCGCTCAGAACGACAACTTTGAATCGCGCTACGTTGGCCACCCCATCCGCTCCAAAGAACTCTTCCTCCAAAAAGCCGACGACTTCGCCAACAACCCGTCGTATAAAACCTACGTTTCGGCCAACAAGCTCGAATATGAAGGCAACGGCAACATCCCCGTTGTTGACGGCGGCGAATATCTTATCCAGTCAGGCCACGACGGCCACTACAACTTCGGCGAACCCTGGTATCTGGCATCAGACGGCACCAACCTGACCACCACCAGCGACTCCGAAGCCGAACACGCCATCTTCACCGTTGCCACCGTGCCCGCCAGCCGCAGCACCGACGACACCGTTGGCTTCACCCTGCTCAACAACCACCACAGCAAATACGTTAGCGCCGCTCCCGGCAGCCCCAGTCAGAAATTCACCATGACCGACAACGCAGCCAACGCCGGCGTATTTGAAATCGCCACCCGCCACACCGGCCACGCCGTGATTTCCGACGCCAACCCCACTAACAACAACTACCCGTCGCTCCACATGGATGGCTCCAAAAACGTTGTTACCTGGACCCGCGTAGCCGACGCATCGCGCTGGTACATGGAACTCGTCAACGCCCCCGAAGGCTACGAAGTACCCGAAGCCTCCGAGCCCAAATATGACACCTACGACTTCGACTACGCCGACAATGCACCCGTCGACAACAGCCAGACCGGCCTCAAAGAACTCATCGCTCCCACTCGTCCGGCCTACTACTTCGACCTGCAGGGCCGCATAGTTACCAAGCCCTCGCGCGGCATCTTCATCACCCCCGAAGGCAAAAAAATAGTCCTCTAAAAATCCGACCCTAAC
The DNA here is from genome assembly GCA_964554665.1 of uncultured Bacteroides sp. Classification (GTDB taxonomy): domain Bacteria; phylum Bacteroidota; class Bacteroidia; order Bacteroidales; family Muribaculaceae; genus UBA3263. The sequence goes on from CAZKPP010000068.1 coordinate 11,252, forward strand.
CGGCGGCCCGGTTCCTGAATTCAAGGAATTGGGCCGCTTTCTCTTAATAAATGTTAAAAATATGTTTCAAAACATATTTTTTCTTGCAAAACACTTGCAAATCAAAAAAAACTCCTTACCTTTGCACTGTGTTTTTCATGGTATTAGATTTAAGGTTAACTAAGATTGGTTGTCGCGACGACAATCAATTTTTTTATACCCCCCCCCAAATCAACCATCAAATAACTGCGAAAAAGCACTACATCTTACATTTAATGCACAAAACAATATTTCATTGCATCTCATGTTGCAATCTAAAAATTTTTTCGTAAATTTGCAGACGCAGACCGCTTAGCGGAAGCCCCGGTCTGGGGTAAAGAGAGGCGGGATGCAGTGACATAATTTAAAAGCGTTTACTCGACGCTTGATTCTTGACTATCGGGAATTCTCGCAAAATTCAC
>CAZKPP010000069.1:0-11310 GCA_964554665.1 uncultured Bacteroides sp.
GAGCGCCGAGAATGAAGTGGCGGAAGCCGAGAGCACCGGCCAGCGAGGGCTGTTCATCAACAATGCCGGCTTCTTTCTTGGCTTTTTGTTCTTCAAGAATGGGTTCGGGAAGTTTGGCGAGAGCCAGAACAACGAAGGCGAGCAGGAAGATGCCACCGGCAACGTAGAGAGCGGGACGGGCATCGATCAGCGAAGTTTCAGCAGAAACGTTACCGATAAGGATACCAACGAAGATGGGGCAGATGGTAGCTGCAAGAGAGTTGCAGGTGCCACCGAACTGAATGAGCTGGTTGCCCTTGTTGCCACCGCCACCGAGGGTGTTGAGCATGGGGTTAACAACGGTGTTGAGCATGCACATCGAGAAACCGGCTACGAGGGCGCCTACGATGTAAACGGCAAAAATAGCGTTGTTGCTTTCAAGATAGCTGGAAGCGAACATGATGGCAACGCCGAGGATGCCGACGAGAACGGCGCTGATAGCCGAGAACTTGTAGCCGCGTTTTTGCAGCAGCATACCGGCGGGGATACCCATGATTGCGTATGCGATGAAGTTGGCGGCGGCGCCGAGCTGGCTCTGGAAGTTGCTCAGACCGAGCTGGGCTTTCAGAATAACGCCGAAGGGGTTTTGGAAACCGGTCACGAATGAAATCATCGCGAACAGGAAGAACATCACGATGATAGGCAGCGTGTAGTTCGGTTTGCGAGCAGATGTCGACATAATTGGTTGTAAGTTTTTGTTAGGTATGAAAATTTTGGTTAATTAGCGGGTGCAAATGTACAAAAAAATTTTAAAGGTCACTGCAAGTTTCGCCACAAATTTACCCAAACGGGTTTACATGGAGAACGAATAGCAGAGCCCGATGGTATGGCGCATATCGCCATCGTCGGCCTGCGCGCGGTTGCAGTAGCGATAGAAAATCTCGGCTTTGTTGCGCTTGTTGATTTTATATTCGGTGCCGGCGGTCAGGCGCCACTTTTCGCAAAATGCGGCTCCGGTGACTTCATCTTTGGTTTTGTTAACCTCGCGCAGCCGCGAGTAGAGCTCGAAGCCCGCAAAGGGAGTGAACCGGCATTTTTTATAGGGCTTATACTCGGCCTGCAGGCGCGAACGCAGCAGATGCTGCTCCTTGTGTCCAACGGTTTTGTTGCCAAAGGGAAAATCGCCGATAAACCGCGGCACGAGAAACGACGGCCGCGAGGTGAACTGATAGCGCTCGCGCAGCGAAAGCGACAGCAGCTTGGTGGGTTTCCACGAAAAAGTTGCCCCGACCGACACGCGATGCTTGTTGTTCCAGTAGGCGGGAATGGAATAGCCGTCTTTATTAACCTCGGCGAGCGACTGCGTTTGAATGAACTTATATGAGGCGCCGAACTTGAGCCACTTCAGAGGCTTCCAACCCAGGTCGGCTTCGATGCTCCATTGGTCGGTGTGCTGAAACCACTGCTGCGTGCGGTATTCAACTCCGGCACCGGCGCTCAGCGAGGCGGGCAGCTTGAACGACGCATCGGCCCCGACAAGAAAAGTCTGGGAAACGCCTGCCAGCCAACAGCTGCAGAGCAGGAATATGAATCCTAAACGGCGCATTATTGACCTTCTTTGGGGAATTTCACGAGGTTGTCGACCGTATTGGGGCCGGGGTCGGTTGGCAGGTAGTAGACCTTAAGCATGGCGGTGTCGCGCAAAAAGTCGATGTGGCCCACCTCAACGCGCTGGATTGCAAGGCCGGTGCGTTTTTTAAGGTCGTCGATAAGCTCGTTATAGCGCTCGGGGGCGGTCATTTCAGGGCGGTCGTAGAGCACGAGCTTGCAGGCAACGTGTTTAATCCACTTGTTGCTCTCGCAAAGCCATATCCAGCCGATAAACAGCACGTTGGCAACCAAGGCCTGCACCAGATGCGTTGCAAGGGCATTGATGACCGAAATCGCAATGATTACGAACAGATAGGTCATTTCGCGCACCGGCATCGACTCGGTCCTGTACCTGATAATGCCGAAAATGGCAAACAGGCCCAGCGCGAAGCCCACCTTGAGTTTAACGCCGCCAAGAAGGAATATCAGAAAGAAGATACTTACGGCAATCAGCGAGAAAGTGAAGTAATAATCTTTGCGGCGGCTTTTGGGATAGTAAAGCAGATGAATAATGATGGTAACCACTATCGCATTGAATGCGAAGCGGATAAGCAGCTCCCACATGTCGACGGCATTAAAGCCCTGCGGGTCAATCAGCGACCAGAGCGAGTCCTTTGCGGCAGGCAGGCCGATCGGTTCATTGAGTTCTTCCATGATATGATTGATTTAAAGTTTATTGGCAAGTTTTTTAACGTAGCGCAAGCGCTCGTTGAAACGGTTGGTTTTGAGGTTGGGATTGGTCAGGGCCATGCCGATGCAATATTTCGAGAAGCCGCTCTGATGAATGCGCAGCTGCTTGAGCAGGTCGAGAATAGGCGAGTGAGTCAGGCCGTCGCGCTTCACTTCGATAATCACCAGCGGGCCCATCGACGCATCGCAGCCGGTCTGTTCGTTGTGGAACTTCAGGTCCATGTCGATAGTCAGGCGTTCGGTCATGGCATCGTTGACCAGCGTTATGCGCCGAAACTCATTTGAGAGCTGCGGCAGCAGCTGATGGGCGCCATAAATCGACTTTTGAATCAGAAATACGCGATATTGCTCGCAATTGAGGTCGGGAGTGCGCTCGCCGCACTGCATGCGCTTTTTGTCGGTGCGCCCTTTGTTGTTTTTGCGTTTTACTTCGAGGAACTGCACCCCGGAGCTTTCGTAGCGGCGCACGCGGATTTTCTGGCGCGACTTTTTGCCGCGGTGGTGCTGGGCATACATTTCGCACTCGGGGGTGTCGAAATAGAGCGTAGTATATGGCATCAGCTGCTTCCCTTCAATCTCTTGAATGGAGTAGCGGTCAACCGCCAGGGCAAGCAGGCGCTCCAGGCGGTCGAGAGTAGTGACGAATTTCGTGTCGACGCGATTCATGAGCTTAACCTTGCCCATCTGTTCAAGCGACACGGAGCGATACCCGCTCAAAACTTGCTCTAACATCACCGCCAAATTTACGAAACATTTTTGAAATAACCAAATCCCCGACCGTCAGGGGAGGGCTTTGAGGGCGAGGAAGCGGCCGGCAATCATGAGGGCGAGGCCGCCGGCAACGCTGACGGCAACGTAGGCTAAGGCGATTAGCATCTGGCCGCGGCCGGCAAGGGCGACGGCATCGGCGGCAAAGGTCGAGAAGGTGGTGAAGCCGCCACAAAAGCCGGTTACGAGCAGCAGCATCAGCGCGGGATTCATCAGCTGGGCGCGCTCGGCAGCGCCAAGGAGCAAGCCGATGAGCAGGCAGCCGGCAAGATTGACGAGCATGGTTCCGGCCTGAGGGAAGGCGGCCCATAGGCCTGCCGACCAGCGGGTGAGCAGATAGCGCACGCAGCAGCCCGTGGCTCCACCGGCGGCAACAAGCAATAAGTTCTTAAACATAAGGTGAGTTCAGAAAATAGTGCGGGGCCACGCATTTGCGCAGCCCCGCATCGGATTTGTCAAGCGAAGAATTACTCGGCCTTGGGCTCTTCAGCTGCGGGAGCTTCAACGGGAGCTGCTTCAGCGGCTGCGGTTGCGCTCTTTTTGCGCGAGCGGCGGGTGCGGGTTTTCTTGGTGTCGGCCTTCTTGGCGTCAAGGAGGGCCTGGTTGTAGTCTACCAGCTCGATGAAACACATCTGAGCGTTGTCGCCCAGGCGGTTGCCGGTTTTCAGGATGCGGGTGTAGCCACCGGGACGGTCGGCAATCTTCTGCGAGATTTCGCGGAAGAGTTCAGAAACGGCATATTTGTTCTGAAGGTAGGAGAAAACGAGGCGACGGTTGGCCATGTTGTCCTCCTTGGAGCGGTTGATCAGGGGCTCGGCATACATGCGCAGGGCCTTGGCTTTGGCCAGGGTGGTGAAGATGCGCTTGTGCATGATCAGCGAGATGGTCATGTTAGCCAGCAGGGCGTCGCGATGGCCCTTTTTGCGGCTGAGATGGTTGAATTTTTTATTGTGTCTCATCTTTGGATTTACTCTTTGTCTAATTTATATTTGGAGATGTCCATGCCGAACGAGAGGTCCAGGCGCAGCAGCAGGTCGTCGAGCTCGGTGAGCGACTTTTTGCCGAAGTTGCGGAATTTGAGCAGGTCGTTTTTGTTGAACTTAACCAGGTCGCCGAGGGTTTCGACTTCGGCCGACTTGAGGCAGTTGAGGGCGCGAACGCTCAGTTCCATGTCAACGAGTTTGGTTTTCAGCAGCTGACGCATTTTAAGAACTTCTTCATCGAATTCGTCGGTGTCGGTTTCTTCGGGGGCCTCAAGAGTGATGCGTTCGTCGCTGAAGAGCATGAAGTGCTGAATCAGGATTTTGGCAGCTTCTTTCAGGGCAACCTGGGGCTGGATAGAACCGTTGGTGGTGATTTCAATGATGAGTTTCTCGTAGTCGGTCTTCTGGTCTACACGGAAGTTCTCTACGGTGTACTTCACGTTTTTGATGGGGGTGTAGATCGAGTCGATGGCGATGATGTTAACATCGTCCTGGGGCACGATCTGCTCGTCGGCGGGAGTCCAGCCGCGGCCCTTGTTAACGGTGAAGTCAAGGGTAAAGGTTGCAGAGGGGTCGAGGTGGCAGATAACCAACTCGGGGTTGAGTACTTTGAAGCCGTTGAGGGCTTTGCCAAGCTGGCCGGCGGTGAGTACATCCTGGCCACTAACGGTCAGCGATGCTTTTTCGTCGTCGGTGTCTTCAACAATCTGCTTGAGGTCAACCTTCTTGAGGTTAAGGATGATGTTGGTAACGTCTTCCTTAACGCCGGGAATGGTGTCGAACTCGTGGAGCACGCCATTGATTCGGATCGAAGAGATGGCGTAGCCTTCGAGTGAGGAAAGCAGAATGCGACGCAGGGCGTTGCCGATTGTAATACCGTAGCCGGGCTCCAATGGCTTGAACTCGAATTTGCCGAAGTTGTTGTCATTTTCGAGCATGACAACTTTATCGGGCTTTTGGAAAGATAATATAGCCATAGGACTGGGTAGATATTAACGGTTTACTTAGAATAGAGTTCGACGATGAGCTGTTCCTTGATGTTTTCAGGAATATCGGCGCGATCGGGAGTGTGGAGGAACTTGCCGCTCTTGGTGGCTTCGTCCCATTCGATCCAGGGATATTTGGCGTGGTTGAAACCGGCGAGGTTATCGGCGATAACTTCGAGCGATTTGCTCTTTTCGCGAACGCCGACAACAGTGCCGGGTTCTACGTGGTAGGAGGGGATGTTAACAACCTTGCCGTTAACAACGATGTGGCGGTGGAGCACCATCTGGCGGGCTGCGGCGCGGGTGGGAGCGATGCCCAGACGGTAAACTACGTTGTCGAGGCGGCTTTCGAGGAGCTGGAGCAGAACCTCACCGGTAATGCCTTTGGTGCGCTCAGCTTTTTCGAAGAGGTTGCGGAACTGACGTTCCAGAACGCCGTAGGTGTATTTGGCTTTCTGCTTTTCGCGCAGCTGGGTGCCATATTCCGAAGTTTTGCGGCGACGGTTTTGACCGTGCTGACCGGGAGGGAAGTTTCTTCTTTCAAGAACTTTGTCGGGGCCAAAGATGGCTTCACCGAATTTGCGGGCGATTTTGGTCTTAGGACCGGTATATCTTGCCATTTTGTGTTTAGAAAGTGAAGTTTTTTAGTAATTGGAGTTTATAAGTTGGCGGGGCAAAGGAGATTCGTGTCGGTTCGGGAGCCGGAGGCAGAAACGTCGCCGCGAGCCGAAGCCGGAGCTATGCCGACCGGTGCGGTGGGGGCCGGTAGCCAATGAGTCAGCCGCGACCGTTGAGAGGGAAAGTGTGTTGTCATCTATTAACGGTCAAAATTAATTCTCAAAGGCTGGTGACCCGCTTTGGGCAGTGGGTTGGGGTCGTTTCTGAGTGTCGCGGCTTGCCTGAAGAGCCGAAACTCATTCCCCCGCCGGGGAATGAAGGGTTGGTTGGCCGAAGGGGGCGCGATTATTATACGCGACGACGCTTCGGAGGACGGCAACCGTTGTGGGGCAGCGGAGTAACGTCGAGAATTTCGGTTACTTCAATGCCGGCGCCATGAACGGTGCGGATTGCGGATTCACGGCCGTTGCCGGGACCCTTCACGTATGCTTTCACTTTGCGGAGGCCGAGGTCGAAAGCGACCTTGGCGCAGTCCTGAGCTGCCATCTGAGCAGCATAGGGAGTATTCTTTTTGGAGCCACGGAAGCCCATTTTGCCGGCGCTGGACCAGGAGATCACTTGACCTTCGGCGTTGGCCAGACAAACGATAATGTTGTTGAACGAGCTGTGGACGTGGAGTTGGCCTTCGGCGCCAACCTTGACGTTGCGCTTCTTGGCTGCGACTGCTTTCTTTGCCATATCTGAATGATAAATGGTTTATGTGATTACTTGGTTGCTTTCTTCTTGTTTGCAACGGTCTTTTTGCGACCTTTGCGGGTGCGGGCATTATTCTTGGTGCTCTGGCCGCGAACGGGGAGGCCGTTGCGGTGGCGGATACCGCGATAGCAACCAATGTCCATCAGTCGCTTGATGTTGAGTTGAATTTCGGAGCGGAGGTCGCCTTCAACTTTGTATTCGTTCTGGATTACTTCGCGAACTTTGGCTGCCTGTTCGTCGGTCCAGTCCTGTACTTTGATTGCACCGTCAACACCGGCCTTTTCCAGGATGGTGAGTGCGGCGCTACGGCCGATGCCGTAGATGTAGGTCAAGGATATTTCACCTCTTTTGTTTTGGGGGAGGTCAACTCCCACGATTCTTACTGCCATATAATTTTATAAGTTTGTCAGAAAATTTTGTGCAAAGTTACAAAAAATTTTTTAACCTTGACGAAGTTTGTACTTAGGATTTTTTTTGTTGATTACATAGAGGCGACCTTTGCGGCGTACGATTTTGGAGTCGGCGGTGCGCTTCTTGATGGATGCTTTAACTTTCATTTGAGTAGAAATTGATTGGTGAGTGAGTTGTTAAGTTGCAGATTTAGCGTTATTTATAGCGGAACGCGATGCGACCCTTCGTGAGGTCGTAGGGGCTCATTTCAACCCTTACCTTATCGCCCGGAAGAATTTTTATGTAGTGCATGCGCATTTTTCCGGAGATGTGGGCAATAATTTCGTGTCCGCTTTCAAGTTCAACGCGAAACATTGCGTTGCTGAGGGCTTCGACAATGGTTCCGTCGAGTTCGATTGCTGATTGTTTAGCCATAAATCGGTTGTTGTTGTGGTTGACTTGTTAATGATTTAGATAAAACGGTCGCCGAGGGCTTCTTTGATGTAGTCGAAAGTGGTCAGCACGCGCGAGTCGTCGTCGAGAATCGCAAGGGTGTGCTCGTAGTGGGCCGAGGGCTTGTGGTCTTTGGTTTTTGCTGTCCAGCCGTCGGAGTGGATTACTACGTTTTTGCTTCCCATGTTGACCATCGGTTCGATGCAGATACACATGCCGGGCTTCAAAACCGGGCCGATGCCGCGACGTCCGTAGTTGGGCACTTCGGGATCTTCGTGCATGGAGCGGCCGATGCCGTGGCCGGTGTAGTCGCGAACCACCGAGTAGCCTTTGCGTTCACAAAAGCTCTGAACGGCGTTGGAGATGTTGCCGATGCGGGCGCCGGGCTTGGCTTCGGCTATGCCTCGGGCGAGCGACTCTTTGGTGTCGCGCAGAAACTGCATGACTTTGGGGTCTACTTCGCCGACGGCAAAGGTGTAGGCCGAATCGCCGTTGTAGCCGTTGAGTTCGACTACGGTGTCGATGCCCACGATGTCGCCGTCGCGCAGAGCGTAGTCCGACGGAAAGCCGTGAACAACCGTATCGTTAACCTCGATGCAAAGAGTGCCGGGGAAGCCGTGATAGCCCAGACAGGCCGGGCGGCCGCCGTTGTCGAGCATAAACTCGCGGGCTATGGCATCGAGGCGGGCGGTAGTCACACCGGGAGCCACCCATTTGGCAACTTCGCCAAGTGTGCGGCTCACCAATGTGGCTGCCTCCTGCATCTGCAGGAGTTCATCTGCTGTTTTGAGATAAATCATTCAGTCAGCAATTAACGCTTTTTGAAGATTCAACGGTTTAATACGCCGAGCCGGTGGTGCGGCCTTTGATTTTACCGTCTTTCATCAGACCGTCGTAGTGGTGCATCATCAGGTGCGACTCAATCTGGGTGAGGGTATCGAGCACTACGCCTACGAGAATCAGCAGCGAGGTGCCACCGAAGAACTGGGCGAAGTTGGCGCTGACACCAAACAGGCGGGCAAACGCGGGCAGAACGGCCACGATGCCGAGGAAGATGGAGCCGGGCAGGGTGATACGCGACATTACCGAGTCGAGATATTCAACGGTGTTCTTGCCGGGTTTAACGCCGGGGATGAAGCCGTTGTTTGACTTGAGGTTTTCGGCAATGCGGGTGGGGTTAACGGTGATTGCGGTGTAGAAGTAGGTAAACGCAACGATCAGGAAGAAGTAAACGAAGTTATACCAGAAACCGTTAACATCGGAGAAGGTTGCGAAGAAGCCGCGGCCGCTGCCATTGGCGCTGAAGCCCGAAAGGGTCAACGGAATGAACATGATGGCCTGGGCGAAGATAATCGGCATGACGCCGGCAGCATTTACCTTCAGGGGAATGTACTGACGGGCGCCGCCATACTGACGGTTGCCGACAATGCGCTTGGCATACTGCACGGGCACTTTGCGGGTTCCCTGTACCAGGAGCACTGCGCCGCAGGTAACTGCGAAGAGCAGCACGAGCTCGACGACGAACATTATCAGACCGCCCTGGCCGGAAGTGGTTCCGGGCATGCGGGCCTGCACTTCGTAGATAAGGGCGTGGGGCAGGCGGGCAATGATGCCGACAAGGATGATAAAGGAGATACCGTTGCCGATGCCGCGGTCGGTAATGCGCTCACCGAGCCACATGATGAACATTGAGCCGGCAGCAAGGATAATCGTCAGGTAGGCGATGGTCCAGGGGCCCATAGCAATCATGGCGCCGGTTTGCGAGGCGGCAGCATTGAGCTGGTGCTGGAGGTTGAGCAGATAGGCAGGACCCTGAACGCAGAGAATGGCTACGGTGAGGTAGCGGGTATACTGCGTCAGTTTCTGGTGGCCGCTTTCGCCTTCGCGCTGCATCTTCTGGAAGGAGGGAAGAACCATGCCGAGCAGCTGAATCACGATGGATGCAGTAATGTAGGGCATGATACCCAGGGCGAAGATGGAGGCATTGGAGAATGCGCCGCCCGAGAACATGTTGAGGAGCTGCATAAGGCCCGATGAGTCGCTGAAGCGTTCGAGAGCAATCAGGTGTTCGGGGTTGATGCCGGGCAGCACTACGTAACAGCCGAGTCGGTAGATGAGTACCAACAGGACTGTTACGAGGATGCGCTGGCGCAGTTCCTCAATGGTCCAGATGTTTTTGAGTGTTTGAAAGAATCTCATTGGGGAATTGAAAAAGTGAAGGAGGGATTATTTGAGCTCTACGGCCTGACCGCCGACAGCTTCGATGGCAGCCTTGGCAGCAGCCGAGAAAGCGTTGGCAGTAACGTTAACCTTTTTGGTCAGCGCGCCTTTAGCAAGAATCTTAACCAGTTCACCTTTAGCCATGAGACCGTTGAGGGCCAGAACTTCGGGAGTGATTTCGTCGATGGCCTTGGCGGTTGCCAGGGTTTCGATGTCGGCGAGGTTGATAGCTTTATAGGCTACGCGGTTAAGGCTGTTGAAGCCAAACTTGGGCAAACGGCGCTGAAGAGGCATCTGGCCGCCTTCGAAGCCGATTTTGCGTGAATAGCCGGAGCGAGATTTGGCGCCTTTGTGACCGCGGGTAGATGTGCCGCCTTTGCCCGAGCCCGGGCCGCGACCTTTGCGGGTCTTATTTTTGGTGGAGCCTACTGCGGGCTTCAGATTGCTGAGTTCCATTTGTTTTTAAGATTAGTTAGCGGGTTCAACATTGACCAGGTGGTGTACTTTCTTGACCATACCCATGATAGAAGGAGTGTTTTCCTTAACTACGGTGTGGTGCATTTTGTGGAGACCCAGAGCGTCGAGGGTCTCTTTCTGGTCCTTGGGAGCGTTGATGCGGCTCTTGATCTGGGTAATTTTGATTTGTGCCATAGTTGGGATTGAGCGCTTTAGGATTATTTACCGTTGAAGACTTTTTCAACCGCAACGCCGCGGGCAGCAGCAACCTGAGCCGGCGAACGCATTTCGCCCAGGGCGGCAATGGTTGCCTTTACGAGGTTGTGGGGGTTGGACGAACCTTTGCTCTTGGCGAGTACGTCGGTGATGCCTACGCTTTCAAGCACGGCACGCATAGCGCCACCGGCCTTAACACCGGTACCGTGGCTTGCGGGCTTGAGGATGATGCGTGAGCCGCCGAACTTGGCAACTTGTTCGTGGGGGATGGTGCCTTTGTGGACCGGTACGCGGATGAGGTTCTTTTTGGCAGATTCTACGCCTTTGGCGATAGCTGCCTGAACTTCGTTGGCTTTGCCGAGGCCCCAGCCTACAATGCCTTTGCCGTCGCCAACAACTACGATTGCGGCGAAAGTGAAGGCGCGGCCGCCTTTGGTTACTTTGGTAACGCGGTTAATGGCAACGAGGCGATCCTGAAGTTCGATGTCGTTGGTGGATTTTACGCGATTCTGATTGTTAGCCATGGTCATGAAAATTAGAATTTGAGGCCGGCTTCGCGGGCGCCGTCGGCCAGGGATTTAACACGACCGTGGAACAGGTAGCCGTTACGGTCAAAAACGACGGTTGTGATTCCGGCTTCCAGGGCTTTCTTAGCAACTGCTGCGCCTACTTTGGCTGCAACTTCGCTTTTGGTGCCACCTTCGAGGCCTTTCGACGATGCGCTGATGAGGGTTTTGCCTGCCAGGTCGTCGATCAGTTGAACGTAGATGCCCTTGTTGGAGCGGAATACGGTCATACGGGGACGCTGTGCGGTTCCGCTGATTTTGCCGCGGATGCGCGTCTTGATTTTATTTCTTCTTGCGATTTTGGAAATCATAGTTTCTGAGTCTAATCGGTTAATTGAATAGAGTTATGCGCGCAGGCGATTACTTAGCGCCGGCCGATTTGCCGGATTTGCGACGGATAATTTCGCCAACGAACTTGATACCCTTGCCTTTATAGGGTTCGGGTTTGCGCAGAGAGCGGATTTTTGCACACACCTGACCCAGAAGCTGCTTGTCGGCGCTTTCGAGGATGATCAGGGGGTTTTTGTTACGTTCGCTCTTGGCTTCAACTTTGATTTCCTTGGGGAGCTTGATGAAGAT
>CAZKPP010000070.1:0-11161 GCA_964554665.1 uncultured Bacteroides sp.
CTGCGCAATATTCTGCTTGGCTACTCGCTGAGCAATATCCTCGCAGCCTGCGGCAACCGCGTTGTCAAGACCAACATTGTTAACGACCGCGGCATCCACATCTGCAAATCGATGCTCGCATGGCAGAAGTGGGGCAACGGCGCAACTCCCGAATCAACCGGCAAGAAGGGCGACCACCTTATCGGCGACTTCTACGTGTTGTTCGACAAACACTATAAGGAAGAACTCAAGGCGCTCAAAGAGCAGGGCATGACCGACGAGGAAGCCGAAAAGGCATCGCCGCTCATGGCCGAAGCCCGCGCCATGCTGGTTAAGTGGGAGCAGAACGACCCCGAGGTGCGTGCCCTTTGGGAGCGCATGAACCAGTGGGTTTACGACGGTTTTGACCAAACCTATGCCCGTATGGGGGTTGATTTCGACAAGATTTACTACGAAAGCCAAACCTACCTCGAAGGCAAGGACAAGGTTCTCGAAGGCCTGGCCAACGGCAAGATGTATCGCAAGGAAGATGGCTCCGTGTGGGCCGACCTCACGCCTGATGGCCTTGACCACAAGCTGCTTCTGCGCGCCGACGGCACCTCGGTGTATATGACCCAGGATATCGGCACCGCCAAGCTCCGCTACCAGGATTATCCGATTTCAAAGATGATATATGTTGTTGGCAACGAACAGAACTATCATTTCCAGGTTTTGTCGCTCCTGCTCGACCGTCTTGGCTTCGAATGGGGCAAAGACCTTGTGCACTTCAGCTATGGCATGGTTGAGCTGCCCAACGGCCGCATGAAGAGCCGCGAAGGCACGGTTGTTGACGCCGACGACCTGATGGCCGCCATGGTTGCCGACGCACGCGCCGTGAGCGCCGAACGTGGCCGACTCGAAGGCATGGACCAGGCCGAAATCGACAACATTGCCGAAGTTGTGGGCCTGGGCGCACTGAAATATTTCCTGCTGAAAGTCGATCCGCGCAAAAACATGACCTTCAACCCCGAAGAGAGCATCGACTTCAACGGCAACACCGGTCCCTTTATTCAATACACCTACGCCCGCATCCGCTCGGTTCTGCGCAATGCCGCTGAAAAAGGCTTTGAAACCGGCGATTACTCCACCGTTGTGCCAAACGAGCGCGAAATCACCCTTATTCAGCGCATCGCCGACTTCCCGGCTGTGGTTCAGGAAGCGGGACGCAGCTATTCGCCCGCGCTGATTGCCAACTATGCCTACGACCTGGTTAAGGAATACAACCAGTTCTACCACGACTGCACCATACTTGGCGAAACCGACCCTGCAGCCCGCTCGCTGCGCCTGGTCCTGAGTGCAGCCACCGCCGACATAGTTCGCGCCGCACTCAACCTTCTGGGCATCGGAGTTGTTGAAAGAATGTAAATATCACTAATTTAACCAACTGTTTATTATGAACGAATATCCTTACAATATGCCGCAATATGGCGGCGCCGATTTCGCGCAGGCCTCGCGCGTATCGACGGTCATGAAAGGCGTTTACCTGCGCATGACCTTCGGCCTGATTGTTACCGCGCTGGTTTCGCTCTTTGCCGCAAGCCAGGGCTTCATGCAGCTGATGCTGACCCACTCGTTTATCTACTGGGCTCTCTTCATTGCCGAAATCGCTATCGTAATTGCCCTCAGCGCCCGTTTGACCAAAATGTCGGGCGCAGCCGCTGCCGCCATGTTCTATCTGTTTGCGGTTATCAACGGCCTGTCGCTCACCCCGATATTGTATATCTACACCGGTGCTTCGATTGCCAAGACATTCTTTATCTGCGCCGGCACTTTCGGAGCAATGAGCATTTATGGCTACACCACCAAGAGTGATCTTACCCGCATCGGTTCGATACTCTATATGGGCCTGTTTGGCCTGATTATCGCAGGTCTGGTCAACATGTTCTTTGCCAGCTCCACCGCCAGCTGGATTATCAGTTTCGTCGGCGTGGCCCTCTTTGTTGGCCTGACCGCCTGGGATACCCAGCAGATCAAGCGCATGGCAGAAGTGCTCCCCGCTTCCTCCGCAAGCCATCTTGCAACCCTCGGCGCCCTCAGCCTCTACCTCGACTTCATTAACCTCTTCCTCTACTTGCTCCGCTTCTTCGGCAACTCCCGCGACTAAACGCCGCTACGAGGACAACAAGAATTTCAGGGACATTCTTCGGAATAGTCCCTGTTTTGTTGTTACAACATCAACTATTTGCGGAAAAATAGGTTTCTTATCGAGTATATGATATTTTTTTTGTAACTTTGAAACGCTAAATCATCAGTATTAAAAATTTAATATGAAAAAGATTCTTACCCTAATCACTGCGTTGTGGGTTTTCGGTTCAATGTATGCCGCCCTGATAGACCCCGAGCAGGCACTTCATCGAGTTAGCGTTTCGGCAAAGGCTGTTCCGGGATTGACCGGTAAAGTCTCTCCTGAATTAATCCTTACAGGAAATACCGCCAGTGGTCTACCCGCCTACTATGTGTTTGCCAATGGGTCGGCAACCATCTTTGTATCAGCCGATGATGTTGCAATTCCCCTGCTTGGTTATTTCGATTCGGGACGATTCGATCCGCATAATATACCCCCACAGATGAAATGGTGGCTCGATCAATATGCCCGCGAAATCGAATGGGCTACCAAAAATGGTGTTGCGTCCTACCGGCCGTATCAAGCGGTTTCTACTATGATGGCAATAGAGCCGTTGATGAAAACGACCTGGAATCAAGATGAACCGTATAATAAATTTGCCCCGTTTTTAAACAATGAGCAGTGTGTTACAGGTTGTGTGGCAACCGCAATGGCTCAGGTGCTTAATTATTATCAGTGGCCGAAGTCCGAAGTCCCCGCTATAAATTATACTTGGAAAAATAGATACTTGACTTCGCCCGCAATAATTCTTGACTGGAATAATATGCTTGATTCATACGCCGGGAATTATAGTGAAACTCAAGCAGATGCCGTTGCGAGGCTGATGCAGATTGCCGGTTATTCGGTGAAGATGGATTATAACACATCGGCCAATGGAGGATCGGCGGCACAGACCAGCACCGTAAGGAATGCGTTTGTAAATATTTTTGGGTATGATGTGGCTGCTGAGCTACGTTATCGTGATTATTACAGTCTCGAAGAGTGGACTTGGTTAATTTATAATGAACTGAAAACTAACGGTCCGGTATATTACGACGGACACGGAAATAACGGCGGCCATGCTTTTGTATGCGACGGATATGACGGTAACGGTTCTTTCCATTTCAACTGGGGGTGGGGCGGATATTGTGACGGATATTTCCGCCTTTCCGCTCTCAACCCTACGGGCCTTGGTGTAGGCGGCGGTGGTGGCGGCTACAATTTTGAGCAAGCCGCTCTGTTCAACGTGAGTCGCCCGAAGATTGACACCCATGCTCCGTCTCCATATATTGCATGCGATGGTGATCTTATTGGTTCGGTTTCCGGTACTAAGTTGTATCTCCATACTTTAAATTCAGATAATGGATTCTGGAACTTCGGTGATTTCGCCGCTAAGTTTACTTTTGGTGTAAGGTTGGAAAATATGGAATCAGGTAATGTTGTTGATATAACTTCCAATATTACTAATAAAGAATTGAGTGTATGGCGTGGATTTAGTTCTTTTTATGTCTCAATTCCAACATCTCTTGCTGGCGGAACCTATAAAGTTTATCCGTTGTTTAAAGCTGATTCCGGCAACTGGGAACTGATTAGGCTTAAGTATAATACACCGCAATTTCTTATTGTAAACTTTTCCGATGGTAAGCTTTCTATGGACGATGGATTGGTTATTACGTCCTGGACCTCGACGACCGATTTTATTAGTGGCGACGCGTTTGAGGGGGAGCTGTACATATATAATCCATCACCTAATCAACAGTCAATAACTCTCGATGCGTGTCTTTGCAAAGGTACGCCCGAAAATTTTGAAATCTGCGCCGAACTTGGTTCTGTAACAAAATCTTTTAATGGAGCATCCGGTGGATCCTTGATTTTTAGCGGAGTTCTTCCGGCGTTGGGTGCCGGTGAATATTATCTTGTGTTCAGTGAAAATGGACAAGTCAAGAAATATATTGCTGTAGAGGTATATGTTGTAGAGACTATAAAAGTACTCAGCATAACCCCCAATCCCAATCCGCTTGTATCGGGCGAAAAATCTTCAGTGGAGGTAGTTATTCAAAGTAGCTACCAAGAAGCGATAGAGTATTATACTTATTTGGCATTGTGTGCTTATTCCCCTGCCGAGGGTTACTATTATTCAATTTTTGATTATGTCGATGATTGCATAGCAATCCCTGCTAACAGTACTCAAAGTTTTGTTTTTTCCGGAACGCTTCCTGCTGATTTGCCTGACAGTGAATATGCTATTAAACTTTTGGGATCGTTGGATGGTAACTCTTATTCTGTTGTCGGCTCTTTAGATGTCGAAGTAGTTGAAGGTGAAAATCATGGGGGTGATGATGACAAAGGAGATCTCGAGCCGATATCTTGGCGACAAGTTTCTGGATTTGTTGCCGGTGAAGACTATGAAGGCTATCTAACAGTGTCGAATACTTATTCTACCGAAAAACATGTTTCGTTTGATGGTTATTTATGCAAACTGGAAGACGGTTATTTTATTGTCTATGCAGAAATTGGCACTGCCGAAGATTATATTCCGGCGAAGTCTAATGCTGAATTGAAATATAGCGGAAATCTTGAACTCATTACACCCGGTGAATACTACCTTGTATTTGTTGCTGATGGTTCAATTAAAGCCAGTCTGTTGGTAGAAGTTTCTGAAATAGAAGGAGAAATTTCTGTTACTCGTTTGATATCGGAGCCTCGGGATTTGATCCTCGGTCAGACATCAACGGTTGAAGCGGAAATCAAGAATACGTATTTGACATCCCGGAATGTCAATCTTGGTTTGTATCTATGCATCCTCGAAGATCAGGAATTCTGGATTGTGCATACCTACGGCGAAAAGAACCTGACCTTACCCGCTAACGATTTAGTGACAACAACTTTTTCGACCGTTCTACCCGCTTCGTTGTCATGGAGTACATACTATCTTGTGCTGGTTGATACGGACAATACTAAGATCATGGCCCAAGTTGAAGCAAATGTTAAGTATCCGCAATCCGGTCTCGAAGCTATCGGAAACGAAGACTCCGGCTGCAGCTATTTTAACTTAAAGGGTGTTGAGGTTAGCTCAGATAATCTTGCTCCCGGAGTGTACATAATCCGCAAAGGCTCCAAGCTTTCGAAAGTCGTAATCAAATAAGCTGAAAAATAGTCACATCGATGGCTTAATTATGGCAATAGACCAATTTTATTGCCATAATTAAGCTATTTTTATGTGTTTTAACTTTTCGGGGAAAGGTTTTTGCCCGAGGTCGGGCGACCTTTGCGCTATGAAACTTAACCAGACTAAAGCTATGACTACTTCTGCAATCACCTCCGAAAAGTGCAATCGCCCGAGCGCCGCTTCGTCGCTCGCCCATGTGTTAAATCTGCTGGGTGTAATCGCCGGCGCCGGCGTGGCCCTGATTTCAATGATAGGGTGGGGTAGCCCCATCGGCTTTTTCTGCGGGCTGGCCGGAGCACTGTATTGCCTCGACGGTGTGCGTCAGTCGTGGTGATACGGCTCTCCGCGCAAAATAGTTTGCGCCCTGTAGAGCTGTTCAACAAAAAAGAGCCTCACCATTTCGTGGTTAAACGTCATTCTCGACAGGCTAACCTTCGAGTCAGCGCGCTCATAAACCGCCGGCGAAAACCCATAGGGGCCGCCGACTATGAAAACACACCGCTTTGCGCCCGAACTCATGCGGCGCTCAATCCAGGCCGCGAACTCCCGCGAGGTGTATTCGCGGCCATTTTCGTCGAGCAATATAACGCTGTCGCTCGGCTGGAGGTTGGCTAAAATCGCCTCGCCTTCGAGTTGCTTCTGGCGCTCGGGGGTAAGGCCTTTCTGCTTAATGTCGGCAATGATTTTAACTTCGGTGGGAACATAGTGTTGCAGGCGACCGAGATATTCTTCGAGTCCGCGCACAACAAAATCTATGGTAGTCCGGCCTACGGCCATCAATAAAATTTTCATATTTCTATGATTTTTCTTAAATTTGCCACAAAATTACGAAAAATTATAGCAATTATGAAATCGCGCGAAGAACTTATCGACGATCTGTTGACCCTGGCGTTCGCCGAAGATGTTGGCGACGGCGACCATACCACCCTCTCCACCATTCCGGCCGAAGCCCGCGGCAAGCAACGCCTTATAATTAAGGAACCCGGCATTCTTGCCGGCGTTGAAATGGCCCGCAAGGTGTTTGAAAAATTCGACCCCGAGCTGAAAATGACCGTTTTTCTGACCGACGGCACCGAAGTGAAGCCGGGCGACGTTGCCTTTGAGGTTGAAGGCTCGGTGCGCTCGCTGCTGCAGACCGAACGCACCATGCTCAATATAATGCAGCGCATGAGCGGCATTGCAACCACTACCCACCGCTATCAGCAAGAACTCGCCGGCCTGAAAACCAAGGTTATCGACACCCGCAAAACCGAGCCCGGCATGCGCCTGCTCGACAAGGAGGCCGTTAAAATCGGCGGCGGCGGCAACCACCGCATCGGTTTGTTCGACATGATTCTCATTAAAGACAACCACGTTGACTTTGCCGGCGGAATAACCAAGGCCGTGGAGGCTGCCAAAGATTATTGCCGTCGCACCGGCCGCGACCTGAAGATTGAAGTCGAAGTGCGCAATACAGCCGAAATCGACGAAGCTCTCGCCGCCGGAGTTGACCGCATAATGCTCGATAACTTCACTCCGGAGCGCACCGCCGAAGCCGTTAAGCGCATCAATGGCGCCACGGAGATTGAATCGTCGGGCGGCATTACGCTTCAGACGCTCCGCGCCTACGGCGAAACCGGCGTTGACTTCATTTCGGTCGGCGCGCTGACCCACTCGGTCAAAGGCCTCGACATGAGTTTTAAGGCTGCAAAATGAAAACAGTTTCCAACGATGAAATAAAAAACCTCGCCATCACCCCGGCGCAATGTGTCGACTGGGTGCGCGAGGCTTTTTTAATGAAGCAGCAATCGCAGCTTCCGCCAAAAAGTTCGCTCCATATCGGCGAAACCGACTTTGTCAACACCATGCCCTGCGTGCTCCCCGAGCAGTATCATACCTATGGCTGCAAAATCGTAAGCAGGGTAGTGGGGCAGGTTCCGGCCCTTAAGAGCAAAATCATGTTGATCGACACCCTTACCGGCAACATGACAACGCTGATGGACGGCGACTGGATTACCTCGATGCGCACCGGAGCCGTGGCCGCGCTGGCCATCAACACCCTGCGCTCGGCCAACGCTCGCGTCTACTCCTTCATCGGTCTGGGCGAAACCGGCAAAGCAACTATCGACTGCCTGCTCGCAACCAACCCCGACCGGCCGATGACCATCCGCCTCAAGCGCTATAAGGACCATGCCGAAAAAGTTGCCGCCCGCATTGCCGGCTGCGACAACGTCAGCGTTGAGATTGTCGACAGCATGGAAGAGCTTATTGAAGGTGCCGATGTTGTTGTGTCGTGCATAACGGTTGCCGACGGCCTGCTGATGCCGCAAACCGAGCTGTTCAAGCCCGGAGTGCTGGTAGTGCCGGTGCATACGCGCGGATTCCAGAACTGCGACACGGTTTTCGAAAAGGTCTTTGCCGACGACCGCGGCCACGTGTGCGGCTTCAAGTATTTCAACGAGTTCCGCAGCTTTGGCGAGCTTGGCGACGTGTTGTCCGGCCGAATTCCGGGCCGCACATCCGACAGCGAACGCATCCTTGCCTACAACATCGGCCTGGGCCTCCACGACATTGTTTACGCCACAAAAATTCTTGGCCTATTGGAACAAAATCATTCCCAAAAGGACTAATTCGGGCCGATTTTTTTTGAGTTAAGAAAATATTTGCGTATCTTTGCAGCCTGCATTATGCGCTTTTGAATACGTTAATTCAATCATTCACTAAACATAATAATTTTATGAGCCTTAATATCATCGTGCTCGCCAAGCAGGTGCCCGACACCCGCAACGTGGGCAAAGATGCAATGAAAGAAGACGGCACCATCAACCGTGCGGTTCTGCCCGCCATCTTCAATCCCGAAGACCTCAACGCCCTGGAGCAGGCCCTGCGCCTCAAGGACGCCAACCCCGGCTCCACCGTTACTGTCCTCACTATGGGTCTTCCCCGTGCCTCTGAAATCATTCGTGAAGCAATCTATCGTGGCGCCGACCGCGGCGTAGTTCTTACCGACCGTGCTCTCGGCGGTGCCGACACTCTGGCTACGAGCTACTCCTTGTCGCAGGCTATCCGCAAAATGGAGGGCTACGACATTATCCTCGGCGGACGTCAGGCCATCGACGGCGACACTGCCCAGGTGGGTCCCCAGATTGCCGAAAAACTCGGTGTTCCCCAGATTACCTACGCTGAAGAAATCATCGATTGTAAAGATGGCTACGTAACCGTTAAGCGCCGCCTCGAAAACGGCGTTGAAACCGTTAAGGCCCCGCTGCCTTGCCTCGTAACCGTTGGCGGTTCGGCCGACGAATGCCGTCCGCGCAATGCACGCCGCGTCTGCAAATTCAAATATGCCGCATCGCCCACCGAACGTGCTGCCCTGAGCGAAGAAGCTCAGAAGCGTGCCGACGAACGTTGCCCCGAAGCTATCGTTGAATGGAGCGCTGCCTACGTTGAAGCAGACCCCGAGCAAATCGGTTTCCCCGGCTCCCCCACAAAGGTTAAAAACGTTGAAAACGTTGTGTTCACCGCCAAGGAGTCGCGCCGCCTCGACAACGACGACGCCCAGATCGAAGAACTCATCAAAGAACTTATTGCCAACCACACTATCGGCTAACTCATTATGACACAAGACAACAACAATCTCATCGTCTATTGCGAATGGGCTGAAGACCATATTGCCGACGTAAGCCTTGAGCTGCTCACCAAAGGTCGCGCCCTCGCCGACAAACTCGGCGTTAAGCTGGAAGCCATTGTGGCCGGCCATAACCTCGGCGACGTTGAAAAAGTTCTCGCCCCCTATGGCGTTGACCTCATCTATAAGGTCGACGATGCCCGTCTCTTCCCCTACACCACCAACCCCCACGCCGCCCTGCTGATCAACCTCTTCAAGCAGATTAAGCCGCAGATTTGCCTCATGGGCGCAACCTGCATCGGCCGCGACCTCGGTCCCCGCGTAAGCTCCTGCCTCCACTCGGGCCTCACCGCCGACTGCACCTCGCTCGAAATCGGCGACCACACCGACGCCAAAACCGGCAAGAGCTACTCCAACCTGCTCTATCAGATTCGTCCGGCCTTCGGCGGCAACATCGTGGCAACCATCGTTAACCCCGAATGCCGCCCCCAGATGGCAACCGTGCGCGAGGGTGTGATGAAAAAAGAAATCTTCGACCCCAACCATAAAGCCGAAGTTGTTGAACTCAAAGCCGACGACTATATCGCCCCCGAGGAATACATCGTTGAAATCATCGACCGCCACATCGAAAAGTCGAAAATCAACATCAAAAACTCGCCCATCATCGTTGCCGGCGGCTACGGCGTAGGTTCCAAAGAAGGTTTCGACCAGCTCCACGAACTCGCCCAGGTGCTCAACGGCGAAGTTGGCGCAACCCGCGCCGCAGTCGATGCAGGCTGGACCGAACATGCCCGCCAGATTGGTCAGACCGGCACCACCGTGCGCCCCAAACTCTACATTGCCTGCGGCATCTCCGGCCAGATTCAGCACATTGCCGGCATGCAGGATTCCTCAATCATCATCTCCATCAACAATGACCCCAACGCACCCATCAACTCCATTGCCGACTACGTTATTACCGGCAATGTTGAAGATATCGTGCCCAAGTTGATTAAATACTACAAAAAGAACTCCAAGTAACCATGGCTAACTTCTTTACCGATAATCCCGATTTGAAGCATCACCTCTCTCACCCCCTGATGCAGAAAATCGTTGAACTCAAAGAGCGCAACTACTCCGACGCTGAAAAGTTCGACTATGCCCCCTATAACTTCGACGACGCCATGGACAACTACAACCGCGTCCTCGAAGTAGTTGGCGAAATCTGCGGCGACATAGTTGCCGCCAACGCCGAAGACGTCGACCACCAGGGCCCGCGCGTTGAAAACGGCCGCGTAATCTATGCCGACGGCACTCAGGTCAACCTCGACGCCTGCCGCAAAGCCGGCCTCATGGGCATGTCGATGCCCCGCCGTCTGGGTGGCCTCAACTTCCCGATTACCCCCTACATCATGGCTGCCGACATCGTGAGCCGTGCCGACTGCGGATTTGAAAACCTCTGGGGCCTTCAGGACTGTGCCGAAACCATCTATGAATTCGGCTCTGAAGAACAGAAAGAAAAGTTCATTCCCCGCGTTTGCGAAGGCGAAACCATGTCGATGGACCTTACCGAGCCCGACGCCGGCTCCGACCTGCAGGCCGTAATGCTCAAGGCCACCGAACAGCCCGACGGTACCTGGCGCCTCAACGGCGTTAAGCGCTTCATCACCAACGGCGACGCCGACATCCACCTGGTGCTCGCCCGCTCCGAAGATGGCACCCGCGACGGCCGCGGCCTGTCGATGTTCATCTACGACAAGCGCGACGGTGGCGTAACCGTTCGCCGCATCGAAAACAAAATGGGCATCAAAGGCTCGCCCACTTGCGAACTCGTCTACAAAAACGCCCCCGCAGTTCTTTGCGGTTCGCGCCGCATGGGCCTCATCAAATATGTTATGGCCCTGATGAACGGCGCCCGCCTCGGCATCGCCGCTCAGAGTGTAGGCGTCAGCGAACTCGCCTATCGCGAAGCTTTGGCCTACGCCAACGAGCGTAAGCAGTTTGGCAAAGCAATCATCGAATTCCCCGCAGTTTACGAGATGATTGCCGTTATGAAGGCTCGCCTCGACGCTTCCCGCACGCTGCTCTACGAAACCGCCCGCTACGTAGACCTCTACAAGGCCTACGAGGACATCGCCAAAGAGCGTCCCCTCACCCTCGACGAAAAGAAGGAGTGCAAATATTACTCTAAGCTGGCCGACGCCTGCACCCCGCTGGCCAAGGGCCTTGGCTCGGAATATGCAAACCAGAACGCCTACGACTGCATTCAGGTTCATGGCGGCTC
>CAZKPP010000071.1:0-10970 GCA_964554665.1 uncultured Bacteroides sp.
ACCGCTCCAACCCCGAGCTGACCGAACGCTTCGAGCTCATGGTCAACGGCAAGGAACTGGCCAACGCCTACTCCGAGCTCAACGACCCCATCGACCAGTATGAGCGCTTCGTCGAGCAGATGAAGCTCGGCCAGAAGGGTGACGACGAAGCCATGATTATCGACCACGACTTCATCCGCGCGCTCGAATATGGCATGCCCCCCACTTCGGGCATGGGCATCGGCATGGACCGCCTCGTAATGCTCATGACCGGCCAGGTGGCCATTCAGGAGGTGCTGCTATTCCCGCAAATGAAACCCGAAAAGTAAATGGCTCTGACCGACGAAACAGCTATGCGCACGGTCGCCGTCATGGGCGGCGGCTCGTGGGCCACGGCCCTGGCTAAAATGCTGCTGCGCAACTGCAAGCATATCGTCTGGTATATGCGCCGCGACGACCGCATTCAGGAATTCCGCGAGTGTGGCCACAATCCCGCGTATCTTACCGACGTTGAGTTCGACGTTAACCGCATCCACTTCACCTCAGACATCAACGAGGCCGTGCGCATGGCCGACACCCTGCTCATGGCAACCCCCTCGCCCTATTTCCTCTCCCACATGGAAAAGATTACCGAGCCGCTGGCCGACAAAACCATCGTTTCGGCAATCAAGGGCATAGTGCCCGAAGTGAACCTCACCATTGCCGACTACATGGTCAGCAAATATGGCGTCGCCCCCGACCGAGTGCTCGTTATCGGCGGCCCCTGCCATGCCGAGGAAGTGGCCCTCGACCGCATCAGCTACCTCACCGTGGGGTGCGCCGACCCGCATCGCGCCGAGGCTTTCGGCAAGATGATCGGCTCCCACTCGGTGCGCACAATAATTTCGCTCGACGTGCAGGGCATCGAATACGCCGCCGTGTTGAAAAATGTCTACGCCATAGTTGCCGGCATTATCCACGGCATGAAGGGCGGCGACAACTTCACGGCCATGCTCGTGTCTAACGCCGTGCGCGAAATGGAGCGCTTTATCGACGCCGTCGACCCCCGACCCCGCAATATCTGCGACTCCGTCTATCTGGGTGACCTGCTCGTTACCGCCTACTCCAAGTTCTCGCGCAACCATAATTTCGGCTCCATGATCGGCAAAGGCTATTCTATCAAGGCCACGCGCATGGAAATGGAGCAGACCGCCGAGGGCTATTTCGGCACCAAGTGCATCCACGAAATCAACGAGAAATATGGCGTTGACATGCCGATTCTCGACGGCCTCTATTCGATTCTCTACGAGGGAGTCATGCCCCGCCGCGCAATTTCGCGCATAGCAATTCATCTGACCTAATTTTCAAATCTGTATGGAAACATTCGATATCAACATTAAAAATGCTACCGCTCCGGGCGTGACCCTGAGCAACATCGAAAGCCTCAAACCCGAAGCCGACCAGGCCCTGAAAACCGTTCTCGAAGCCACCGGCGCCGGCAACGACTTCCTCGGCTGGGTAAATCTGCCGAGCAACACCATCAACTCCGACCTTATTGAGGAAATAACCTCCGTGGCCAACGTTTTGCGCGCCGAATGCGAGGCCGTTGTCTGCATCGGCATCGGCGGCTCCTATCTCGGCGCCAAGGCCGTTATCGAGGCGCTCAAAAATCAGTTCGTACCCACCAAGCCCGAAATCCTCTTTGCCGGCCAAAACATCGGCGAGGACTATCTGGCCGAACTCATGGACTACCTTGCCGACAAGCGCTTCGGCATCATTGTAATCTCCAAGTCGGGCACTACAACCGAGCCCGCCATCGCCTTCCGCCTGCTCCGCTCAATGCTTGAGCAGAAAGTGGGCCGCGAAGAAGCCGCCAAGCTCACCGTGGCCATCACCGACGCCAAGCGCGGCGCCCTCCGCTCGCTGGCCACCGACGAAGGCTATGCAACCTTCGTAATCGACGACAACGTAGGCGGCCGCTTCTCGGTGCTCTCCCCCGTGGGCCTGCTCCCCATCGCCGTGGCCGGTTTCAACATCCGCGCGCTGCTCCAGGGCGCTGCCGACATGGAGGCCATCTGCGCCAAGCCCGGCAACCCCGCCCAGCTCTACGCCATGACCCGCAATGCCCTCTATCGCGCCGGCAAGAAAACCGAAATCCTTGTTAACTACAATCCCAAACTTCATTTCTTTGCCGAATGGTGGAAGCAGCTCTATGGCGAATCCGAAGGCAAGGAACACAAGGGCATCTTCCCCGCTGCGGTCGACAATTCCACCGACCTCCATTCCATGGGCCAGTGGATTCAAGATGGCGAACGCACCATTTTCGAAACCGTAATTTCGGTTGAAAAGCAGCAGCGTTCGGTAGTTATTCCAAACGATGACCAAAACCTCGACGGCCTCAACTTCATTGCCGGCAAGTCGGTGGACCATGTCAACAAAATGGCCGAAATCGGCACCCGCCTGGCCCACATCGACGGCGGCGTTCCCAACCTGCGCATCGAAATTTCCGAAATTTCGGAATACAACCTCGGTCAGCTCATCTATTTCTTTGAAATTGGCTGTGGCATCAGCGGCTACATGCTCGGCGTGAATCCCTTCAACCAGCCCGGCGTAGAGGACTACAAGCGCAACATGTTTGCGCTCCTCGAAAAGCCCGGCTACGCATCGGAAACCGCCGCCATTCGCGCCCGCCTGTAATCCACAGCGGCATCTGCAACCCAAGCCGAGGAATCCCTTCCTCGGCTTTTTTTATGCTCGTACAAACGGGGGGCGACGGCGGCCCCCGCTGGCCCGCGGCGCGGGCAAAGAAAATAGCCAGGGGTGATGGCCGCATTAGCGGCTGCAACCCCTGGTTAGATGGATGCGACCCAAGGGGGAGCGGCGTAGCTGCGACAGAAACGTGCCGCACCTAACGGCGCTCCAATGGTGGTGGGGCCGCGACTGACCGGGGGCTACGCTCCGCTCTGCGGTGCTGACCCCCGGCTATTTTCTGATGGCCCGCGTTGCGGGCATTTGTCGCCCAAATAAAAATAGGGCGCTCCGTAAAAGGAGCGCCCTATTTTTTCAAAGGGGATGGATTATTTCAGGAGGGTTTTCTGGCCGTTGACGATGTAGAGGCCGCGGGTGGCTTTGGCTACGCGGCGACCCTGCAGGTCGTAAACGGTGTTGTAGGCGCTGTTGACGTCGGCGGTGATTTCGCTGATGCCGGTGGTTACGAGGTCATCTGCGTTAGCAAGCGACGAAACGTTCAGCGGTTTGCCGGTGTCGGCAACTTCGATGTCACCGAGGCCGTTTTTGT
This sequence comes from uncultured Bacteroides sp., assembly GCA_964554665.1. Classification (GTDB taxonomy): domain Bacteria; phylum Bacteroidota; class Bacteroidia; order Bacteroidales; family Muribaculaceae; genus UBA3263. The sequence goes on from CAZKPP010000071.1 coordinate 3,257, forward strand.
AGGTCGGGTTAACGGATTCGTCAAACATCGGTACGTCAATCGTGCCGTCGCTGTTGAGCGCACCAACGCGGGCGCGAACGGCTGACTGTTGGCGTTTTTCGAATATCTGGGTGTAGCCCGTAAATCCGGAGAAGGTATGGCTGAAGTTTACGTTGCCATTCTCATCAATCGAGCATTGCCAAACGTTAGACGAAGCGGCGTCGGGACGAGATTCTATGAAATCGTGGGGATGATCTTCAACAACCACATAGAATTCCTTCTGACCGGGATAAGTGTAGGCATTGGCGTAATATCCGGGAATTACGTAGATTCCACCGTTTTCGAACTGGTTGATGTTCTCGTCGCCGGCGGCGTTGCGGGCGCGAACGAGCTGATAGTACTTGGCCTGGGTGTCGGCGGCATCGCCTTGGAGGGCGGCGCTGAATGCTGCGTAACCGTCGGCGTTGTAGTGGCCGGGCAGCGACCAATTGTCTTCGTTATAGTTGGCGATGTAATCCTTAGCCTGAGCGTGTTCGGCGGCCATGGCTTTGAGGGCGGCGTCGGCAGAAGCAACTTCGCCTGCAGTTGCGCCTTCAATCATCTTGATTGTGAATATGCAGCCGTCGTTAACGCCGGTACCGAGTGTGCCGAATACGGGGACACTGAAACCGTTGGCAATATAAAGGCCGGCAGGACGAGCAACTTGCTTGCCAATCTTTTCACCGCCCAAGATGTTGAACCGGGCGTTTTCGATGTTGTCAACGCGTTCGGTTTCGTAGAAGCAGAAGTCAATGGCGGTGGGATAGTCAGAGAAGTGCCAAACGAATTCGGATACATTATAAGAATTAGAGAAAGTATCCTTCATGTAGCAGGCGGCGAACTTGCCGGCGGCGATGTTGTAGAGGTAGCGGTGGCCGTTAGCGTCCTTAACCAGAGTCCAGTGGTAGTTCGTGTTGGTTTGAGCTACGGCGTCGACGTCAGCATCTTCAACTTTTGCGGCGCTACCTGCCTTGCCGGAAGTCCACACAGCTTCTTGTGCGGGATCGTAGATGATATAACCGCGGTTATTGGCGGTGTCGGTATTCTTCAGGGCGAATACTTTGCCAACCAGGTTGTCGAGGGCTTTCTCGATGGCGGTGTTGGAGATGGTGTAGAGCTTAGCATCGGAGAGGTAAGCTTGCATGCCGTAAACAACGTCGCCGGTAGCGGGTTTGAAGAGGTCGCCTTCGCGGGTTGCGAAGCCGTCGTTAGCAACGGCGTAGATTGAGCCGCAAAGGTCGTTGTTTTCGGGCGCGTTGCCTTCGCTTGCAGCTCTTTGGAGATATACAAGGTGGTTTTGAGAGTCGCGCTCAACGTTGGTTGCAAGGTCAAGAATGAACGGAGTGTTGGCGGGGATAACCTCGTCGGTGAACTCTTCGAGGATGACTTTGCCGTTGTTGACCTGAGCGGTGTAGAACGTCATGTTGGGCTTGCGGTACATGGCGAAGGGAAGCACAATGGTTGTGCGTTCAACGTCAGCACCGGTGCCGGGGATGGGGGTATATTCGCCTTTGTCAAAGATGGTCCAGCAGTAGCCTGCGTCATTGCCGGGATCGTCGCCGCAGTCAACGTCAGAGCGGGTGTTGTAGAGATAGCGCACACCGTTGGAGTGGTCGTGGGTAATGATGTTGTATTTACCATTCCGGCTCGATTCGGCGAAGTTATATACGCCTGCATTTTGAGTATCGGAAAGAAGAACCGTGTGCCAGCTTGCATCGTTGTCTGACCTGTTGAAGCAGCCGAGCACTTTACCGTCTTCGAGGGCTACCAGGTGGTAATCTTCGTCGAGATAGAAGAGAGTCGAGAGCAGGTTTTCCTGAGTCTGCGTAACCATGGTGGCGCGAGTTGTGCCGAGGTTTTCGCAGCTGAGGTATTTCGATTCGTCGGCTTTAGCGAATTCGTAGATGTGGCCGGGCTGGGGCAGGTTGATGGTCATCTGCGGGTTGCGCAGGGTGGCACCTGCCTGGCGTTTCTGCTCGATAGAGGCAGATTCGGTCACTGCCAAAGCTGATTCAATGGCTGCCCCATCAGTGAGGCTATATTTGCCCATGCCGGAACCGATATTATCCATGCGGTTATATGCTGCCTTTGAGCCATTGAGGTATTCGGTAGCTGCCTGATCGTCAGAAACGACGGTAAGATACCATGCAGAGCCGGCGCCGTATGACCAACGAGTAACAATATCCAAATTAGTGTTAGTGTTAAAGTAGGCGCGGTCGGGGTTATTTTTCAGGTAGTTAACTTCGCCAAAAAGGAATGAGTCTACCGTTTTGTTGCTATTAACAAGTGCATCGAAGATATAAATAGATGCTTGCGATTTATCAGTTGTAAGAGTGACGGATGCATTGTCGCCCGTGGGGTGAACAAGATACTTACCGGCATATTCACTGAAAATGTTGAAGCCCGAGCCATCTGCTGCCATTGAGAGGGTGAGAGCACGAGTTCCGTCGTAATTAGCCGATTCTACAATTGAACCTGCTTCGTTAACTGAGATATAGGCGGTTCCGCAACCCTTGTGGCGGGCGGTAAAGCTTACGGGAGTCGTGATGTCGATGCTTTTTATTAAGTTAGCGTAAGCGTTGTTTACAGCTTCGATTATTTCTGAAGTATATGGATCAGCAGTTTCGAAATTAGAGACGGCAGTATTCCAGGCGTTTACTGCGGCTTCGGAGTAGATATTAAGACCGACAAGCGCATTACCTCGGGGGATGCAGTCACCGGTTAATTTGTCTGCTGCACCGGCCAATTGGTCACCTTCAACCGCTTCATCAGAAACTGTTGTTATAAACCATGAAGCATCAGCGCTGTTGAATGCACCTCGGACAACTTTATTGTTGTCGTCCGTAGAACGCAGATAAGCAACATCAGGTTTGGAGTTGATTTCATAAATGCCTATCGAACCGTCGGCCTGGCTGCCGTTTACCCAAACGTCGAAATTGTAGATAGACGCTGCACTCTTTTCTGAAGTAGTGCTGACGTTGTTGGTATTATTGTTGGGATGAACAATGTAGCAGTCAGAGTGAACGTTATACAGATAAAAACCTGAACCATCTTCGGCAGGTAAGAGGGTGAATACTCGAGTGCCTTTACCAACGGTTGCGTCATCGGCATCGCCAATACAGCTTATGTTGCCGGTTTCAGTGTCAACGCCAAGATATTCATATTCATGGGATTTGTGTTTGATTTTAACGCTGACTTCTTTAACGCTCTTTTGCAGGTTGATGTATGCGCTGACAACGGCCTGATACTCTTCAATTGTTGTGTCATGGTGTTCGTCTTCAGCTGCCGCAACGGCTTCATCCCAAGCCGCAATTGCTTCATCGGTATTAACGCCGAGAGCTTTGAGCTTATTACCTTTTTCTATGGCAAGGGGAAGACGATTGATAACGATTGCATCAATCGTTTTGGCGGCTAATTCTTCGTCTGCGAGTTCAAATGCGAAAATAGAGCCGACATCGTTACCCTTCCAGTATTCAACCAAAAAGCCGTTGCCTTGTGCATTGTTCCAACCGTAACCGGTGTTAGTTTTATCAGGTTGTGAAAGAATATTGAAGCCGGAGTAAACGGTGCCGTCTCCCGAGGCCGAGTTTTCAGTAATATACCAAACGATGTCATCGCCTTCCGTACGCCAGTCGCCACCCAAAACGTTTGCAAGAGCTTGGCCGGTAAGGGCGTTGTAGATGTTAAGAGCATTATAATCACGAGGAGTTGCAACGTCAGAACGGCCCTCGGACGGCATGAAGTACCAAAGGGCACCAAGTTCATAGCGTCCTGCATATTGCTTGAGTTCGGATTCAGTGCGCAGCGAGATTTGACCGGTAGCAGCGGGTGCGGTGGCGTATGTGGGGCCGCGTCCATTGCGTACACGCAGGTTCTTAATCAGGTAGTAATGGGGATTAGAGCTATCGATTGTATATTCGGGCGCGTTGGTATTCGGAGATGTTGCAAAAGTGAAACCGTTGTTTTCGGGAACGGCTTCATAGAAGCAAATAGGGTGACCTTGGCCATTATAATAAACCATTTTAAAGGGATTACCCTGTCCATCCCAGCGGAGAGCGTTATTATTAGTGGCGTTAGGAGTTGAAGTTGCAACTCTAACTGTGAAAGTTCCGGGTTGGTCGGTAACCTCTTCGAGTACTACGGCGGTTGCATTGCTTTCTTCCACGAGAGTATTTGCTTTTCCACTGCCAGTTCCGTTGCCCATGAAGGTGGACGTTCCTACGTTCTGGAATATCCAGGCGCCGGATTCGGTTTGAATGGCTTTCCATACGGAGAAATTGTCGAGGGTGTTCTCTACCCATGCATTAAAGGGCTTTTTGTGGGTACCCTGAACTTCAGCGCCAATGTTGGTGCCGCTAGCTTTGCGGAAAGCATAGCGAATAGTGTTTGAGGCAGCTTGTTCTGTAGTGGTGCCGTTGTCGCCGTGGGCGTCGTATATGTAATAGAACTTACCATTTTCAAGCGAAGTAACCGGGCCGCTCATTGTCATCGGATATTGGTGAACTTCTTCAACGGGCTCCGGCTCAACGGGTTCTTCAACGCCGCCAACAACGGTTGCGCCGAGTTCCTTGAGGAGCGTGAAGTTCGCGGCGGGAGCGTTTTCGGGAATGTTGAAGGTAATGCCTTCGAGGTTGTCAATTCCGTCGAACGCGGCCGGAGTAATAAAGAACGAGGAGGCTTCGATGTTGATAGTGGTCAGCGCGGTGCAACCTTCAAATGCGCCGGCACCAAGCGAGGTAATCGACGCGGGGAGGGTGATTTCAGTGAGGCTGGTGCAACCTTTAAAGGTGTTGTTGGGCAGCTTGCCGTCACTTAGATTAGCCTGGAAATCTACGGAATTCAGAGCGGTGCAGTTTTCAAAGCTACCGTCGCCCAACGCAGTTACCGAAGCGGGGATGTTGATGGTAGTCAGCGAGCGTGCGTTTTTGAAAACCTCGTTGCCAATGGTGGTAATGGTTGAGGGAAGTTGAATTGTTTTGACGCACTGGATGAATTCCCATCGGGTTGGCTCAAAAGCGTCCATAGACCCTTGATCATCAGCAAGTACATCTCCGTCAGCGTAGGCATGGAAAGCGTGGTCATGAATACTGGTGACGGTGTATTCGCCGGCTAAAGTGCCATAGGCATCGGGAACGGTGCGTGTGGGTTGAATTACGGGGTTGACAACATAATTGATAGTTGCCCAATCTTCGTACATGACACTTGTTCCCTGTTTCCTTGGGACGAAACGATAAAGCTCGGCATGATCCCTATCGTCAGCGTTAACGTTGATTTGCTGATAGTAGTCAAAGTTAAAGTATGTCGCCTGAGAGACAGACACGGAACTCATGGCTACTACAGCAAGCAACAATTTTAGTTTGTGTAACATTACTTGTAGAAATTTGTGATAATTGTTATTATTTTGATTGATATTTTTTTGAGATGTTCGCGCAATCGCGCACGCAAAGTTAAGCATTTATTTTGATTCTTGCAAATCCCGCCCCAGCGAGGGCGCAACGGCGCCCTGATGGCCCGCAGGGCGGGCTAAGAAAATAGCCAGGGGTGATGGCCGCATTAGCGGCCGCAACCCCTGGTTAGGTGGGCGCATCCCAAAGGGGAGCTGCGTAGCTGCGACAGAAACCGTGTCGCACCTAACGGCGCTCTTCATGGTGGGCCGCATTTGACCAGGGGCTGCACACCGCTCCGCGGTGCTGACCCCTGGCTATTTTCTGATGGCCCGCTATGCGGGCATTTTTTGCGCCAAACCGTGTGGGCAAGCTGCCCACACCCCCGCAAAAGCCCGCGCCGCGGGCCAAGAGAATAGCCAGGGGTGATGGCCGCGTTGGCGGCCGCAACCCCTGGTTAGGTGGGCGCATCCCAAAGGGGAGCTGCGTAGCTGCGACAGAAACGTGTCGCACCTACGGCGCTCAATTATAGGGCCGCGTCTAACCAGGGGCTGCGAATCGCTACGCGCTTCTTGCCACCTGGCTATTTTCTGCTGCCCGCTATGCGGGCATTTGTGCTATGCGGGCTGTTATTGGGGGGATTTGGGGATGTAGCGCATGTCGTGGTCGATTTGGTAGATTTCGAGCAGACGTTGGATTTCATCGTCCATCGACATCTGTTTGTGGTGTTCGTATTGCGTCAGAACGTAATTTTTAACCGCCTCGACATGAGATTGCGAATATGAAAAGCAGGCATATCCCGATTGCCACTCGAATTTATATGGAATCATGTGCTCTTTGTTGATGAACGCCGATGTGGATGCCTTTAAGTCTCTGACGGTATGGGGAATAGATTTGTTAATGTTGTAGGCAATCAGGCAGTGCACATGGTCTTCAATGCCGCCGATGGCCAGGGGAATATGGCCCTGTCGTCGCAGAATGCCGCCCATGTAGGCGTGAACCTTCGGCAGAACGGTTGCGGGCAGCAGCGCATAGCGGTGGTTGACCGCAAACACGATGTGCAGATAAATTTTCGAGTAAGTGTTAGCCATATTGCAAATTTAGCCGATAATAAATTCCCAACCAAACAAATCCCGAAAAAAAATAAACATGGATGGTAAAATGGCCCGCAGGGCGGGCCAAGAAAATAGCCAGGGGTGATGGCCGCGTTGGCGGCCGCAACCCCTGGTTAGGAGGGCGCATCCCAAAGGGGAGCTGCGTAGCTGCGACAGAAATGTGCCGCACCTAACGGCGCTCTTCATGGGAGTGACGCGTCAAACCAGGGGCTGCACACCGCTCTGCGGTGCTGACCCCTGGCTATTTTCTGATGGCCCGCTATGCGGGCATTTTTGATGTGGTTAGAGGGATTTGAGGGCGCGGAGGGTTTCGAGGTAGCCGCTTTCGATGAGCATGGAGAGCTGGTTGAGGTCGAAGGCCTGGTGGGTGGCTATTTCGGTTAGGTTGACAACGTGGTCGCAGAGTTCGAGGTCGGAGACGACGTTGTTTTTCGACATGAGGGCGTAGGAGCGCTGGGCGATTTCGATGATGTTGCGCGGGGGATTGCCTTTGTAGGCGGGTGAGCAGTTGATGCCGATTAGGGTGTCACACTGGTGGCGTATGGCCCAGGCGGGGAGGTTGTGGAGCACGCCGCCGTCGATGTAGCGGTGGCCGTCGATGGTTACGGGTTCGAAGACGATGGGTATTGAGCATGAGGCGACTACGCGTTCGGCCAGGGGGCCTGATTCGAAGGCTTTTTTGGTGCCTTCGTCGAGGTCGGTTGCTCCGATAACGGTTTTTATGGGCAGGTCTTCGAGGTTTTTGTAGGGTACGATTTTTTGGATGTGTTTTTTGAAGCGGTCGAGGTTGAGGAATGCTTCTTTGGGTATTTGGATTCGGGCGAGGTCGGTGAATTTGGTGGCGTTGAAGAGCTGGAGCAGGGGGTCGGCATAGTTGTCGGCGGTGAGGAGTCCGGCGGAATAGTAGACGGCGGCTACGGAGCCGGCGCTGACTCCGGCAATGATGTCGGGGAAGATGCCGAGTTCGTTGAGGGCGCGGAGGGCGCCTACGTGGGCAAAGCCGCGGGCGCCGCCTCCGGCGAGGGCGACGCCGAGGCGGTAGGGTTTGGCGTGGTTTTTGGGGAGTTTCATGGAGCGGGGGTTATTTTTCGCGCATGAATATGGAGATGGGGGTTCCGGAGAAGTTCCAGGTTTCGCGGATTTTGTTTTCGAGGTAGCGGCGGTAGGGTTCTTTGACCCACTGGGGCAGGTTGCAGA
>CAZKPP010000072.1:0-10867 GCA_964554665.1 uncultured Bacteroides sp.
GCTGACCAAATGGCAGCAGTATTGGAAAGAACAGGTTGCCAACTGGTATGGCATGTTCCTGCACGAAGCTCAGTATCTCGAACCGGTTATGCGCGACATAGAGGCATTCCTCGACAAGTCGCAGGCTAACGTTACCGGCACTGTTGAGCTGCGTCTGCGTCCGCTGAGCTATACGCTGGTCGGCGTTGATTCGCCCTACGACCTGATGAAGACCGACTTCGGCGAATATGGCGAGGTTAACAAGGCCTGGAGCGCCGACGACGTAAAGGGCTTCACCAAGATTCTGGGCAACCAGATGAAAATATATTATAACGTTCAGAAGCGTAATGAAGATTAAGGCCGGAATAGTTGGCGGCGCCGGCTACACGGCCGGTGAACTGCTGCGGCTGTTGACTCTGCACCCGGAGGTTGAAGTGGCCATGGTTCACTCCACCTCCAACGCCGGCAATAGGGTGGGCGACGTGCATAGCGGCCTTGAAGATTGCGAGCTGACGTTTACCGACAAGCTGAGTCTCGAAGGTCTTGACGTGCTCTTCCTCTGCTCCGCGCATGGCCAGAGCTCGGTTTTCCTGGGCGAAAACGAACTCCCCGCCGGACTTAAGGTTATAGACCTTGCTCAGGATTTCCGCGACGAGAGCAACGGATTTGTTTACGGCTTGCCCGAACTGCAGACGCAGAGTATCTGCGGCGCGTCGCGCATCGCCAATCCGGGCTGTTTCGCTACCGCAATCCAGCTGTCGCTGCTGCCGTTGGCCGCTGCGGGCAAGTTGCCGGCCGATGTTCATATAACCGGTGTTACCGGCTCGACCGGCGCCGGTGTCAAGCCGGGAGCAACCACCCATTTCAGCTGGCGGTCAGATAACCTTTCGGTTTATAAGGCGTTCGAGCACCAGCATCTTGCCGAAATCCGCCGGTCGCTGGCGAAGCTGCAGCCTGAATTTAAGGGCGAGCTGAACTTCGTGCCGGTTCGCGGCAACTTTGCGCGCGGCATTTTTGTGATGACATATCTGAAAACGCCTATCAGTCAAGATGAAGCATATAAGCTATTCGAGGATTACTATAAGGATGCGCCGTTTGTATCAGTGAGCCGCAAGCCCATTGATTTGAAGCAGGCTGTTAATACCAACCGGGCTCGACTGGCGCTTGAGAAGCATGGTGATAACCTTTTGATTACCTGCGCGATTGACAACTTACTCAAAGGCGCATCGGGTCAGGCCGTGCAGAATATGAATCTGATGTTCGGGCTTCCGGAAACCTTGGGCCTCGAACTGAAACCATCCGCTTTTTAAGACTATAAATGAAGACTTTCCCAGTTTATTCGCTATACGATATTGAGCCGGTTCGCGGTTCGGGCAGCCATGTTTACACTGCCGACGGCACCGAATACCTTGACCTTTATGGCGGTCATGCCGTAATTTCCATCGGCCATGCACATCCCACATACGTTAAGGCTATCAGCGAGCAAGTCGGCCGGCTCGGATTCTATTCCAACTCCGTTCAAAATTCGCTGCAGGAGAAGCTGGCCGAACGTATCGGCCGCGCCTGCGGGCTCGAAGATTACTCGGCATTTTTTGTAAACTCCGGAGCCGAGGCCAATGAAAACGCCTTTAAGTTAGCGTCGTTCCATACCGGCCGAAAAAAGATTCTGGCCATGGGGCGCGCTTTTCACGGCCGCACATCGGGAGCCGTTGCCGCTACCGACAATCCCGCAATCCGCGCTCCCTTTAACCGCACGGAAAATGTTGATTTCGTGCCGCTCAACGATATTGATGCCGCCGTTAAGGCGCTGCAGACCAAAGAATATGCTGCGGTAATCATCGAGGGCATTCAAGGTGTCAGCGGCATTCACGAGCCTTCGGCCGAATTTATGCTCGCAGTGCAGAAAGCAGCGCGCGAGAGCGATACAGTTATCATTGCCGACGAAATTCAGAGCGGCTACGGCCGCACGGGCCGCTTTTTTGCGTGGCAGCATGTCGACGGCTTTCAGCCCGATATTGTTACCTGCGCCAAAGGGATTGCCAACGGCTTTCCGATGGGCGCAGTGTTGATTTCGCCCAAGTTCGAGCCGGTTAAGTCGATGTTGGGAACTACTTTTGGCGGCAACCACCTTGCATGCGCTGCCGCTCTGGCTGTTCTCGACGTCATGGAGCAGGAAAATCTTGTAGCGAATGCCGCCGAGGTCGGTTCTTATCTGCTTTCGGAACTGCACAAAATTCCGGGACTCAAAGAGGTTCGTGGCCGCGGTTTGATGATCGGCATAGAGATTGATGGCGATGCCTCGGAAATGCGCCGCCGACTGCTGTTTGACAAGCATATTTTCACCGGCGGGGCCGGCAAAACCGTTATCCGTCTGCTTCCGGCATTGGGCCTAACTAAGTCGCAGGCCGATGAGTTCCTGACCAAATTTAAAGAAATTATTGAAGCATGAAGAAGTTTACGACTGTTGAAGACATAGGCCCGCTGGACCGGGCTGTTGCCGAGGCTTTGGAGATTAAGCGCAACCGGTTCGGCTATACGGAACTGGGCCGCAACAAAACCTTGCTGATGCTATTCTTCAATTCATCGCTGCGCACACGCCTGAGCACCCAAAAGGCTGCCATGAATCTCGGCATGAACGTTATGGTTCTCGACGTAAACCAGGGCGCCTGGAAGCTCGAAACCGAGCGCGGAGTGGTTATGGATGGCGACAAGGCCGAGCATCTTTTAGAGGCTATTCCGGTTATGGGCTCTTATTGCGACATAATCGGTGTGCGCTCGTTTGCCGGGCTTAAGGACCGCGATGAAGATTACAGCGAGCGGATCATTCAGCAGTTTATCGACCTGTCGGGTCGCCCCGTGTTTTCAATGGAGGCAGCTACGCGCCACCCGTTGCAGAGTTTTGCCGATTTGATTACCATTGAGGAACATAAGCGCACGGCGCGCCCCAAGGTGGTTATGACCTGGGCTCCGCATCCGAAGGCGCTGCCGCAGGCCGTGCCGAATTCATTTGCCGAGTGGATGAACGCCACCGACTTCGACTTCGTTATTGCCAACCCCGAGGGGTATGACCTCGCGCCCGAATTTGTTGGCCGCGCCATTGTTGAACACGACCAGCGCCGCGCCCTTGAAGGGGCTGACTTCGTTTATGCCAAGAACTGGAGCGCCTACGAGGCCCCGAACTATGGCAAGGTGATAAACATGGATAAGGACTGGACGGTAGATGCCGCCAAAATGGCCCTGACCAACGATGCGGCGTTTATGCACTGCCTGCCTGTGCGCCGCAACATGATAGTTACCGACGAAGTTATCGAGTCGCCCCGGTCGTTGGTGATTCCCGAGGCTGCCAATCGCGAGATTTCCGCTCAGACCGTGCTTAAACGTCTGCTCGAAAGCTTATGATAAGTGTTGTTAAGATAGGCGGAAACGTTATTGACAATCCTCAGGCTCTGGGGCGTTTCCTCGATGACTTTGCCGCCATGCCGGGCAAGAAAATTCTGGTTCATGGCGGCGGCAAGGAGGCTACGCGGCTCAGTGCGGCCCTGGGCATAGAAACCACCATGATTAACGGACGCCGTGTTACCGACGCCGCTACCCTTGAGGTTGTTACGATGGTTTATGCCGGGCTGGTTAACAAGCGGCTGGTGGCCGGTTTGCAAGCACGCGGCGTCAATGCCCTCGGGCTGTGTGGCGCCGACGGTGCGGCAGTGGTTTCACATCGCCGGCCGGCCGAACCGGTTGACTACGGTTTTGTGGGCGACATTGATTCGGTGAATACCGAGCTTATTTCGGCGCTGATAGCTGCCGGAATTGTTCCCGTTTTTTGCGCTATAACTTCCACCCGGCAGGGGCAGTTGCTCAACTCCAATGCCGACTCGGTGGCCGGAGCTGTTGCTTTGGCTGCGGCTTCGATTGAGCCGGTCGAGCTGCATTATTGCTTTGATAAACCGGGCGTGATGCTCGATATTGACAATCCTGATTCGGTGATTGCCGAAATCGATGAAGCAAAATTTGCTCAGCTCATGGCCGAGGGTGTTGTTCATAGCGGCATGTTGCCTAAGATTGAAAATGCACTTAACGCATGCCGCCGGGGCGTATCGGCGGTTTATATCGAAGCCGGGGTGGGCGAGAGCTATGCCCCGCGCACAGTTGTTAAACTATGACGAATAGCGCAGTTGATATTCTTCGCCGGTTGATTTCCACGCCTTCGATTTCGCGCTCGGAGAATGCCACCGCCGATATTATTTTTGACTGCCTGACCCAAAGCGGGTTTAAGCCCGAACGGCTCCATAACAATGTGTGGGCATATCTTGGTGAGTATAATCCGGAGTTGCCTACGCTGCTTTTGAATTCGCATCACGACACGGTGCGCCCCTCGCCGGCCTATAAACGTGACCCGTTTGTGCCGACTATTGAGGGAGACCGCCTTTATGGCCTCGGCAGCAACGATGCCGGTGCGTCGCTCGTTGGGCTGCTCACTGCTTTTTCTTCGCTGAAGCCATTCAAGGAGTTCAACGTTCTGTTTCTGGCCACCGCCGAAGAGGAAGTGACAGGCGTTAACGGCATGCGCGCCATGGCCGACTATTGGACGCGCAACGGCAATATGCCTCGCTGGGCGATTATCGGCGAGCCTACGGGCATGGATGCCGCCATTGCCGAGCGGGGACTGTTGGTTTTCGATTGCGTTGCAACTGCTGCGGGCGGTCATGCCGCACGTCCGGGCGGGGAAAATGCGCTGTATAAGGCGTTAGACGACATTCAGCGCCTGCGTCAGCTCCGCTTTCCCTCAGAATCGCCGCTGCTCGGGCCAATCAAACTGACGGTGACTCAAATCGAGGCGGGCACGCAACACAACGTGTTGCCGACCGAGTGTCGGTTTGTTATCGACGTTAGAACAACCGATGCGCTGACCAATCAGGAGACTGTAGACTTTATCCGCAGCTCCATTTCGTCGTCGGCTAACCCGCGGTCAACGCATATCCGCGCGTCGGTAATCAGCGAGGAGCATCCGCTTGTTAAGGCCGCGGTTGCTTCCGGTTCAAAGACTTTTGTTTCGCCCACCACCTCCGACCAGTCAGTGCTTCCGATGGTTGACACGCTGAAAATCGGCATTGGCCTGAGCGAGCGCTCACATACTCCCGACGAATTTGTGCTCATTTCCGAGATTGATTCGGGAATTAAACGTTATATACAGATAATCAATACTTTCGCTCATGAAATTATGGAACAAGGGCTTTGAGCCTGACCAACTTATCGAACAGTTTACCGTAGGCAACGACCGCAATCTGGACCTGCGCCTTGCAAAATATGACATTCAAGGCTCCATGGCCCATATTAAGATGCTGAACTCCATAGGACTTCTGGAGAGCAACGAGCTCGAAGAACTGCTCAAGGAGCTGCAGAGCCTTTATGAACTTGCCGAAAAGGGAGATTTCGTTATTGAGGAAGGTATTGAAGACGTTCACTCGCAAGTGGAGCTTATGCTGACCCGCAAGCTCGGCGACATGGGCAAGAAAATCCACTCCGGACGTTCGCGCAACGACCAGGTGTTGGTTGACCTGAAATTACTGATGCGCGCCGAAATACGCGAAATCGCCGAGTCGGTTGAAAAGCTTTTCTACTCGCTGCAAACCCTTTCGGAACGCTTTAAAAACGTTTTGATGCCGGGCTATACGCACAATCAGATAGCCATGCCGTCGAGCTTCGGCCTCTGGTTCGGCGCGTATGCTGAAACGTTGGTCGATGATGTTGAGATGCTGGTTGCGGCATATCGCATCGCCAATCAGAATCCGTTGGGCTCGGCCGCCGGCTACGGCTCGTCGTTCCCCCTCGACAGACAAATGACCACCGAGCTGCTGGAGTTCCGCACGTTGCACTATAACGTTGTTGCCGCGCAGATAAGCCGCGGCAAGACCGAGAAAGCCATGGCCGCCGCCGTTGCCGCAGTGGCTACGACCTTGGGCAAGTTTGCCGGCGACGTTTGCCAGTTCATGTGTCAGAACTTCGGGTTCATAAAGTTCCCCGACGAGTACACCACCGGTTCGTCGATTATGCCGCACAAGAAGAATCCCGACGTGTTTGAAATCATGCGCGCAAAGTGTAACCGCCTGATTTCGTTGCCCAACGAGCTGGCGCTGATGACCGCCAACCTGCCCCTTGGCTATAACCGCGACTATCAGCTGATGAAAGACGTTATGTTCCCGGCAACTACCGAGTTGCTTAACTGCCTGCATATCGCCGCCTTCATGCTCGAACATATTCAGGTCAACGAAAATATTCTCGATGACCCGAAATATGACTATCTGTTTACGGTTGAAGATGTTAACCGCATGGTGCTGGAGGGCGTTCCTTTCCGCGAGGCTTACCGCAGGGTGGGCATGGCGGTTCAGCGCGGTGAGTATAAGCCCACGCGCAGCGTTAACCACACCCATATAGGCTCAATCGGCAACCCCGCTAACGCGCAGATTGCCGATAAGATGAAAGAGGCCTTAAGCCAATTTAAATAAGCGATTTAACGTCGGAAGCGATGGCGTCGGGTGTCATGCGGCACTGAGCCATCAGCTTCGAAGGCGAGTAGCCGTCGAGGAAGCGCTTTTCGATTCCGCGACACACAACTTTCATGTCCGAATCGCCGTAGAAGCGGGCGATTTTCTCGCCAAAGCCGCCGTCGAGAACGCCGTCTTCGAGGGTAATCACGGCTTTGTGCTCTTTCTTCAGGCCTTCGAGCATTTCGGAGTCAACGCCGCTGAGGAAAACAGGATTGATGAGGGTAACGCCGATGCCCTCGTTGGCCAGCTGCTCAACCGCTTCAAGGGCGAAGCGGAAAGTTGTGCCGGCGGCGATGATGGCAACGTCTTTGCCTTTGCGGCAGAGTTCCGAGCGGTTCAAGGCAGAGTAGTCGGCGGCATATTCGCGGCCTGAGGACCACACCGAGCCCGAAGGCTGGCGCACGGCTACGGGGTGTTGAGTCTGCGCAACGGCCCATTTGAGCATCGCAACGTATTCTTCCTTGCAGGTGGGCGCGAGGTAGACCCAGTTCGGGATATTGGATATCAGAGCTATGTCGAACCAGCCGAGGTGTGTAACGTCGGTCATCGACATTATGCCGCCCATGGCAATGTTGAGCACGACAGGGGTGTTGTTAACCGCAACGTCCTGGCTCATCTGGTCGTAGGCACGCTGAATAAAGGAGCTGACAACACCGAACACGGGGCGCGCGCCCGCTTTTGCCATGCCCGAAGCGAGGGCCACGGCCTGCTCTTCGGCAATGCCGACGTCGATGAAGCGGCGGCCTGCTTTTTTGCGGCGTTCGGCATCGTAGCCGATAGCGCCGGGGGTGCCGGCGGTGATTACCGCAACGCCGGGGTTTTCGGCCATAAGCCCGTCGAGGGTGTTGCAGAAAATATCGCTCCAATCTTCGTCGGTGTCGGCGTTGAGCGGGTTGCCGGTGGCTTCGTCGAACGGCATGGTCCAGTGGAAGTGCTCGCGGTTAGCTTCGGCGGGGGCATAGCCCATGCCTTTTTGAGTGGCTATGTGCACAACTACGGGGCGGTCAGAGTTTTTCACCGCCTCAAAAGCCTCAATCAGCGAGCGGAGGTCGTTGCCATATTTTACGAAACGATATTCAAAGCCGAGCGACGTGAAGTAGTTGTTGTCGGCGGTGCCGTTGGTTTCGCGCAGCAGGCGCAGGTTTTCGTAGATGCCGCCATGGTTTTCAGCGATGCTCATGTCGTTGTCGTTAACCACAACGATGAAGTTCGAGCCGAGAGTTGCTGCGTAGTCGAGACCTTCGAAGGCTTCGCCGCCGGAGAGTGCGCCGTCGCCGACCACGGCGATTACGCGTTCGGAGCCGCCGGCGAGGTCGCGGGCTTTTGCCAGGCCCGAAGCGAGGCTGACGGCCGTAGAGGTGTGGCCGATTTCAAACAGGTCGTATTCGCTTTCGGCAGGTGCGCTATAGCCGGTAACGTCGTCGTAGTGCTTGGGGTCGGCGAATGCTTGGATTCGTCCGGTCAGCATTTTGTGGACGTAGGTCTGGTGCGATACGTCGAAAACGATTTTATCTTTGGGAGTGTCAAATACATAGTGTAGGGCAACCGTTGCTTCGAGGAAGCCGAGGTTGGGGCCTACGTGGCCGCCATGGTGGGCCAGCTTGGTGATGAGGGTTGCTCGCAGGTCGGCGCAGAGGGTGGTGAGTTCATCGGCCGACAAGCCTTTGATATCGGCGGGCGATTTTATGTCTAAGATGTTCATATTATGATGCTTTGAAGTTAGTCTAAAAAACGGCGGGTCAGGCCGGAGTAGGCGTCGATGCGGCGGTCGCGCAGAAAGGGCCACCAGCGGCGCACCTGCTCGCAGCGGTTGAGGTCGATGTCGATTACAGCAAGGTCTTCGGCATCGACGGGGGCCTGGTAAAGAAACTCGCCTTGTGGGCCGGCCACGAAGCTGCTGCCCCAGAATTGAATGCCGTCGGTAGCTCCGGATGGGTCGGGCTCGAAGCCCACGCGGTTAACGGCAACTACCGGCAGACCGTTGGCAACGGCATGGCCGCGCTGCACGGTTATCCACGCCTGGCGCTGGCGCTCCTGCTCGTCTTGGGGGTCGGTGGCCGCAAAGCCTATGGCTGTCGGGTAGATCAGAATCTCGGCGCCGGCGAGGGCCATAAGGCGCGCGGCTTCGGGATACCACTGGTCCCAGCACACGAGCACTCCGAGCTTGCCCAGCGAGGTTTGGATGGGAGCGAAGCCGAGGTCGCCCGGGGTGAAGTAGAATTTTTCGTAATATGCCGGGTCGTCGGGAATGTGCATTTTGCGGTATTTGCCGGCCATGCTGCCGTCGGTGTCGAAGACTACGGCCGTGTTGTGGTAAAGCCCCGGGGCGCGGCGTTCGAAAAGCGAGGTTACGATTACGCAGGCGGTTTCGCGGGCAAGCTGGCCGTAGAAGTCGGTCGACGGGCCGGGAATCGGTTCGGCCAGGTTGCAGAGGTCAACGTCTTCGGTCTGGCAGAAGTATAGACCTTCGTGAAGCTCCTGCAAAACAATGAGTTGAGCGCCCAGGGAGGCTGCCTTGCGAATCTTTTCGGCGAGCCGCGAGCGGTTGTCGGCGCAGTCGGCGGTGTTATGTTGCTGAATTATTGCTGTTTTCATAAAAAAGAGAATGCAGAAGGGTTAACTTGCATGGTTGCGCAGTGCAGGGAGCCGTGCTGGCGAATCAGCGCCCGGCAGTCAACGGGAATTATTTTGCGGTCGGAAAACACGATTGCGAGAGTTTGCTCGGCGCGGCGGTCGTTCATCGGCTGGCCGTAGGTAGGCATCAGCACCGCATTGGCGGTGACCAGATAGTTGGCGTAGGTTGCCGGCAGGAGCGAACCGTCGTCGGGGTCGCGGATAGGGTCGGGCATCGGGAGTTCGAACAGGTTAAACGGCTCGTTATCGGCGTTGGTCAGCTCGGCCAATTCTTCTTTTGACACTGCCGGGCAGTAGAAAATCGAGTTCATCGGCGCCAGGCGGGCCAGGGTGTCGACGTGGCCGTCGGTGTCGTCGCCTTCGAGAGGTTGGCAGCTGAGCCAAAGAATTTTTTTAGCTCTCAAGCGCCTGAGTAGTTCGGCGTCGATGTCGCCGCGGGTCATAGGCTCGTTGCGGTTGGGAGCGAGCAGGCAGCATGCGGTAGTGAGTATGGTCCCCCGGCCATCGGACTCTACCGAGCCCCCTTCGAGCACAAAATCCTTGTGGCACTCGACCGGGGCGCTCAATGCCTTTTTGTCGACCAGGGCGCGGGTGGTCTGATTGTCGAAGTTCGAAGCAAACTTCTGGCCCCAGGCGTTGAAGCGGAAGTCGAGCAGGGTGCCGTCGGCGAGCGTCAATGGGCCGTAGTCGCGAATCCATGTGTCGTTGGTCTGCACGTGGATAACCGTAACGTCGGGATTATCAAACTCCGGAGCCTCGGCTTCAGGGGCGAGAATTATCACTTTTTCGCCGGCCTGCAGAAGCGCATCGACAATGCGGCGGTAGCAGTCGTGCACTTCGTCGAGCATCGGTGCCCAGTCGGTTTCGCTATGGGGCCACGCCAGAAGTACTGCGCCATGTGATTCCCATTCTGCTTTCAAGGTATTCATATTGTTAGTAGCGGGGCGTTGGGGTAGGGTGAGGTCAATACCATTCTATGCCGTTGGAATACGAGGAACGTTTATCGTATTTCAAGTCGGAGAGCATCGACGATTTGAATGCAATGTGGAAGTTATAGCTCTGATATGGACCGAAGGGCACGAACGAGGCCGTCATTACAAAGTCGTGGAGTTCGCGACTGAGGTTACAGTTCATATAAGCGATTTTCTTGAGCCTGAAGTCATAGCTGGCCGAGAAGTTAAACGACCAGTTTTCGGTTGGCTGAATTGAGCCTGAAAAGCTGAGGTTGTGGGTGAACTTGCCCTTGTATTCCATTTTTTTCTTGTCGAACTCTCCGTAGCCATAGCTGATAGAGTAGTTTATCGAGAAGTTCCAGGGGCACTTCATTTTCAAGTAGCCGTCGTCGTCCCATTCGTGGCTCGACGAGCTCTCTTTTTTCTTTTTGTTTTTCTTGGTTGTGGTTTCGCTGCCTTCGCCATCAGCGCCTGCGTCGCCCTCTTTTTTGCGGCTCAGGAGCTTGGTAAAGGTGGAGTTGTTGAAGTTATAGGAAAAGCTGGTGCCGGTCGACGAAAGGCGTGCGAGGCCTTTGCCGGCTTTGAGGCGGGTAACGTTGCAGCGATAGGGGGTGCCGTTTTCGTTGAGTTTGTAGGTATAGACGTCCCACACCGCCGAGAGGTTCAGGTTGAAACTCTTGGTGAGTCGCAGGAGTATCGACGTGTTGAGGTTACTCCAGTTCAGCGAGTCGGCGGCGAAGTTATAGCTTTCGGAGA
>CAZKPP010000073.1:0-10725 GCA_964554665.1 uncultured Bacteroides sp.
CGCTCATGGGGATGATACCGTCGCTCTTGTAGCCGATGTTAACCACTGCTTCGCGTTTGTTCATTGCGATAATGGTACCTTCGATTACTTCTTGGTCCTTAACCTGTCCGAGAGATTCGTCGTAGGCCTTGGTGAGTTCCTCTGCGCTCTTTTCGGCGGTGGAGGTGCCGTTTTCATAGGCATCCCAGTCGAAGTCTGCCAGGGGAGTTACGTTTTGGTTTGACATAAAGTTAATTGGTTAATAAATAGGTGAATTAATTGCCGGTTTTCATAAAACCGCCGCAAATTTACGAATTTTTTCAACGATAACCAAAAAAATCGACCGCCAATTGCTCGACGATCGATTTTAACATTATGAATCAGTTATCAGTTTATGCGGATTTTTTTGCCAACGGTGAGTTTTGAGGTTGTTTTCAGGCCGTTGAGTTTGCAGAGCTTCATAACCGAAGTGCCATGGTGGGCGGCAATGCGGCTGAGGGTGTCGCCGCGGCGAATGGTATAGTAGCTCGAACGTCCTTTGGTCGAGGATGCGCTGCTCGATTTGGCGGGAGTGTTGACGCGGGCATAGGTCGATGCATCGGGCGCATAGTCGCGGGCGTTCATGTAGGTATTCTTGGTAAAGAGATACTGGTCGGTGTGGGTGGTATGGTTCGCAAAGTCGAAAATCGCCGCGGGGTTGATTGCATATCCCATGTAGCGGGTTTCAAAGTGGAGGTGCGGACCGGTTGAGCGGCCGGTATTGCCACCGAGCGCAATGGGGTCGCCGGCTTTAACGTAGTCGTCGGGCTGAACGAGGAATTTCGACAGGTGACCATAGACGGTTTCGAGGCGGTTGTTATGGCGGATAACCACGTAGAGGCCATAGCCCTGGCGTCGGCCCTGGTTGCGCACAATGCGCACGCGACCGTCGAATGCGGCATAAATAGTGTCGCCAATCTGCACCTTCAGGTCAATACCTTTGTGCATGCGGCGGAAGCGTTTGCGGTAGCCGTAGGGGGAGGTGACATAGGTGGGAGCCGTGGGCATGTGGAAACCCTTGAGGTCGAGGAGCATTTCGTCGGGCACTTCGATGCCGTTATAGCAGTTCACCGCCTGAGAATCCCATCCCTCGGTGTAGATGTCCATTTCGGGTTCTTCTTCGTCGGGGAAGAGGTTGTCGAGGAATTGCTCGGTGTCTTTAACCTTAATCTGGGTATCGAGATTGAGCTGGCCGGCAATAAGGTCGGAGTGCTGACGCGCATGGGCTGCGGGAGGCACCACCTTGGTTTGCGCGGAGGCAATTGCCGGAGCTACACAAACAAATAACGCAGATAATATTCGATTGATGATTTGCATTGGAGTTTTAAGGAGAGATTTGAGAGATTAAATCAGCTCGTCGGGTTCGTAGGTGTAGGTTATCGAAGTGGGAACATATTCGAAGATTTCACCTTCGCGGAAAAAGCGCTTGAGTTCGATTTCGGCATTTTCGAGCGAGTCGGAGGCATGAATAATATTTTCCTGACCGCTCATTGCGTAATCGCCGCGAATTGTTCCGGGGGCAGCCTTGCGGCCGTTGGTAACGCCGGTCATCATGCGCACAACCTCTACGGCATCCTTACCCCAGAGAGCCATAACGATTACGGGCGAGGCCATCATCGATTTAAGCAGCGAGGGGAAGAAGGGGCGGTCAACAAGGTGGGCATAGTGTTCGCGAAGAATCGCTTCGTCGAGCTGCATCATTTTCATGCCACGGATAATGAGTCCTTTTTGCTGAAAGCGTTGAACAATGGGTCCTACATAGCCGTGAAGAACGGCCGATGGCTTCAAAATGACGAGCGTTGTTTCCATAATCCTAAGAGCCGGTTAATTTGGTTTAGTTTTAAGTTCGACCGCAAAGTTACGAAAATTTTTCGGGCTTTCAAAGTTAAAAAAGCAAAAAATTGCTCAAAAGCGCCCGATAATGACCTGTTTAGTAGCCTAAGAGCGAGAGCACATAGGGCGCCAGCAGGGCCGTGAGGATGCCGTTGAGCGTCAGGCCCAGCGACGAGAATGCGCCGTAGCGTTCGCTGCGTTCCAGAGCGGCCGCAGTGCCTACGGCATGCGATGCCGTGCCGATGCTCAGGCCGGTTGCCATCGGGCTCTTGACGCGGGTGAGACTGACGATTTTAAACCCGGCGATAGAACCGAAAATGCCGGTACACACGACCACAGCCGCCGTGAGCGCCGGAATGCCGCCGAGCGAATCGGAAATCTCAATGGCGATAGGAGTTGTAACCGCCTTAGGGGCCAACGAAAGCGCAACTTCGGGCGTTGCGCCGAGCATATCGGCAATAACCACCACCGACACCAGCCCGGCAACACAACCGGTCAGTTCGGCAACAAGCAGCGGAATAACCTGCTTGCGAATCGTTGACAGCTGGCGATAAAGCGGCACCCCTAAGGCAACGACCGCCGGCTTGAGCCAGAATTCAATCCAGGCGCCCCCCTGGCGATACGACTCATAGTCAACCCCTAAGCCGTTCATCAAGGCAATCAACACGGCAATTGAAATCAGAATAGGGTTAAACAGCCTCAGCCCCAATCGGCGACTGAGCCATTGCGATGCCATGAAGACCACAAAGGTCAACGCTATCAAAAAAAGCGGATTAGTGAAAAAGCTTCCTTCCATAACGTCGGGTAAACCTGCGGGTTAACTGATGGCTCCAGCCGGTAACGGCGATTATAATAACGGTGCTTCCGACCGTAGCCCCCACAATCGGCAGCCACTGGTCGGCAATCAGGCCCATGCATTGCATCAACCCGACACCGGCTGGCACGAAGAAGAAGCCGATGTTATGAACCAGAAAGTCGGCAAACTGCTCGACCTGGCTGAGCTTTACGGCGCCGACTTTGAGAGCTCCGGCAAGCAGTAGCATGCCTATTATCGACGAAGGGACAGTGGTTCCGGTGAGCCAGACAATCAACTCGCCCAGCGCCAGAAACACAAATAAAAGTCCACACTGCCGAATCATCTGCCGCTATATTGCCGCTCGTAGTAGCTCTGGTAGGCTCCGGAGGTTACATTGTTGAGCCATTGCGGATTGTCGAGATACCAACGCACGGTCTTTTCTATGCCCTCCTCGAACTGCAGCGACGGCTCCCAGCCGAGCTCAGTTTTCAGTTTCGTCGAATCGATAGCATAGCGCAAGTCGTGGCCGGGGCGGTCGGTAACGAAGGTTATGAGTTCGTCGGAATACCCTTCAGGATTGCCGGAGAGGCGGTCGACGGTCTTTACCAGTAACCTAACAATGTCGATATTGCGCCACTCATTAAAGCCGCCGATATTATAGGTTTCCCCTACCCTGCCATTATGGAAAATCACGTCAATGGCTCGGGCATGGTCTTCGACATACAGCCAGTCGCGAACGTTTTCGCCGCGACCGTATACCGGCAGCGGCTTGCGGTTGCGTATATTATTTATAAACAGCGGTATCAGCTTTTCAGGGAACTGATAAGGGCCGTAGTTATTTGAGCAGTTCGAAATAATGGTGGGCAAGCCAAACGTATCGTGATACGCCCTAACGAAGTGGTCGCTCGACGCCTTCGATGCTGAATAGGGCGAATGAGGATCGTAGGGAGTGGCTTCGGTAAACAACTCATCATCGGGGCCCAACGAACCATACACTTCATCGGTCGAAATATGATAGAAGCGCTTCCCCTCAAAGTTACCGTTCCACTGCTCGCGGGCAGCCTGCAGAAGAGCCATTGTGCCCAACACGTTTGTGCGGGCAAAAACAAACGGGTCTTCAATCGAGCGGTCAACATGGCTTTCGGCGGCAAGGTGAATAACGCCGTCGATAGCATACTCTTTCATTACGCGGCGCATTTCGTTGAGGTCGGTAATATCGGCGCGCACAAACCTGAAGTTAGGGGCCGGGATAACATCAGCCAGATTCTCCATATTTCCGGCGTATGTCAGCAAGTCGAGGCACACAATGAGGTCTGACGGATACTCGCGAACGAAGCGGCGAACTACGTGGGAACCAACAAATCCGGCGCCCCCGGTGATTAGAATATTCATTTAAACGGAGTTACAAAGTTTTTAAATGCCTGGGCATCTTTATCTTTATCGGAAAGCAAAGCTTCAGCCCCGGTAAACGGCCAGTTGATTGCCAGATCGGCGTCGAAAATATTCAGCGAACCCTCAGACTGCGGGGCATAGAATGCCGAACATTTATATTGAAACACAGCCCTTTCGCTCAACACGGCAAAGCCATGGGCAAACCCGGCGGGGATAAAGAGCTGGTCGTGGGTTTCGGCCGACAGTTCTACGGCTACATTGCGGCCATAGGTGGGTGAGCCGGCGCGAAGGTCAACCGCAACATCGAGCACGCGACCGTGAATGCAGCGCACCAACTTGGCCTGCGCGTAGGGCGGACGCTGGAAATGCAGCCCGCGCATAACACCGTAGACCGACTCGCTTTCATTGTCTTGCACAAACTCTACCGGCGCAACCTTCTCGGCAAATTCCCGGGCATTGAAACTCTCGAAGAAATAGCCGCGGGCATCTTTGAACACGCGCGGGCGGAGAATAACAACACCTTCAATATCAGTCGTTATAACTTCCATCGTCGAGCAATTTTAAAAGATATTGACCATATTGATTCGAAGCCATCGGAGCCGCTATGGCGCGCAGACGCTCGGCCGAAATCCAGCCGCGGGAGTAGGCAATTTCTTCAAGGCAGGCAATTTTCAGGCCCTGTCGCTTTTCGAGAACCTCAACGTAGATTGAAGCTTCGGCCAACGAATCGTGAGTGCCGGTGTCGAGCCACGCAAATCCGCTCGGCAGCGTGAGCACACGCAACTTGTCTTCATCTAAAAAACATTGGTTAACCGAGGTGATTTCCAGTTCGCCACGCGCCGAAGGGGTAATCTTTGAGGCAAAGTCAACCACTCGGTTCGGATAGAAGTAAAGGCCCACAACCGCATAGTTGCTTTTGGGATGGCGAGGCTTTTCTTCGATAGAAAGGCAGCGACCGTCGGCGTCGAACTCGGCAACGCCATAGCGCTGCGGGTCCTTGACCCAGTAACCGAATACAGTTGCCTTATCCCCATTCTCGGCGGAGTCTACTGCCTGGTTGAGCAAGGTATTCAAACCTGCTCCGTGAAAGATATTATCGCCGAGAACCAGACACACCGAATCATCGCCAATGAAGTCGCGCCCGATAATAAAGGCCTGAGCCAAACCTTCGGGACGAGGCTGCTCCGCATATTGCAGATTTATGCCGAAGTCAGAGCCGTCGCCCAGCAAGCGGCGAAAGCCGGGAAGGTCTTCGGGGGTGGAAATCAACAATATATCGCGGATGCCCGCAAGCATCAGAACCGATATCGGATAATACACCATCGGCTTATCGTAGATAGGGAGCAACTGTTTGCTGACCCCCTTCGTAATCGGAAAAAGGCGCGAGCCTGTGCCGCCCGCAAGAACTATACCTTTCATATTCAGGCGCAAATTTACAGATTTTTTTTGAAAATTTACGCCTCCGGCCAAATAATCGGCGTAAAATCCAATTATTTGCGCTCCATATCGGCCAATACCGGCAGTCGGCGAGCCTGCCAAGCCAAAACCACAGACATTGCCGTTATGGCGATATATGCAATTGCTGCCGAATGAGAAATATTGCCAATGCCCACCAGCGGCGACACCACCGCGGCAAACACATATTTAACTACGCTGAGTATGGCCGAGGCCGTGCCCGCTTCCTCGCGGCCGACCTCCATCGAAAGAGTGTTGGAGCTCGAAAATATCATGCCCGCACACAGCAGCATCGGTACGGCAAAGATTTCATAGAGCAGAAAAGATGTTCCGCTCCACATTGAAATGGCATCAGCAACGGCAAACACAAACATGCCCAAACAACCCACTACCATTGCCTGCTTAATCGACTTAAACTTCAAAGCCAGCGAAGAACCCAAACCCATGGCCAACGCATTTCCGCCAAAAATCAGGCCGAATTGCATAGCGCTGAAGCCATAGTGAGTCTGAATAATAAACGGCGCGGAGGCTATGTAGGCATACAACAGGCCTATGGCTACGGCCTTGATAGTTACGTAAATCATAAAGCGGCGGTTTACCAACAGCGACCGGTATGCCTTGACGTAATCGCCGAATCCGTTCACCTTAAGGTGGCGTTGGGGCGGCAGCGTTTCCCTATATCGTGTTGTCCAGAAAGTCATCACTATGCCAATCGCAAGCAACACAATAAATATACCCCGCCAGCCAACGCTCTCGGCCATAAAACCGCCGACAACCGGACCCAGCGCCGGGGCAACACCGTTAATCATACCCACAATAGCCATAATCTTAGCAAGTTGGCGCCCCATATAAACGTCGGCCGGAATCGAGGTTGACAGCACCATTGCGCCACCGGCGCCAAGCCCCTGAAACAGTCGGCATATTATAAAGAAGGTGATTGTTCGCGACAGGAGCGAAACCGCCGTTGCCAACACAAAAATCACCAACGACACTATCAACACAGGCTTTCGCCCGAAACGGTCGCTGGCCGAGCCCCACACAACAGAGCCTAACCCCATGCCGATCATGGCCATCGAAATGCCCATCTGGGTCATCGACGGGGTTGTGTGAAACTCCTTCATCATTGCAGGTATCGTTGGCAAATACATATCGTTGACAAACGATGAAAAAGCGCCTATAATAGCAATGAAAGTTACGAAAAGAGCGTAGTTTTTTGGGGCGGGCGAAAGCTCGGTTGAAACGGTTGATGGTGTAGTTTGCGTTGACATTCTATATAATTTCTTAATCTTAAAGTTAACAATTCGGCGTTACTTTGAGTTCAAAATGCCCTATTTTGACTTTTTTCAATAAAATTTTCACAAAAAATTTGCACATCTCAAATTTTCTTCCGAACTTTGCACCCGAAAACATCACGGGGTATTAGCTCATCTGGCTAGAGCGCGACACTGGCAGTGTCGAGGTGAGCGGTTCGAGTCCGCTATACTCCACTCAACCGAGCCTCTGAAATTCAGAGGCTTTTTCTTTTAAAGACATCAACCCTGCTTAACCTACTCTCTTTGGTGATATGAAAATTTTGCATGCCTTGTTTCAAATGCACACCGGCGGCGCCGAAACCATGCTCGCCGACATTGTCAACGAACAGGTTGCCCGCGGCCACGAGGTTGAACTCCTAATCGTTAACCGCGGTGAGAACGAAGAAATAATGCGCAGCATATCGCCTGAAGTTAAAATCACCCGATTCAACCGCACCCCCGGGGCAGCGCCCCTGCTGCTGATGGCCCGGCTGAACCTCTTCGCCCTGCGCCGTCGGCCCGACATTATTCACCTGCACATGCACAAGCTGACCGGCCTGCTGCGCACAATGCGCACCCGCACGCTCTTTACCGTCCACGCATTGAATATACCGATGACCTACGCTGCCGGTTCCAACATGGCGGCCATCTCCGACGCCGTGGCCGACGACATCAAAAGCCGCGTTGCCGGTGCAAAAGTTACGGTGATTCCTAACGGCATCAGAACCGACGCAATTGCAATCCGCAAGCCGGGTGAGCCGATTCATAATCCGGTCCGCATAATTCAGGTTTCGCGCCTCGACAGCAAAATCAAAGGGCAGGATATTCTCATCCGGGCTATTGCTCAGCTGCGCAAGCGGGGCATTGAGGTTGAAGCAACATTCATAGGCGAAGGCCCCGACCTTGACAGCCTGCAAGGTCTGGCCCGCGAAGAAGGAGTTGCCAACGCCGTTACCTTCACCGGCAACCTGCCGCGAAAGGAAATATACTCGCGGCTGGCCGACTTCGACCTGATGGTTCAGCCGTCGCGCCTCGAGGGCTTCGGACTTACGGTTGCCGAAGGAATGGCAGCCGGACTGCCACTGATAGTTCCCGAAGGTGGAGGGCCCTGGGAGGTTGCCGACCGCGGTCGCCTGGCTGAAACGTTTGTCAACGGCGATCCGACAAGTTGTGCCGACGCCATAGAGCGCGCAATCAAAACTTATCCCTCGCAGCTTAAGCGGGCCGAAGAAGCTCGCTCTTTCGTCGAAGCGAATTACTCGCTCAAACGTCAGGTCAGCGACTACGACCGCCTCTATCAAAAGCTTCTCGCCGGAAAGTAACCCCCCGGTTTGGAATTTTTTTTGCAAGTTTAGTAAAAAGTTGGTACATTTGCATATTCTTATACGAAACAGTGTAACAGGAAATTTGTCATAACACAATTGACGCTCCCGTAAATGACCACCTTTACTATCCGCAACATAAAAGTTCATCCGTTCACATCGTTCGACGAAGTTATCGACTACGCCGACTCCCGCAAGGGCATTCTCGTTGCCGTCAACGCCGAAAAATCAATGAACGCCACGCAGGAATTAGTCGACGTTATCAACGATAATATCGGCTACTGCGACGGTGCCGGCGCAGTTAAGGCCGGACGACGCAAAGGCTTCAAGGCCTCGCGCACTCCGGGCTGCGAATTATGGCTTCATATCATCCGCCGCTTTGCCGGAAAGAGGAAATTTTATCTTGTGGGTACACGTCAGGAGGTTATCGAACAGGTGGTCGAAAAGCTGCGCAATGAGTATCCCGAAATTGAAATAGTTGGCTACCGCAACGGTTTTCTGCAGCCGGGCGACGAAGAAAAACTCGCTGCTGACCTCGCGCGCACACACCCCGATTTCATATTCGTGGCCATGGGTTCGCCGAAACAGGAACTGCTCATGCAGCGACTCAAACAGCATTATCCCGATGCCGTTTACCAAGGCCTCGGCGGCAGTTTCGACCTCTACGTAGGCAATTTCAAGCGCGCACCGCGACTGCTTCAGGCTTTGGGTTGCGAATGGGCGTGGCGCTTCATTGCCCAGCCCTCGCGCATACGCCGTCTCGGCCCATACCTGCGCTTTGCCGCGGCCCTCTACACCAACCGCCTTTAACGCTCTTTGTCTAACGGCAACTCCAGACGGAAAGTTGTTCCGCGACCCGGTTCGGAATCTTTAACGAAAATCGAGCCGTGGTGGTAGTCGTCAACAATACGTTTTGCCAGCGTCAGCCCCAGGCCCCAGCCGCGCTTTTTGGTTGTATATCCGGGATTGAAAATCGTTTTGAAATCTTTGCGCGCAATACCTTTGCCGGTATCGGCAACCTCCACTATCGCACTGTTGCCCTCCGAGAAGGTCACCACCGAGATTGCTCCGTGACCCTCCATCGCGTCAACGGCATTCTTAATAAGGTTTTCGAGTACCCATGCGAGCAAGTCGGTCGACAGGCTAACCATCAGCGGATTCTCGGACAGGCTAAGGGTCAACTTCACTCCGGAAGATATTCGCGTGCGCATATAATCCACCGAATGCTCCACAACTGAGTTCAGGTCGGTCGACACCATTGCCGGCGGTGAACCAATCTTCGAGAAACGCGAGGCAATTACGTTAAGGCGGTTAACGTCTTTGTTCATTTCCTCAACAACCTCGCGGTCAACCCCGTAGCCCGGCAGCATCTCAACCCACGCCATCAGCGACGATATAGGAGTTCCGAGCTGGTGTGCGGTTTCTTTCGACAGGCCGACCCACACCTTGTTCTGCTCGGCACGCTTGGTGGCCGATACCGCATAGTAAACAACGAATATAAATCCGGCCATAACCGCTAACTGAACGTAGGGATACCAGCTCAGCCTGCGCAGCAGCAGCGAATCTTCGTAATAGAGCCGCTGGTTCACGCCCGGAGCGATAACTATGGTGATTACGTTCTCTGACTTTTTAAGTTTTTCCAGACGCTCGCGCAAAAACTGCTCGTTTTCGGCTGTCAGCTCCCAGGGGGGCAGAGTGTCGTTATTTTCAGGCAGGTCAAAGTTCAGATGATCGAGTATGCGGTCGGAATCATCAACCAGAATCACCGGAATCGTAGAGTTGCCCTTGATTATCGAAAGCAGAAAATCGAGGTTGGTCGACGAATCGGCCGACGCGATTTCGCGGGTAGCGTCGGCCCACACCTGCATGCGCGCACGCTCCTGGGCCGACAAGTCGTTGACCAGACGGTCCGAAACCCACAAAAAAGCAACCACCACGGCCACAGTGGCCAGCATAAAGGCCAATGTGCCGCGGCGGCGAATGTCATATAAATTAGGCATTGGCTATCGCCCGGGCAATGCGCTCCATTTCATCGGCGGGAATTTCGCGCTTGGGAGCGCGGAAGTCCATGTCAGCCTCCGTTTGCAGCGGCACAAGGTGGATATGGGCGTGGGGCACTTCCATGCCCAGCACTGCAACCCCTACCCTCTGGCAAGGAATGGCGCGCTTGATTTTCAGCGCCACCTCGCGGGCAAACTCCATGAGCTCGCCATATTCCTCGGCCGACAGGTCAAACAGATAGTCCACCTCGCGGCGCGGAATCACCAGGACGTGGCCCGGAGCCATCGGGTTGATGTCGAGAAAAGCATAGTGGCGATCGTCTTCCGCAACCTTATAGCTGGGAATCTCGCCGGCGGCGATGCGCGAAAAAATCGAGGCCATCAGATTGAGATTTCAACGATTTCAAACTTAACCATACCGGCCGGAACGCGAATGTCAACAATGTCGCCGAGCTTATGGCCGAGCAGCCCCTGCGCAATGGGGGTCGAGGTGCCGATTTTCTTCTCCTTGAGGTTGGCCTCGGAGTCGGCAACGATGGTATATTCGGCAACCGCGCCGTTAGCGTGGTTCTTGATTTTTACGCGGTTCATAATCTGCACCTCGTCGGTGTTGAGCT
>CAZKPP010000074.1:0-10562 GCA_964554665.1 uncultured Bacteroides sp.
GAACTATCAGGTGATTACCGGTAATTGCGTCAATCTCCGACAGGGGAATCCAGCAAATCCCCGTAATTGCAACAACCGCAATGATGAAAAACCAAATGTAGGATTTCATTCCGGGTCGGAGTACCATTAAAAACATTGAATTTATTCTTTAAAAATTTTGCCCTTAAAATAGTCTCCGCGCAAAATTAAGTCTGATATTTCTTTAGCTGACGCTTGCCATTGTTCGTCCTGTCCGATACCAAATAATGATTTCCCAGTTCCTTTCCATTTAGTGGAATTGTCGATTCCAATTAATTGGAGCATGGTCGGAAATATGTCGGATTGCAGGGCCTGGCGACTTATAGATTCAGTCAGTCCGGTATTCGCAGCAATAAATACCATTTTTTGTTCATTGGAGCCAAAGTCTGCAATGTATTGGGTATGATCGCTTACAATGAATAGTAAAGTGTTGTTATAAAGGTCTTTCTTTTTCAAAGTTTTGATAAGTTGCGAGAGCGAATAATCAAAGTAGTTTACGGTTCGGATATAGTTTTGAGTCAGCACGTTAGAATGTGTGAGGTGACGAGCATATATACTATCGGGAATATTGGGTTCATTGAAAGGGACGTGCATGGATACCGTCAATAATTCCAAAAAGAATGGTTTCGGCAGAGTGGAAATTATTGAATCCGCAAAAGTTATTGTCGCAAGGTCAGCACCCAAAGATTGTTCTAAATGAGGAAAGTCATCGATACACCAAATAGTTTCAAACCCATAGTTTGTAAATGTGGCGCGTTCATTCCACGTAGTGGTATTATCGGCAAAAATTGCAGTGTTTTTTTCCCTATTACATATGCGCACAAGCGATGGAAATTCGGTTATTGAGCCTAGTGCTACTGCAGTTGAGAAAGTTGACTGAGGCATAAGTCCGGTGTTGGCTAATAGTTGACCGTCGCCGGACCCGCCAACTGATATTTGCGGTTCTATATTCAGAGCCGAAATAGTTCCAGGTTCGTGTAATAGAGCAGTCAGGGTAGGAGCAATGCTATCAGAAATCACAGATGCGTTAAGTGATTCAACGATGATGAGAATAATATTTTTTTTGCTATTGGCTAAACGCAAAGAATCGGGAAGTGTTATGGGAAAATCTGTTTGTTCTATAAAATTTTCGATGGCTTGCGTTTCTTCATAAGTTAGTTTGCGACGTTGG
This sequence comes from uncultured Bacteroides sp., assembly GCA_964554665.1. Taxonomy (GTDB): domain Bacteria; phylum Bacteroidota; class Bacteroidia; order Bacteroidales; family Muribaculaceae; genus UBA3263. Next base: position 1,190 of record CAZKPP010000074.1, read on the forward strand.
TTAAGGACTTCTCTGAAATCGACAATTTGCTGTCCAATAGCGATTACTACTCCTCTATGAGACATGTCTGATATGCTATGACAATGATTCGGAACGAAATGTTCTCTTAAATGCTCGGGGAAGTTAGTATAATGAACAATACTGCCGCGCGCTTTCGCATGACGCATTTCTGAAAATGTTCTATCAATGTGAAAACCGCAGTAATAGGCTATTGATATAGCGATTCCGATAATCCGCAATGATTTTGAAGGTCTATAATTTTCGGCTTTGTGTCGGAGTTTTCGATAATAGAATATAAAAAGACAAACACTTGGCAGAATTGCCATGATATCTGACCATCTATAAAGGCCAAGTATGCTCTGGAAGAGTTCGGCATTGAAATTTGAAGTGAGCATAATGGCACTAATTGCCGGAAAATTGTGCCAGAAACGATAATACCATATTTGCACAAGAAGCCAAGGCCCAACAAGAAGCAATGGGATAAAAACTGTTCCACGCCAATGTCTGGACAGTAACCAATAGGGTAGGAGTATAAGAGCGGCATCAGCTGCAGCGGAAAAAAATTTAATTGCGTGGGCTTGGCTCAAAATGAACCACAATTGAAACGTCAGTACTATCAATGCTAAATAATATAGCAATAAGTATGCAGTTTTTTCACTTACATCAAATTTCATTCTGGGTCGGAGTACCATCGGGAATACATCAAATAGTTGTGGGCGATGCGTTGGTTGAGGGTTTTAGATTGCTCGGGGTCAACGTTTTTGATGAATTTGGCAGGAGCGCCGCCCCAAAGTTCGCCGGGGCCGATAACAGTGCGGCTCAAAACTACCGAGCCGGCGGCAACTATGGCTCCTTCGCCAACAATGGCATCGTCCATAACCACGGCACCCATGCCAACGAGTGCATAGTCGCGGATTTTGCAGCCGTGGAGGGTAACGTTATGGCCGATGCTGACGTCGTTGCCGATTTCGATGGTCGATTTTTCGTAGAGGGTGTGAAGAACCGAGCCGTCCTGAATGTTGACGCGGTTGCCTATGGTGATGGTGTTTACATCGCCGCGCAAAACGGTGTTGAACCATACCGAGCATTCATCTCCCAGGGTAACGTCGCCAATCAGGGTGGCGTTTTCGGCTATAAAGCAACCGTTGCCAACTTTCGGGGTAAAGCCCCTGACCGGAATAATCAGCGGCATAGCGGTTCGGTTTTTTCGGTGAGCCATTGACGCTGGTTCTCGTTTTCGAGCAGCGGCAGCAGGGCATTGCGGACAACGGTGTGATAATCGTTGACCCAGGCTATTTCTTCGTCGCTCATCAGCGAGAGCTCAAACAGCGAGCGGTCGAAGGGGAAGAGGGTGAGCGGCTCGAAGGCATAGAAGTTGCCGAATTCTTCGTTGCTCAGGGGCGAGGGCACGCAAAGAACCAGGTTTTCGCAGCGTATGCCATGAACTCCTGCGCGGTAGAGGCCGGGCTCGTCGGAGGTAATCATGCCGGGCTGGAGCGGGGTGGGCACATAGTTGAGGCGGATGCTTTGCGGACCTTCGTGAACGTTGAGGAAGTGGCCTACGCCATGGCCGGTGCCGTGTAGGTAGGTCAAGCCATGTTTCCAAAGCGCTATGCGGGCCAGGGCATCGAGCTGGTGGCCGGTGGTGCCTTCGGGGAAGACTGCGGTTGCAATGGCAATGTGCCCCTTCATAACCAGGGTGAAGTCCTCTTTTTCCTGTTGGGTGGGAGTACCGAGAGCTACGGTGCGGGTAATGTCGGTCGTGCCGTCGAGATATTGCGCGCCGCTGTCGATCAGCAGCAGTCCGTGGGGCTCGATGGTCGAGGAGGTCTCGGGGGTTGCGCTATAGTGAACGATTGCTCCGTGGGGGCCGTAGCCGGCAATCATTTCAAAGGAGTTGTCGACATACATGGCGCCTTCCGAACGGAAGCGGGTGCCCAGAGTGTCGCAGTCTATTTCGGTGAGCTTTTCGCCGGCAGCCAAACGGCGCTCGATTTCCATGAAGAGTTTCACCAAGGCCACGCCGTCGCGGGCCATGGCATTGCGCGTGCCTTGAATCTGAGTAAGGTTTTTGATTGACTTGGGCAGGGCAATGAGCGATGCACCTTCAACGGCGTGGTTGCCGATTATCGATGCGAGCGTGTAGGCCGTGCGGGCCGGCTCGATATACACTTTGGAGTCTTTGGGCAGGAGGGCAAGGAAGCGGGCCACGCTTTCGTAAGGCTGGATTTCCACGCCGATTGATGCGAGATAGTCGCCGGTTTTTTCGTCGATTTTGTCGGCATTTATGAAAATCACGTTGCGTTGGTCCGACAGGTATAGGAATGCCGTGGCAACCGGGTTGCAAGCAACGTCGGCCGAGCGAACGTTGAGAATCCAGGCGATTTCGTCGAGGGCGGAAATAAAGAGCGAGTCGGCGCCGTTGGCGCGGGCACTTTTCAGTATGCGCTCGATTTTGGAGGTTGCGGCTTCGCCGGCATATTTAACGTCGTGGACATACAGCGAGTCGTTGGGGAGTTCCGGGCGGCCGTTCCAAAGGTCGGCGATGGGGGCGAAGTTGGTGTCGAGGGTAATGCCTTTGGGCTCGAAGGCCGCAGTCATGCGCTTAACATCGTTGACAGAGAAGACCATGCCGTCGACGCCCACGGTAGAGCCGGCGGGGAGGTTGGCGGTGAGCCATGCTTCAATCGAGGGGGTTCCGGGCAGGCCGTCTTTCATCAGAATAATGCCGGTGCCTTCGAGCTGCTGTGCGCCCTGAAGGAAGTAGCGCGAGTCGGTCCAAAGAAGGGCGGTGTCGGTGGTTACAACCAATGTGCCGGCCGAGCCGGTGAAGCCACTGAGCCACTGGCGCACCTGCCAGTGTTCGGCAAGATATTCGCTCTGGTGGGGGTCGGTGTGGGGAATTATTGTGGCAGCAACTTCGGCGGCTGCCATTTTAGTGCGGAGGGCTTCGAGACGCCCGGTGATTATAGCGTTCATAGTTTTTAAATTTATTATCGGAGTTGTTGCATCTCTACGAGTTTGGCGTAGGTGCCGTTTTTGGCCATAAGTTCGTCGTGGGTTCCGGCCTCAATGATTTCGCCTTCGCTCATAACTGCTATGAGGTCGGCGTTTCTGATGGTAGATAGACGGTGGGCGATAACCAGGGTCGTGCGGCCTTCGAGCAGGCGGTCGAGGGCTTCCTGCACCAGGTGTTCGCTTTCGGAGTCGAGGGCCGAGGTTGCTTCGTCGAGAATCAGAATCGGCGGGTTTTTGAGGATTGCGCGGGCAATTGACAGGCGCTGGCGTTGACCGCCGGAGAGGCGGCAGCCGCGGTCGCCGATATAAGTGTCGTAGCCATGTTCCATTTCGGTAATGAACTCATGGGCATTGGCAATTCTTGCGGCGGCTTCGACTTGCTCGCGGGTGGCGCTTTCAACGCCGAAGGTTATGTTGTTGTAAACGGTGTCGTTAAACAATATTGCCTCCTGGTTGACGTTGCCCATAAACGAGCGCAGGTGTTTTACCGGCAGGTCGCGCACGTCGATGCCGTCGACTGTGATTTTGCCGCCCTGAACGTCGTAGAATCGCGGCAAAAGGTCGGCCATGGTGCTCTTGCCCGAGCCTGACTGGCCAACGAGGGCCACTGTGGCTCCGGCGGGAATATGCAGGTTCACGCCTTTAACAACCTGGGTTTCTCCGTCGTAGCTGAAATTGACGTTGTCGTATCTGATTTCGCCGCGCAGCCGGTCGATGTGTTTCGGCTTTTCGGGGTCAACAATGTTGTTTTTGGCTGAAAGAATCAGGTCCACACGGTCGAGCGAGGCCATGCCGGCGCGAATTGCGTATGATGCACGCGAAACTTCTTTAACGGGGTTGATTATCGAGTAGAAGATAACCATGTAGTAGATGAATTCCGAGGCGTCGAGAGAGGTGTGGCCCGAAAGAATCAGCTGGCCGCCGAACCAAAGCACGATGGCCACGGTGATAGTGCCGAGAAATTCGCTCATGGGGTGGGCGAGGCTCTGGCGGCGGGCCAGGGAGTTGGAGAGCCGGTAGAGCTCCTGGCTTTGCTGGTGGAAACGTTTGCTCACCTTGTTTTCGGCCACGAAAGCTTTGATGATTCTCAGGCCGCCGAGGGTTTCTTCGATGTTGCTCATTATTGCGCCCCATTTGTTTTGGGTTGCCAGCGAGCTGGCCTTGAGTTTGCGGCCAACCGTGCCCATAATGTAGCCGGCCAGCGGCAGCAGAATCAGAACGAATAGCGTGAGCTGCCAGCTGATAACAATCATCATGGTCAGGCATGCGATAATCATCAGCGGGTTTTTGCACATAAGGTCGATTGACTGCATGATTGAGTTTTCAACCGCCGAAACGTCGCCGGTCATACGGGCGATTACGTCGCCTTTGTGCTCGTTGGTGAAAAAGCCTATTGGCAGGGAAATGACTTTGTCGTAGATGGTGTTGCGGATATCGCGAACAACGCCCGAGCGCATCGGAATGATGAAATATGATGCGAGATAGGCGGTTCCGCACTTCAGGCCGGTCATAATCACAAGCAGCAGTCCGAGCATTGCCAGGGTTGCTGACTGGCCGTGGGCAAAGATGGTTTGCTGTACGAAGTAATAGAAATCGTTGATGGCGGCGGTTTTAATGTTGGCCCAAGTTATGGGTATCCACTCGTAGACCTGATTGTTGACCTCGAAGAGCATCTGCAGAATCGGAATAATCAACGCAAAGGAGAACAGGGTCATAAATGCTGCCAGCAGGTTGAACACGATGTTCAACACCAAATATTTGTTATATGGTGAAACGAAGCGTTTCAGAACCACGAAAAAATCGTTCATCTCAGCGGCAGTTTAGAGGTTGCGTTCGGGGTAGAGGTCATTCCACCAGCTGGGGTCATTCTTGAGCCAGCGTTCAAACCAGGCCATGATTGAGTTTTGCCACAAAATGCGCTTGGGATAGTCGGAAATGAAGTGGTTTTCGCCGTCGACCGATATGAATTCAACCGGTTTGCCGAGAATGCGCAGGGCGTTGAAGAGCTGAATGCTCTCGCCGATGGGCACGTTAGTGTCGGCGGTGCCGTGGAGCAGGAGCAGGGGAGTGTTGATTTTGTCGGCATTGAACAGCGAACCCTGCTGCGTAAAGAGTTCGGGGTCGGACCAGGGGTAGGAGTCAGCGGCGGCAACGCCGTTATAGGAGTAGCCCCAGTAACCTTCGCCCCAGTAGGAGGTTACGTTCGATATGCCGGCATGGCTGACGGCCGCTGCAAACATCGGAGTGAGAGTTTGCAGATATTGGGTCATGAAGCCGCCGTAGGAAGCGCCGAGGCAGCCGATTTTTGTCGAGTCAACGAATTCGTGGGCGCGATAGAATTTCTGAACGCCTTCGATAATATCGTTAGCGGTCTGCTTGCCCCAGGCGTTGACGTGGCGTGCCGAAAATTCCTGGCCGTAGCCCGTGGTGCCCGAGGGGTTGATAACGTAGACAACATAATCGCGCGAGGCGAAAAGCTGAGGCGTATAGGGTTGAGTGATTGAGCGCTGGGTGGGCGATGTGCCGCCATAGTAGTAAACAATCAGCGGGTATTTTTTCGATGCGTCGAAATCGGGCGGATAGCAGATAACGCCGTCAATTTCGGTGCCGTCGCCTGCTGTGAAGGTCCAGGGCTCAACCTTGCCGAGATTGATTTTGGCGAGGTCTTCGGCGCGCGGGTCGGCAAACACCCTGTTGCGGCCCTTTTTCAGGTCGAGCAAGCAGGCTTTCCACGCGTAGTGGTAGCCATGGCCCATATAGGCAATGGTTGTGGTTTGGTCGTTGCCCATGGCTGCCGACGTGATGTTTTCAATGTCGGCGGGCAGTTTGGTGTAGACTCCGCTTTTGGGGTCGAGGGAATAGAGGTTGCTGCCGAAGCCTTCTTCGGCAATGAGGTAAATTTTATTGTCAACGCGGTTCCAGCAAACGATGTTTTTAACGTTGGGGTCGAAGTCTTTCGACATCGGTTTAATCTGGCGGGTTTTGAGGTCCATCAGGTAGATTTGAACGTCGAAGTCGTTGGCAATAGGGTGGTTACCGCAGTTTTTGCCGAGCTCGTTGAAAGCCGACGGCGAGCCGAGAAACAGCACCTCGTTGCCCGAGGGGGAGAAGATTCCGGAGTTGACGAATGCCGGACCGGGAGCCACAATGGTGTCGGCGGTGAGAGTTTCGAGGTCGAGAATGTAGAATGCGTTGCGGTAGAAGGGACGCACCGTGGGGTCCTCGGAGCTGGTTGAGCAAAGGAGCTTGCGGCCGTCGGGGCTTATGGAGTTCAGCGTTGTTGAGTGGTTGCCGAAGGTTATGCGCTCCGAGATGCCTGTGGCCGGGGTGTAGCGCACAATGAATGAGCGCGAGCGGTCGCCTGGCATACGGTCGTCGGGGCTGGCATAGCGGCGCAGCGGGCCCTCTTCTTTTACGCCTTCGTCGGTAAACGTGTAGTAGAAACAGCTTTCGTCGGGGCTCCAGAAGAACTGGTTCGTGGGAATGCTTTCGGCAATAAGGGTTTGCTGACCTGTGGCCGGGTCGATTTTGTAGAGGTCGTAGCCGTCGGCGGCGGTCAAGGCCATGTAGAGGCTCGACCCTTTGGGCATCCATTCGGCGCTCCAGGCCAGGTTGGCGTTGATGAGTTTGCCGGATTTAAGGTCGGTGAGCGTTGCGTAGTATTGGCTGCGATCGAGGGAATATTTGTTCCAGTAGCGGGTAATCAGATATTTGCCGTCGGGGCTCATTGACAGGCCGCTGACGCGATTGCCGAACTCAGAGTCGTCGAGGTTGAAGCGGCGCAGCATGTCGGGGCCAAAGGCCAGGGTTGTTGATTCAAACTGTTGGTCGGGCTCAAACACGGCCTCAAATGTGGGCGAGGCCACGGAATCTGCGGCGAGGGCAAGGAGTTTTACTGTCAGAATGCCGTCGCGCTCCGGTTCGAGGCGCAGCTGGGCGGAGGCTTGCGATGCAGAGGTCAGCGAGTCTTTTTCGACAGAGGTTTTTGAGGTGATTTCCCGGCCGTTGAGTTCAACTATGAAAGGCAGCTGACTCTTGATTTTAAGCTGACCTTTGGCAAAGTTTGCGGAGCGCAGGCTGGTTTTCAGCAACTGGATGTTGCCGCCGGTTTGAGGCGCTGACTGCAGGGCGATGATGCCGGCAGTGTCGGCGGCAACGGCTGCTGTTGCGATTTCGGGGTTAATTCGCGAGCGCAAAAGGTCGAATGAGTTATATTTTTCGCCTTTGGGAGAAATGGAGTCGTTAAGAAACGGGGTGCGGACGTTGATAGGCTGAGCTGCGCCCCATGAATCTATCTTAATCTCGGCATTGGCCGACATGAAAAATGCCGATGCCAAAAGGATTGATAAAGATTTAGTCATCAATTGATTGCTAATGATTGGTGGATTTTTACGCCTTCAAAGTTACGAAAAAAATCCGACAATCTAAAATTTACGCAAAGCGCGTGGCAATCACGGTGGTAACCACCCCGGTAATTATGCCCAATGCAGCTACGGCCAACAGGTCTAACGGGTTGAATGTTACCGGGTAAACGGTCATTGACAGCTGCGAGGCGTCGCCGGCGAGTTTTACCCAGCCGTAGTGTTCCTGACCTAAGGCAAGGAGCGTTCCGCACGCCAGACCAATCACTGTTCCGGCTCCGGTAATCATGATGCCTACCCAGCGGTAGACGTTGCGGACCATGCGCTCCGGCGCGCCGAGGGCCGAAAGCATCTTGGCGTTGGATTCTTTTTCAATAATGAGCAGCGACAGCGACGATATGACGTTAAACGATGCAATCAGCAAAATGAAGCCGAGCAGCATAAAGGTCATCCACTTTTCCATGTTGACTATCTGGAAGGTGGCACCCTGGCGTTGCATCATGGTTGACACCTCGACCTGCGGCCCTAAAACCTTTTTCGCGGTAGCTATGGCGTCGGCCTCCGGACCGTTCGGAAAGATGTAGATTCCCGTGGCTTCGTCGGTTATTTGCAGGAGGTTAGCGGCTGTAGGGTAGGGCACGTAGACCAAATCGGCATCAAGCTCTGCCTGGCCGGTAACGAACAGGGCTGACGGAGCCACCGTATCGGCCCGGAAAGCGGCCATGGGGTTCGCGGGATTGATGCGGCCGATGCGTCGGGGCATATAAAGTTCGAGCAATTCTTCGCCTCCAACGGTTAGCTCCAGCGAGTTGGCAACGCCGGCGCTCAGCGTGGCGGGCACATAGCCGGGATAGTACTCTTCCCACGGATTGCCCACGGGGCAAATGGTGTCGAACAGCGGATAGAGTTCCGGTTTGATGCCGCGCAGGCGGATGGCCTGCTGGCGCCCGGCAAAGGAGGCGAGTGCGCGCTCTTCGATTACGGGCGATGCCAGGGCAATCGACGGCTCGGCGTTGAGGCGGGAAATCAGTGAGTCAACGCCTGAAATCGTTTTGCCTTCGGTAGCAACGGCGGTTAGCGGCGGCTCCAGCGCCGATAGCCGTTGGGAAATCAGCGAGTGGAAACCGTTAAATACGCTCATGACCACTACCAGGGCGGTAGTGGCCAAGGCGATGCCACACATCGCTACTGCGGCGATGATGTTGACTGCCGAGTGTGACTTGGGCGCAAACAGGTAGCGCCGAGCAATGCGTAGGGCTACCAATTAGTGCTCAACCGGCTTTTCGCCCAGCAGGCGATCGATGTTCTCCAGATAATCTATCGAATCGTCGAGATAGAACTGAAGTTCCGGACACCGGCGCAATTGAAAGCGAACGCGACCGGCCAGCTCGTAGCGTATGGTCTTTGAGGTACGGTTAACGTTTTCAATAACTTCGGGGGCCTTTTCTGACGGAAATACCGATAGATAGGCTTTTGCAATGCTGAGGTCGGGCGAAACCTTTACGGAGCTGACCGTTACGATAGTTCCGGAAAGTTTTGCGGTTTCGAGACGGAAGATTTCGCTGAGCTCCTTCTGAAGGAGGCGCGATATTTTTGCTTGACGTGTTGTTTCCATGCTTTAAAAACGCTTTTTATTCGCTCATGGTTCGAAGCAGCTCGTCATTGCTTTGCGTGCGCTCCATGCGGTCTTTGATAAATTCCATTGCCTCAATAGGATTGCGGTCAGAAAGGAAGCGGCGCAGAATCCACATGCGGCTGATGGTTTCTTTGGGCAGCAGCAGGTCGTCGCGGCGAGTGGAGGATGCCATGATGTCGACGGCGGGGAATACGCGCTTGTTCGACAGCGTGCGGTTGAGCTGCAGTTCCATGTTGCCGGTGCCCTTGAATTCTTCGAAAATTACTTCGTCCATCTTCGACGAGGTTTCGGTTAGGGCTGTGGCGATAATGGTCAGCGAGCCGCCGTTTTCAATGTTGCGCGCTGCGCCGAAAAAGCG
>CAZKPP010000075.1:0-10527 GCA_964554665.1 uncultured Bacteroides sp.
GTAACATCGTCGCTGCGCCCCTATATCCCGTCGATTCTCGACTCATGTGCCATAGCCGCCGAGCTCGACTTTATCCATGCCAAGGCCCTTTATGCCCGCGACATAGATGCCCGCCTGCCCCACCTGGCCCCGAAGCCGGAAGTGGAGTGGTATCACGCGTGCCATCCGGGACTGCTGCAGTCGCTGCGCGCCCAGGGCAAGGAAATAGTTCCGCTCGACATTAAGCTGACCCCCGAAAACCGCCTGCTGATTGTTTCGGGCCCCAATGCCGGCGGCAAATCGGTTACGCTGAAAACCGTTGGCATAGTTCAATACATGACCCAGTGCGGGCTGCTGCCGCCGGTTTATGAAAACAGCCATATCGGGCTGTTCGACAACCTGTTTGTAGACATAGGCGATGACCAGAGCATCGAAAACGACCTGTCGACCTATTCGTCGCACCTCACTAACATGAAGAACTTCATGGCCTCGGGCAACGAATCGACGCTGGCGCTCATCGACGAATTCGGAACCGGCACCGAGCCTCTGATAGGCGGGGCCATAGCCCAGGCCATACTGTCGCGCTTCGCGGAACTGGGCATGTGGGGCGTAATCACCACCCACTACCAGAACCTCAAGCAACTGGCCGAAGAAACTCCGGGGCTCGTCAACGGCTCGATGCTCTACGACCGCCAGCGCATGGAGCCGATGTTTAAACTCCTGGTGGGCACGGCAGGCTCGTCGTTTGCCATCGAAATAGCCCGCAAGATAGGGCTGCCGGGCGAGATTGTAGACAAGGCCAAGGAAATCGTAGGCTCCGACTATGTGAACCTCGACAAGTATCTGCTCGACATTGCCCGCGACCGCCGCTATTGGGAAAACAAGCGCATGGCGATTCGACAGAAGGAGAAAAAAATCGAGTCGGTGCTGGCCAACTACGAAGCCCAGGCCGACGACCTGAGGACGCATCGCCGCGAAATTCTGGCCGACGCCAAGGAGCAGGCCCGACGGATTGTTGAGGGCTCAAACGCGGCCATTGAGCGCACCATCCACGAAATTCGCCGCGCGCAGGCCGACCGCGACGAAACGCGCCGGCTGCGTGCCGACCTTCAGGCCGAGCAGCAGCGCGTGCAAAACGCCGAGCCCGACCACCCGCTGCTGGCCAAAGCTCCCAAGGCCAAAAAGCAGAAGCCCAAGGCCAAAGCCCCCGAAGCGCTCAAACCCATTGAGGTTGGCGACTTCGTTAAGCTCGAAGGGCAGGAAACGCCGGGTCAGGTAATGGAAATTCAAGGAAAGAACGCCACCGTTAGCTTCGGAATGCTGCGCACAACGGTGAAACTCGACCGCCTGCGCCACACCCTGCAGCGCCCCAAGCTCGACGCACCCACGCAGGTTGCCATGGCCACGTCTGACCAACACCATAGCCGACGCCTCGACTTCAAGCAGGAAATCGACGTGCGCGGCATGCGTGCCGACGAGGCGATTCAGGCCGTTACCTATTTCATAGACGATGCCATCCGCTTTTCGGCCGGGCGCGTAAGGATTCTCCACGGCACCGGCACGGGCGCGTTGCGTCAGGCCATCCGCCAATATCTGTCGACCGTTGGCGGCATCAGCTCGTTTGCCGATGAAGACGTGCGCCTCGGCGGCGCCGGCATCACAGTCGTCAACCTCTAAGGGCGGCTCGGGGAGCCGCAATTTTGGTAAACATCAGGCTTTATCCTGATTTCGGGGTGTTGCAGCCATAGTGGTTCGGAGAACACCTCAGTCAACTGTAGCAATCTACGATTTCGAAAATTCTCAACTCTATATTCTGAATTCTCAATTCTTTTTCGTAACTTTGCCACCGCAGACCGCATCGCAGAGCCCGGTCATGGGCAATGTGGGTGGGTCGGCAACTAACATAATTGGAAGCGTTTACTCGACGCTCTTTCTTGACTTTCAGAAATCTGGTAAATTTCAATCTCTGTCAAGAATGTAGCAAACGGTAGATGCCTAAGTGGATATGAACATTCATCACAACGCGAGAGCGGAGTGATGAGGTTTATAAAATTTCAGTTAATGGGGTTTTAAACTCATAAACTGATAAACTCATAAACCTCAGTTTGCCGGGAGGCAAATTGAATCCATCATATTTCCGCGTGAGGCTCTGCAAGTTTGCTCGTTCAACAGAGATGGGCATTACCAGAGCCTCTGAAAGTGGGACGAGCAAACAGTACGGCTCTCACGCTTTTTCTATATAAAACTAATCGCCAATGAGGTGAGCCCTGCGGCAGATATTGAAAAACATGAAAGAAATAAGCGTCAAAGAGTATGAGAATCTACGAGAAAGAGGGACTCGCCTGCTTGGAAGGTTAATTCCGTATGATTCAGGTATTGAGGTGATATATTTTATAGTGTCACCTGACCAACAAAATTTTGGAGCAACGGCAATCCTTGATACTCTCCTATTAACCCATCCCCATCTCCGCGGACAATTTGACGTTATTCGCCACTGGGCCACTCCGGAAGTCATAACCGTAAACTATCGCGAATCATGAAAGAGTTTGTAGTAAAAAAGGGAATTGTAATCTTAGCGCTGCTATCGTTTCTCCGTAGCTCTGCGTATGACTTCAAGGTAGACGGCATATACTATAATGTGCTGTCGCTTAGCGACCTCACATGCGAGGTAACATATAATGAAAGCAATAAATCGACAACTGCTCTTGGATATTATACACAATCTGGAAGTAGCTATTACCCTAGTCCATCACTCTCATACCCCTCATACAGTGGAAAAGTTACTGTTCCAGCAACCGTGACGTATAAAGGACGAGAATTAACAGTAGTACGTATAGGTGCTTATGCTTTCTTAAACTGCACAAATCTCACTTCCTTAGCTCTACCATCTTCCATCACTTCTATCGCGCAGATACAGTTAACTGAAACATGCTATGCAGGTGCTTTTGATTTTTGCAATATCCAAACATTTACAGCCGGTAACGCGTATTGTTTACAGATGTTCAATCAATCATACGCGTTCTCTTCAGGATACACGCGTATAGAAGGTCAGACTAAAGATCATCTGAAGCATCTCATTCTTTCCAGTGATTTTGAGGGAACTATTAATGTCAATTTCAATAAATACACTAAACTTGAGTCTCTAATATCTTTGGCGAATGAGGTTCCAAATTATTCAAGAGGGACTCACTATACAAATGACCAATACCTGAACATGGAAGTATTAGTTCCTGAAGATGCTTTTACAAAATATCAAACTTCTGAGATTTGGAAAGATTTTTGGGAACTAACGGCAATGAAATCAGTAAAATCACTTTCTCTCAATGAGACTGCCTTGTCACTTGAACCAAAGCAAAAGATTCAATTGTCCGTTTCAGTGACTCCTGAAGACGCATACGATTCTTCTGTTACTTGGTCATCATCGAATCCTTCTGTGGCTACAGTCTCTCAGAAGGGACTTGTCTCTGCTATCACCAAAGGTGATACACAAATTGTCGTTTCGGCGAATGACGGTTCAGGTGTTAAAGCAGAATGTTCAATCCATGTAGATTTATTAGTTAAAGACATTCAACTTTCAGAAGCCGAAATCGGGCTTGAGCTAAGAGAATCCAAGCAACTCGCAGTGGAGATTTCTCCCAAAGATGCATATATTCAAGATGTTATATGGACAAGCGATGACGAGAATATTGCCACTGTCGATAATCATGGCAAGGTCACCGCTCATAATATTGGCGTAACAAATATTAGTGCTACGACAACAGATGGTTCCAATTTGACTGCCACATGTAATGTGACAGTGGTAAATCCTGTCAAATCAATAACCGTTGCGCCAACTACTGCAACAATTAAAGAAAGTGAGACTACACAATTATCGGCAACAGTTTATCCCGAGAATGCGACATATCAAGAAGTTGTTTGGTCTTCTGAAGATACAAATATTGCGAGCGTCGACGCAAATGGGGTTGTGACTGCAATATCGGCAGGTACGGTAACAATCAAGGCAACTGCTTCTGATGGTTCGGGTATATATGGACAATGTGAAATTACAGTAACAGCCGAGACTATTGAATCTAATGGAATATGTTACCAACGCAATTCGTTGACAACACTCAGAATTGTACCAAATCCTGACTCTCCATATTCAGGCGATTTCATCATTCCTGAAAATGCCCGATTTAACGGAACGGAAATGACCATTACAGAAATCGGAGAAAAAGCATTTTACAAATGCAACAACTTGACAAGCATTATTATCCCAAATACTATTACGAAAATTCGAGAATCGGCTTTCAAAGGATGTAAAAAGTTGACTTTTGTAAAAATATGCGATGGCTCTCAGATTGAGGCCAATCTCGATGTCGTTTTCGCTAATTCGCCAATTTCAGAACTTTATATTGGAAGTAATGCAGTTTCATATAATCCTGAAAGCCGTCTGCTTTCTATTGTGAAATCCATGATCCTTGGAGGCAGTGTCTCAAATTTACCTCCAAAAGACGTTTTCACATCATTGAACAGCTTTATCGTAGAAGATGGTGAAAATCCAATAGTGGAGACTGATGATTATTGTACCGGTTCTACTAAATTAATCAGTCAGCAAACACTTAAAGATCCTTATACTTATATATATTATAGGTTCTTCTATATGGTAACTTATACGCATCTTTCTCCCATATTGAACGCTATCCAAAATTCTACTCTAAATTATTTGCACATTGGCAGAGCGGTTCAACAGGTAGAGAGAGATACTTCTAAGACATACGAGATAATTCCCACTACTGCAGGAAGCAGATATCAAGAGTATGGATACATGGACGAAGTTAACTATCAATATCAAGATCTCATCGTTAAGAGTGATTATAATAGAAATCCTGTTGAGTCTGTTGTTATCAATAAGTCTGTCGTTGAATTGAATGTGGGAGAATCTGTAAAGTTATCAGCAATATGCACACCCACTAATGCCTCACTCACGGCTGTGAATTGGTCAAGTTCGAATGAAAATATTGCAATAGTCGATATTTTTGGGAATGTGACAAAAGTTACAGAAGGTGAAGCAATCATTACCGCGGCTACGACTGATGGCACGAATTTGACGACAACTTGTAAGATTGTTAATCCTGGAGCAGGAGCAGAAGACATTATTATGTCATCAGAGAATGGCATATATATAGTTTATAATCTTCAAGGTATTATGGTATTGAAGACTGAAGATTACGAACAGGTTAATGAACTACCTGCGGGTCTATATTTAGTCAACGGGAATAAAGTAATTGTCAGATAAATTCTTAGAATTGGATGCCGGTCTCTACTGGGCATTCTCCAAGAGATCTGTAGGGCGGTAGCTTGGAAAGACGCCTATATTAAGAGGAACTCCAAAACTGAACGTCCATGAAAATGACTTGCAAGATGCGGATGGGAATCACTTTCCGCGAATGGGTGACTTTGATAGCCTAAATATTACTCATTCTACTTTAACCCGCAAGGGTGGATAGCTCGGTTCTGCCGGGCTATCTTTGTATTTTTTAACTCTTGTGCTAATGATCTACTAAAACGGTTCGGGTAGCCGCAATTGTGATAAATATCAGGCTTTAGCCTGATGTCGGGGTGTTGCAGCCATAGGGGTTCGGAGAACACCTATGTTGACAGCTGCACAGGGGGCATCTCCGACGCCCTAAACCTATAACGACTACTACTTCGGATGAAGCCCGAGGCTTACAACGCTGTCGGTTCTACGAACCTCCCCGGCGGAGTAACTGTTTTAGTCGCGGGAAAGTTTTCTCAAACTGTCCCGCGACTAATGTTTCCAATAGGTACAATATTTAAGGTAAAAAAGATTGAATGATTTCTTATGCCGCAAAGTTCGGAAGATTTACGCTCACATGCAAATTTTTCGATATGTTATAAAACATCAAACCCCGGGCTATTAAAATTAGCACCACATTATATTGAAAAAATGTGGAATTTATCACATTTTTCCAACGAGAAATGTGATTTTTCTCACATTTTTCTAACATAAGCGCTGGTTTTTCGGTTTTTTGTCGTACATTTGCAAAAAATAATCTGCGTTTTCTATGGAGATATACAGAGAAATAACCGAACAACTTGAAAAGTGGCGTCTTTCAGATGAACGTCGTCCATTGATTATTCAGGGAGCCCGCCAAATCGGCAAAACTTGGACAATGAAGAAATTTGGCAGCGAACATTACCGCAACACTGCATATTTCAATTTTGAAGCGAGCCCCGAACTGAAACAGGAATTTGAAAAAACCAAAGACCCGCAACGCCTCATCGGCATATTGGCGCTATATTGCGATTCGCCCATCAAGGCAGACGACACCCTGATTATCTTCGATGAAATCCAGGAGTGTCCTAACGCGCTGAACTCTCTGAAATATTTTTGTGAAAACGCACCGCAATACCACATCATGGCAGCCGGTTCACTCCTTGGAGTAGCTATTCACAATCAAAACGGCTTTCCGGTGGGTAAGGTTGATTTTCTCCACATGTATCCGATAACATTCCGGGAATACTTGCGTGCCGTGCATCCCGACATAGTCGATTACATCAATCAGATTAACGAAATCCAGCCCCTTCCTGAAATCATTACAGGAAAACTTTGGGAAGCATTCCGCCAATATGAAATCTGCGGTGGCATGCCTAAGGCCGCTGTTGCATCTATCGAAAACAAAGGCAACGATGCCATAAGTAAGGAACAGGAAGAAATATTGACTTCATATTACTTTGACTTTTCCAAACACACTTCGGCCTCAGAGTTTCCCAAAATAGCCGCAGTGTGGCAATCACTGCCCTCACAGCTGGCCAAAGAGAACCGCAAATTCATCTATAAGGTAGTAAAACCGGGAGCTCGCGCACGCGAATATGAAAATGCTATTTCGTGGCTTCGCGAAGCCGGACTCGTTTATCAGATTTTTGGCTGTGCCAAACCGGGGTTACCCCTCAGCGCATTCGACGACCTCAGTGCATTCAAACTATATATGCTCGACATCGGGTTGCTGCGCTCACTCGCCAAGCTTCCGCCTGAAATATTCTCAATTGCTTCGATGGCAACTTTTTCGGAATTCAAAGGTGCGCTGACAGAAAACATTGTTGCGCAGGCTTTGGTCGTTCAACTTGCGTCCTCACCCCGCTACTGGACATCGAACGGTATTGCCGAGATTGATTTTCTCATTCAGGAAGGGCTCTCAATTTTACCCATTGAAGTCAAAAGTTCGAGCAACACGTCGGGCAAAAGTTTGTCGGTATACATCGGCAAATATAATCCGAAGATTGCCATTATTTTTTCCGGCAAGGAACTATCAGTTTCAAATTCAACCCACGGCGATACAAAAGTTCTAAATATTCCTCTTCCACTCATTGACTGGCTTCACAAACTGGTGGAGATGGTGGATGATTAACACAATTTAACAATTGGGGGGGGTAAAATGGAGATTTTTGAGTAACTTTGCCGGATAATTATAAATCAATTAACTAATTATCAGTAAACGTTATGAAAAAACTCTTATTGCTTTTTGGCGCGGCTACGGCACTTTCCGCCTCCGCCGCCAACCCGATCGTGTTAGATTCACAGTATAATCGCTTCATACCGGGCCAATTCACCTCTTCGAAAAGCAGCATGCTGTCGGCTGAAACTGACTTCGGCTACCGTGTTTATAACGATAAACTCGAAAAGGTTGCCGATCTTATTATCCCTGCACCTCAAACCGTAACCTACACATATTACTCGAAATGGAGTAGCGAACCCGCGCAAGAAATTACTAAAACCGAGCCACTGAGCGAATTGGTTGATATAGAATTCGAATCTGAGAAAATCCAAGACGGTTATTTCCCTCTGTCACAGACGCTATTCAACAACGACTCGAAATTTGAATACGTACTTCTTAATTATGAAATAGTGGAAATATCCGAAGAAAATGCCATTACTGCCTGGGGTAATAAGGAGTGGGGTGAAATCCTGGCAATGAAAGGCTACACTATTATGAGTGAAGATGGATCAAAAGTGCTTGAAATAAATTTGCCCGACGGATATTATGTTGCTTCAACGAAATACTCCATCTCAGTTTATCAGCTCGGGAACTACTTTTACATTGCTATTAGCGCCACAAATGTTCCTACCGGCAGCGATGGTGAACAATATACTTTTTACTATCCGTTTGACTCGGCCAGCGGCGTGAAGGCCCCGACAATGGTTAAGGGCAGAATGAAAGTGTCGCCCGCAGCTCCGCGCCATGGCGAAACCGTAAGCGTTGACCTGGGCGAAGTCGCCGAGAGTGCAACGGCCGTAAACATCGTGTCGGCCAACGGCTCAATCGTTCAGAGCCTCCCCGTTGCCAAGGGCGAGCAACAGGTTTCGGTGTCTACCGCCGGCCTCGCCTCGGGCCTCTACATCGTAACCGCCAACGGTCGCGAAGCAGCTAAAATCATCATCCGCTAATCTCATATACGCCACAAAACATTGGGGCGCGGCAAGCTCACAACGAGCAGCCGCGCCCCAACTATGTAAAAAGGGTTTTACTCTTCAGTCTGGGGAGTTTTGGGGAGGGCCTTGTTGAGCCATAGGTAGCCCACGAGGCCGGAGATTATAGAGCCGACAACAATGCCGAGCTTGGCGTGGTTGAGCAAGTCGAGTTGCGCCGCACCGGGGAAGCTGAGGGTCGCTATAAAGAGCGAAACCGTGAAGCCGATGCCGCCAAGCATGCTCACTGCGGCAAACATATTCCAGTTGGAGCGTGCAGGCATTGGAGCGAGCTTGAGCTTGATGCAGAGCCAGCTGAAAGAGAATATGCCGAGGAACTTGCCGAAGAAAAGGCCACAGATAATAGCCAGCGAAACGCCTTCGAAAATGGATGAGGGCTCCATGTCGAGCAAGAAAATGCCGGCATTGGCAAACGCGAAGAGCGGCACAATGAAGTAGTTAACCAGCGGATGCAGCGAATCTTCGAGCTCCTGAAGGGGCGAAATCACCTTGTCGGAGCTACTTTCAACCTCTTTGAGCCAGTTCATCTGCTCGGCGGAAAGTATAGACTTTCGGTTGAGTTCTTCGTCGTCCTCGCAATGGAAGTGGCCTATGGCATCGCGGATCTTCTGGATGTACTTAACCGGGGCATAAACAGGCTTGGCGGGCACGCAGAAGGCCACGAGAACGCCGGCAATGGTGGGGTGGATTCCGGAGTTGAGGAAGAGGAACCACACGCAGGTGCCGAGCACCAGATAGAAGGCCTTGGACTGAATCTGGAAGAAGCCGCCGAGATAGAGAATAGCCAGCAGAATGGCAGCATAGAGGAGCAGCTGCAGGTGAAGGTCGCCGGAGTAGAACAGGGCGATAACCACAATGCCGCCGATGTCGTCGACCACGGCAAGAGTGGTCAGGAACACCTTAAGGGCAATGGGCACGCGGGCGCCGAGCATGGCGAGCACGCCGAGCGAGAAGGCGATGTCGGTGGCCATGGGGATTGCCGAGCCGCCGGCATAGTCGGTGCCGTTAGCAAGCGAAAAGAATATCAGAACCGGAACTATCATGCCGCCGCATGCGCCTACAATGGGAAGCAGGGCCTGGCGGAACGATGCCAATTCGCCAACGAGCACTTCGCGCTTGATTTCCAAGCCGATAGAGAAGAAGAATATGGCCATCAGCGCATCGTTGATAAAGGCCAGCAGGTCCATCGGGTGACCGGAGTGGGAAAAGAGGTTGAAGTTGCCGATCTGTAGGCGCACCTCTTGAGTCCAGAAATCGAGGTAGGTTTGGTTGATTCCGGGAATGTTGGCAACAATCATTGCCAGGACGGTTGCCACGATGAGCAGGTTGCCGCCGGTGGCATGGCGTGAGATAGCCTGACGCGCGGCAAAAAACACCCGGTGAGGCATGTTGTTGATTTCGGGACCGGCAGGCTTTTTCGGTCCTTCTTCGCAATCAATTTCTTGCATTTTGGCTATTGTTTTAAGGTTAGTTATTTTAGTCGAGTTTAAGCACGGCGAGGAAGGCCTTCTGGGGCACTTCAACCGAGCCGATCTGCTTCATGCGCTTTTTGCCCTTTTTCTGTTTTTCGAGCAGCTTGCGCTTACGCGAAATATCGCCGCCATAGCATTTTGCGGTTACGTCTTTGCGCACCGCCTTAATGGTTTCGCGGGCAATGATTTTGGCGCCTATGGCAGCCTGAATGGCAATGTCGAACTGCTGGCGGGGAATCAGCTCCTTGAGCTTTTCGCACATGCGGCGTCCAAAGGTCACGGAGTTGTCGACGTGGGTAAGGGTTGAGAGGGCGTCGACGCTTTCGCCGTTGAGCAGAATGTCGAGTTTAACGAGCTTGCTCTCGCGGAAATCGTGGAGGTGATAGTCAAACGACGCATAGCCTTTAGAAATGGATTTCAGCTTGTCGTAGAAGTCAATAACGATTTCGCCAAGGGGCATGTCGAAAATCATTTCCATGCGGTTGCCGGAAATATATTCCTGTTTGACCAGCTCGCCGCGCTTTCCCAGGCAGAGGGTCATGATCGGGCCGATATAGTCGGCGGCGGTGATGACGCTCGCGCGTA
>CAZKPP010000076.1:0-10204 GCA_964554665.1 uncultured Bacteroides sp.
TACCATTTGCTAATTACTAATTATTTTTGTACCTTTGCGGGGTAATTTTAGTGCTATGCTTAATAAAATTGAACAACTCAAAGCGGAAATCGCCAACCTGCAGGCCGCAAACGAAGCCCAGGTAGAGGAACTCCGCATAAAATATCTCAGCAAAAAGGGTGCTATCTCCCAGCTGATGAACGATTTCCGCAACGTACCCGCCGACCAGAAGCGCGAAATGGGCGCGAAGCTCAACGAGCTCAAAACGCTGGCCACGGAAACCATTAACAACCTCCGCGAGATTGCCCACAGCAAGGAGGCCGCCGACTCGGCTGCCGCACTGGATTTGACGCGCACCCCCGCGCCGATTCCGCAGGGTTCGCGCCACCCGTTGAATATTGTACGCAACGAAATCGTCGACATTTTTTCGCGCCTGGGCTTTTCGCTGGCCGAGGGTCCGGAAATTGAAGATGACTGGCACGTATTCGGCTCGATGAACTTCCCGGCCGACCACCCTGCGCGCGACATGCAGGACACCTTCTTTATCAGCCGCAACCCGGCCGACGTTCTGCTCAGAACCCACACTTCGTCGGTTCAGGCCCGAGTTATGGAACATACCCAGCCGCCGATTCGCGTTGTGTGTCCCGGTCGCGTTTACCGCAACGAAGCCATTTCGGCCCGCGCCCACTGCTTTTTCCACCAGGTAGAGGCCCTCTACGTTGACCGCAACGTAAGCTTTGCCGACCTCAAGCAGGCCCTGCTCTTCTTCGCTCGCGAAATGTTTGGTCCCGAAACCCAAATTCGCCTGCGCCCGAGCTACTTCCCCTTCACCGAGCCGAGTGCCGAAATGGATATCAGCTGCAACATTTGCGGCGGCAAAGGGTGTGCGTTCTGCAAACACACCGGCTGGGTTGAAATTCTCGGCTGCGGCATGGTTGACCCCGCGGTTCTCGACGCATGCGGCATAGACTCGAAAGTTTACACCGGCTATGCGCTGGGCATGGGCATCGAGCGCATCACCAACCTGAAATATCGCGTCAACGACCTGCGCCTGTTCTCGGAAAACGACGTTCGTTTCCTCGACGAATTCGTGTCGGCCCGATGACACGCCGCGAACGCTTCGACCGGGTCTGCGAGCGTTTCCGCGCCGCCATGCCCGACCCCAAGACCGAGCTTAATTATTCTAACCCGTTTGAGTTGCTTTGCGCCGTGATTTTGTCGGCGCAGTGCACCGACAAACGGGTTAACCTCATAACTCCGGCCCTGTTTGAGGCCTTCCCTACCCCGCAGGCTCTGGCGGCAGCCACCCAAGAGGAAGTGTACGAACTTATACGCTCCTGCTCATATCCCAACAACAAGGCCCGGCTGCTGCGAGGCATGGCCAAGACGCTGGTTGAGGATTTTGGCGGCGAGGTGCCTCACGACATGGACTCGCTGCTGTCGCTGCCCGGCGTCGGCCGCAAAACCGCCAACGTTATCCTGTCGGTCGTTTGGGGCGATGCCGCCATGGCCGTAGATACCCACGTTTTCCGGGTCAGCGAGCGCATCGGGTTGACCACCGGCTCCAAAACGCCGCTGCAAACCGAAAAGATTCTGACCGAAAACATACCGGCCGAGGACCTGCCCAGGGCCCACCACTGGCTGATTCTTCACGGTCGCTACGTTTGCAAGGCACGCCGCCCCGACTGCGCCAACTGCATCATAGCCGACCTCTGCCGCCACGCCGGCCATAACTAACATTTGCACCCCGCATAAAGTGAGCCGCGGCCACCTTCTCGTCAGAAGGTGGCCGCGGCGGAGTTAATTCCGTATTCAGGGCTTACTTAGAAGCGATTTCGTCGGAAACGGTCAGGCACTTGCGGCCTTTTGCGCGGCGGCGGGCCAGAACCTTGCGGCCATCGGCGGTTGCCATGCGCTGGCGGAAGCCATGTTTGTTAACTCTCTTGCGGTTTGAGGGTTGGAATGTTCTTTTCATCGCGATTTTATGAATTATTATTTACGTAAATGCGGTTTTGGTGACTCTTACCGAGGTGCAAAGTTAGGAATTATTTTTCAAACAACCAAATATTCTTGCATATTTGCAAAAAGTTGCTTAACTTTGCACCCGAAAAGAAACGCAACAACGTTGCGGAGTGTAGCGCAGCCCGGTAGCGCGCCTGGTTTGGGACCAGGTGGTCGCAGGTTCGAATCCTGTCACTCCGACCAAAACAAATAACTTAATAACTAATTAAATATCAAATGATCATTGTACAAGTAAAGGAAGGCGACAACATTGAAAAGGCCCTCAAAAAGTTCAAACGTAAATTCGAAAAAACCGGTATCGTACGCGAACTCCGCTCGCGTCAGGCTTTTGAAAAGCCCAGCGTTGCAAACCGCAAGAAAATGATGAAAGCGGTTTACGTGCAGCAGCTGCGTTCGGTTGAAGAGTAAATCTTTTTGACAACCTTTCGCCGGAATTTATTATGGCGAAATGAAAAGATGAGTCTATGAAACAGAGCATAGAATCTTTTCTGGAATATATACGGTGTGAGCTGAATCTTTCGGCTTGCACCGTTTCGGCTTATTCCGACGACCTGGGCCAATGGGCCGAGTTTGCCACCGGGGGCGACCCGGCTGCCCTCGACCCGCTGAGCGTGACCACCTCCGACCTGAGGCTCTGGATTTCACACCTCGCGGCCTCGGGCCTGTCGGCGCGCTCAATCCGCCGCAAGGTGTCGGCCCTGCGCAGCTACTACCGCTACCTGTGTGCCCGCTGCGGAGCCAAGAGCAACCCCGCGGCCGAGCTGCGCACCGCACGCCCGCCCAAGGAGCTGCCGGTCTACATCAGGCCCGACGAACTCAACGAAGTTATCGATTCGGGGCTTGAAGCGTCGGAGTTCGAGGATTTGCGCAACGAATTGATTCTTACAATGTTTTATTCAACCGGCATTCGATGCTCGGAGCTGATGAACCTGCGCGACTGCGATATTGACATTGCCCGCGGCGAACTAAAAGTGCTTGGTAAGCGTAATAAAGAAAGAATAGTGCCTTTCGGCCCTGAACTTTCCGATATGATTGAACGCTACAAACAAACACGCCCCTCCGGACCGGGGCCCGACGGCGAGCTCTTCACCAGAGCCGACGGACGCGCCCTGTATCGCAAAGCAATATACAACATCGTTCATCGCGCGCTCGACGGCGTTCATGCCCGGCGCACCTCGCCCCACGTTCTGCGCCACTCGTTTGCCACCGATATGCTCAACTCCGGCGCCGACCTCAACTCCGTGGGCAAGCTCCTGGGCCACGCGTCGCTCGAAACGACCCAAATCTACACGCACGTTACTCTTCGTGACCTTAAAAATAATTATCAACTTGCACACCCCCGTGCACAAAAACACAAATGATTATGGAAACTAAAATTCAAGCCATCCACTTCGAAGCTACCCAGCAGCTCGTTGACTTCATCAACAAGAAAGTAGATAAACTCGTTCGCAAGAATCCCGCAATCGCCGACGCTTCGGTTAACCTGCGCGTTGTTAAGCCCGAAACCCAGCTGAACAAGGAAGCGGTTGTTCGCATCGCCGTGCCCCACGCAGGCGAGTTTGTGGTTACCAAGGTTGCCAACTCGTTTGAGGAAGCCGTCGACACCGCTCTGGCCGCCATTGAACCGCAGCTCGAAAAGCTCAAAGACAAACACTAATAACCCACCTCTTACCCTACCCTCCCCCAAAAGGGAGGGTATAATATTTTTTATGGAAAGATTTTTTGAATTCATGGCCCGCTCGGTCAGCAACTTCACGGCCGTCAAGGCCACTGCGGAGCTGCTCGACGCCGCGGGCTTCGAAAGACTCAGCGAGCAAGACTCCAAATGGAACCTCAAGCCGGGGAGCCGCGCCTACGTCGTTAAAAACGACTCTGCGATTTTCGCCTTCATAGTCGGCACAGAGCAAAAATATGCCATAATCGCGGCCCACACCGATTCTCCGGGATTCCGCCTGAAGCCGAATCCGGAAATCACCGTTGGCGCCTGCAGCGGTGGCAACGACCTGATGGTCAAGCTCAACACCGAAGTCTATGGCGGCGCCATCTGGGCTTCGTGGTTCGACCGTCCGCTGGGGCTGACGGCGCGTGTTGTCCTCGACGACCTCTCAACCCGCATCGTAACCCTCGACGAGCCGCGCCTGGTTATTCCGCGCCTGGCCATTCACTTCAACCGCCAGGTCAACTCCGGCGAGCCGTTGTCGGCCCAAAAGGATATGCTCCCCGTGTTGGGCTACGTAAGCCGCACTCTGGGCGGCAGCAATGCCATACGCAACCTTTTTGCCAACAAGCTGGAAGTAGCTCCCGAGAGGATTATTGACTTCGACGCCACGCTCTACGACCTTCAGGGCCCGGAAAGGGTTGGCGCCGACGCTTCGTGGGTCAACTGCGGGCGTCTCGACGACCTGGCCATGGCCTGGTGCGGAGTGGAAGCGCTGCTAAGCGATGCCGACAAGGAGTGCCGGGCAACGCGCGTAGTTGCGCTGTTCGACAACGAAGAAACCGGCTCCGCCACCCGCCAGGGCGCCCACTCGCCGGTTTTGCGCAACATTCTGCGCCGCGTGTCAATCAGCGCCTTCGGCGCCACGGAAGAGGATTTCCTCGCCTCGCTGGCACGCTCATTTTTCATTTCGGGCGACTGTGCACACGCCGCTCACCCCAACTATCTCGAAAAGATGGACCCGGTTAACCACCCGCGCCTCGGCGCCGGCCCGGTAATCAAGGTGAACGCCAACTGCAAGTATATGACCGACGCACGCTCGGCAGCACGCTATAAACTGATTTGCCGCAAGACCGGAGTGCCCGTGCAGGAGTTCGTTAACCACTCCGACTCGCCCGGCGGCTCAACCTTGGGCAACATTCTGACCTCGACGCTCGACATCGACGGCGTAGACATGGGCATAGGTCTTTGGGCCATGCACTCGGTGCGCGAAACCGCATCAATAACCGACGTTGACCTGACCATTCGCAGCTTCCGCACATTCCTGACCGAATAACCGCCGACTGCACAACAATAAAAATAAGGCCCGCCGAAACCGGCGGGCCTTATTTATTTAGTTACGGTTGATTTTACTTAACCAGAACCTTCTGGCCGTTGATAACGTAGATGTGGCCACGGAGGGCTTTTTCTACGCGACGACCGTTGAGGTCATAGATTCCGTTAACAACATTTGCGGGAGCGTTAGCCTGAACTTCATCGATAGAGGCGATGTATTTCATGGCTTCCTTGAGAATGTTGAGGGGAACGAGCAGGGCAGCCTTGGCTTCGTCGTATTTGGCAGCCTTTTTACCGCTCTGGTTAGCGATAGTGGTAGCGGCGGCAATCTGGTCGCGGAGGGCATACATCATATCGCCGGTTACCTTGGGATAGCAAGCCTTGGGAGTTGCGCGTTCTTCAGCTTCCATCATGCCGAATTCCGACACTGCGAAGTAGGGGTGACCGCAAGCTTTCTTGGTGCCGCTAACGTTCATGAAGCGATAGTAGCGATAGCTGTTGCCGTCGGCAATCAGCGGCGAAGAATAAGACTTGGCATTGCCGGTGGGCAGGCCGGTGAGCTTAACGATGTCGGTAAACTTAGCGCCGTCGTTAGAGCCGGCAACCTGAATCTGGCCGGGAGCGTTAACGGTGGCGGTGTTGGTGTCTTCGCCCGACTGGTCGCCGCCGAGAACGTCGCGGTTGGTCCAGTTAACCTGAATCGACTTAACTTCATTGCCGGCGCCGAGGTCAACGAGCAGATAGTGGTTGAGGCCGTCTTCGGAGTCAATGGCGTCGTCGGTGTTAGACTGGAAGTAGGTCTGGAGGTTTTCGTCGAAGAGCACGTCGAAACCGGTGAAGCGGTCTTCGCCAGAGAGCATGGGAGCGTTAGAGGAAATCATGTCAGGGTCGAGGGCAATAACTTCGCCTTCGATGCCAATCTTACCGGCCTTGTCGAGCACGAGCTGAGCTTCGGCAATGTAGCGGCTGAGTTCGGCCTGGGCTGCATAGTTTTCGTTGGCTTCCTTGATTTCGAGAATCCAGCGCGAAGCTTCCCAGCCGCCATTTTCCCACGACATTGAGCCGCCGGGCTTGTCGCCGAGCTGGTGAATGGTCTTGTTCCATTCGCCGCCGAGGGCAAGGAGGAATCGGCCGGGGGCAACTTCCTGAAGCTGCACAACTGCAGCCTCGCTCTGTTTGTCGGTAATGGACATTGCCTTAACGTCATCAACGGGAGCGGCAATATATTTCTGCCACTTCTTGTTGAGGAGTCTATAGCCGCCGTCAGAGCCGGTTTTGAGTTCCCATTGCTGGTGTTCGTCACCTTCGCTCTTGGCGGTGGTGCAACCGAGGCGGGTAGAGGTGGTCGACAGGCAGTGGGTCGGGAAGCGGCTGTTGTAGATCTTATAGGTCGACAGGCGAACTAAGGGCACCTTGGCATATTCCATGCCTTTAACGGTGGTGTAGGCGTCGAGAAGGGTAAGATAGAGCTCGGCAACTTCTTCCTTAGAGTAGGTTTCGTCGGCGGCAGCAGCTGCGTCGTAGGCAGCGACGAAGTCTTCAACGAGGCTCGGAATCATCCAGCCAACGCGGGTTTCGGTCGGGTCGATGATGCTGTGGATGTCGTCGGTGGAGTCAATGAGCTTGCGCAGGTTCGAGAGGTGCTGGGCAATCGGGGCGTTAACGTAGTCGTTAACAACTTCAATGCGCGAGCCTTCGGCGCCTACGGCATAGATTTTGGCCTTGTTCTGCATGATTGCAGCCGATGCGGTCTTCTTCAGCGGGCACTGCAGGTCGTTGGTGAAGCTCAGCAGCATGCCGTCTTCGCCGTAAACGATGAAGCCTACGCCGGGAGTGCCGTTGCTGGCATCGATAATGAGCGAGTCGTTGCGCAGGGTGCAGGAGAACTTGCCGGTGGGTTTAACCTTGTTGCGGAAGTCTTCGATGCCGCCGAACTTGCCGGCGCGGCTCTTCGACATGTAGCTGGTCCAGTCGGCGCGGGTAGAACCGGGACGGTCGTCGATGAAGATGATCTGCTCGTTCTTGGGCAGGTTCCACGACTTGATTTCGGCCTTAACCTGGTCGATGTCTTTCTGGGTAAGGGTAGCGTAGTTGTTGGAGTAGTCGCCGATGTGGTAGTTATCGAGCACGCGGAAGAAGCCCCACGATTCGAAGTAGTCGGTCAGGTCTTCCTGAGCGGCCAGACAGGCCATGCGCACGAACTGGATGTGGTCGGTCTTGATGTTGTAGTAATACGAACGCTGGAGCGGGTTCTTGCGCAGCAACTCATACAGGCGGGGATAGAATTTCTTGTTCTTGCCGCAAGCGTGGTAGTAAAGCCAGAGCTGCAGGAACATGCGGGTGGTGCCCCAGGTGTCGTTTTCAAGATAGAAACCATCTCTGTTGAACACGTTGAGCTGGTCGGAGGGCATGTCGGCGCGCGAAGTGGTCAGGCCGGCATAGTAAACGCAAACGTTCGAGAAGATGTTGTTCGATTCCTCGGTGGTACCGGCCATCTTCATCGGGCCCTGGTTCATGTGGCCATACTCGTGGGCGGGACCCCAGATCGGGCCGGCTTCGCGGGTAATCTTGCAGAGGATGTCGTTCATCGTAGAGATGCTGTAGGCGGTACGCCACCAGGTAGCGTTCATGTAGAGGCCGCCCTGCATGGTGATACCGAGCATGCGGTTGTTGAAGTAGTCGCCATATTCGAAGCCGGGGTCGGTTTCATAGGTGTCGCCGGCGGGATGAACTGCGATTTTGTCGCCGGTGAGGGGTTCGTAGTAGCCCCACAGGAGTTCTTCATTATATTTAAGGAGTTCCTCGTTGCGCTGGATGCCCATAACGGTGCGTTCGCGGAAGCAGAGGTCGTCCCAGCCCTTCATGATGATGGCGGGGTCATATTCCTTGTTTTCGCCGCCGTTGATTTCGGGGTTGAGCACAGACTTGAGGCCCCAGCCCATATCTTTGCCAACGTCGATGGGTGTGTCTTCGAGGAAGAGGTGAAGAATAACGTACTTACCGATGAGGTTATACATCGTGAAAGTGGCGCGCTCCGAAGTGTACTCGTAGTCAGCACGGGTATCGGGCGTGTAGAGTTCGTCGCCGATATAGTTGAAGAAGCCGTTGAGCTGACCGCCTTCGATGTGAATCTTCAGGTCTTGGTATTTGTCAATCTCGCGGCCTTTAACGGGCATGTTGCGGCCATTTACGTTTTGGGTGGTATAGATGGTGTAGTTAACCAGCTGGTGAGCCTGGTCGGAGTAGATGGGCACTACGTTGAGACCGGTGTGGAGCTCAATGCCTGCGCGGGGGTTGTTGAACATTCCGGCGCCTACCATGGGGGTGAGGTAAAGCGATGCGCCATCTTTGATTTCACCTTCTACCATAACGTAGAGGATGTCGCCCGAGTTGCCTACGATACCCGAGGGGTTGCTCATGTTGGTATAAGCCTGAATGCCGGCCATAACGGCTGCGGCTTCACCTTCGGAGTAGGGTTCATAGAGCTGTACGCGATATTTCTTGGCGTGTTCCGAGTCCCAGTCGTAGCTCTTGCCGTTGTAGGAGCAGGTTTCAGACCAGTCGCCGTTTTTGGCTTTCAGAACGGCGTTCTGCAGCGGAGCGCTCAGGGCCTTGAAGTTAGCGTCGGCCTTGATGTCGTTGTCGCTCATCGACTGATAGTTGGCCTTCAGAACAGTGCATGCGGCGTCCTGGAAGAGGTTGCCCATGGCGGTTTGATATTTCGACTCGTTGCCAACTTCCTGTTCAATAGCCTTGAAGGCATCGAGGGCAGCGTCGATTTCGGCCTGAGTCATGGAAACTTCAATGAAGTCCCATTTCGAGGGAATGATGTTGTCGTCCCAGCAAACAACTACGCTCTGGCCGTCGCAGTGCATCGACAGACTCGGGCCGTCGCCTACGGGGCGAACTACGAAGTCATTGTCCGAAGCAATAACATTGAACTGCGAGGAAGCGCCGTTGGGCGAAGCGCTGAGGCTCCAGGCCTGCGAGCGGGCACGCGACGAAGCCAGATAGCCGCCGGCACCGAGGCTGCGGAAACGCAGCGCACCGTTGGCACCTGCACTAACGAGCCAGCGCTGAGAATTGCTGGTCTCATTAACTACGGAGCAGCCGATATTGCCCGTGGGGCCATTGTCGGACAGCGCCGTGGCGTAAGCCTTGTTAACCACGCGATAAACCTTTCCGGCCTGGGGCATAACGGCCCATGCAGGAAGGCTCATCAGGGTAACAGCGGCCATGGCAAAAAGCTTTTGTAGACTTTTTTTCATGATACTGATTGGTAAGTTAAATTATGATAATTATTGTTTTATATGCACATTATGCGCCGCAAATATAGCAAAAAAAACTTTATAAACAAAATAAATTTTCTGCCCCGGAGCGGCGCCAGCGGTCAGCGCAGCAGCTGCTTCATCTGCGCCGCCAAAGTTGCGGCAGCAGCGCCCGCGGCATCGGCAAAATCGAGGCCGGTCGACGCATAAATGATTCCGCGCGAGGAGTTAACCAGCAACCCGCAGTCGCCATCGAGCATGCCATAGCGGCAAACCTCTTCAAGGCTTCCGCCCTGGGCGCCTACGCCGGGCACGAGCAGAAACGAGCGCGGAGCCACGCGGCGGATATCTTCAAACATGCGGCCCTGCGTGGCGCCGACAACATACATCATTTCGTCAGGACCGGCCCACTCGGCGCTGGTTTCGATTACGCGCTCAAACAGGCGCTTGCCATCGCCGGTTTCAAGCATCTGAAAGTCATGGCTGCCGGGATTGGAGGTCAGCGCGAGCAGGATCACCCACTTGCCCTCATAGCCCAAAAACGGCTTCACGGAGTCGGAGCCCATATAGGGGGCAACCGTAACGGCATCTACGCCCAGGTGTTCGAACGCCGCGCGGGCATACAGGGCCGACGTATTGCCGATGTCGCCGCGTTTGGCGTCGGCGATAATGAACTGGTCGGGATATTTTTCGCGGATATACTTAACGGTTTCTTCCATGGCAATCCAGCCCTTAACGCCCTGGCTCTCAAAGAATGCCAGGTTCGGCTTATAGGCCACGCAATAGGGCGCCGTGGCGTCGACTATGGCCTTGCAGAAGTCGATCAGCGGATTTTCGCGCTCAAGCAGATGGGCAGGGATTTTCTTGATATCCGGGTCAAGACCCACGCACAAAAACGACCCTTTGCGGGCAATATTCTTTACAAGTTCTTCTCTCTTCATAA
>CAZKPP010000077.1:0-9914 GCA_964554665.1 uncultured Bacteroides sp.
CTGCGCTCGCGCGGCACCCCACGCATAGCCAACGCCCTGCTGCGCCGCGTGCGCGACTTCGCCCAGGTCAAAGGCTCAGGCTTCATCGACCCCGAAATCGCCCGCTACGCCCTCGAAGCGCTCAATATCGACCGCTACGGCCTCGACGAAATCGACAACAAGCTGCTCCGCACCATGATTGATAAGTTCGGCGGTGGACCGGTCGGCCTCACCACCATAGCCACCGCCATAGGCGAAGACCCCGGCACGGTTGAAGAGGTCTACGAACCCTTCCTGATTAAAGAAGGTTTCATTACCCGCACCCCGCGCGGCCGCCAGGTCACTACCCTGGCCTACACACATCTGGGCGCCACCCCTCCTAACTACGAAAACACTTTATTCTGAAAAAATTACGCAGTTTCTTATTGAAATTTGCGTCTTTTTTCATAAATTTGCACATAAATAAATCATTCACTTTCACATATCATGAAAAAAATTCTACTTTCGCTGGCTGTGGCCGCAGTTTCCGCCCTCGGCTTTCAGGCCCGGGCAGGCATTGACGCCATGACCCCGCAGCCCAAGCAGATGACCGTAGGCACCGGCGCTTACGTTCTGCCCCAGAACCTCACCATCGGCTATACGGCAGACATGCCCGAAACCATGGTTGCCGAAATCACCAAATTCGCCAACTCGCTGAAGGCCTCGACCGGCCTCAACGTAACCGCTGCCGCAGGCACCGGCAACATTACCGTCAGCACCAACGCCGCCCTCGCCGCCGAGGCCTACAACCTCACGGTCAACACCACCGGCGTAACCATCGACGCCGCCACCGACGCCGGCCTTTACTACGCGTTCCAGACCATCAAAAAACTGATGCCTGCAAACGTAACCCTCGGCGTTGCCGACCCCGCCGTAACCACCTGGGAAATCCCCGCAGTTACCATCAACGACGAACCCCGCTTTGAATATCGCGGCTTCATGCTCGACGTTAGCCGTCACTTCTTCGACGCCAACGAAGTGAAAAAGATGCTCGACATCATGGCAATCTACAAGCTCAACCGCTTCCACTGGCACCTTTCCGACGACCAGGGCTGGCGCATGCCCGTTGCCAAATGGCCCAAACTCACCGTTGAGGGCGCTACCAACAAAAACATTCTGCTGACCGACTTCGAAAACGGCGCCGGCGGCAAGCAGTGGCGTGCCGGCAACGATGTTATCTATGGCCCCTATGCCTACACCGTTGAAGAAATCAAAGACATTGTTGCCTACGCCAAGGAGCGCCACATTGAAGTGATTCCCGAAATCGACATGCCCGGCCACATGGTAGCCGCCATCCACGCCTACCCCGAACTCTCAACTTCCGATACTTACGACCACGTTATCTGGAACACCGGCGGCGTAAGCCAGGACGTGCTTGACGTCAGCAACCCCAAAGTCATTGAATTCATCAAAGACGTTGTTGATGCTCTGGCCGAATACTTCCCCTACGAAACCATCCACCTCGGCGGCGACGAATGCCCCACCACCGCATGGCAGAACTCTCCCTCGTGTCAGGCTCTGGTAGAGGAAAAAGGCTATACCTCGTTCACCCAACTCCAGACCGCATTCTTCAAGGAAATTGCTGAATACGCCAAGAATCAGCATGGCAAAAACGTTTGCGCATGGAACGAAATCATCACCGCCGGCGGCGCTGACATGAACGTTGTAAACTCCGTTAAACCCACTGTTTTCATCTGGACCGGCGGCGCCGACAAAGCGCAAAACAACGGCCTGAAACACGTCTACACCGGCTTCAACGGCGGTTACTACATCAACCGCGCATACTCCGGCATTGATAAAGTAGGCGCTGTTAAAGACGGCGCCCTGCGCACCACCCTCACCGTTAATCCTCCGTCGAACAGCCTTTGCATCGGCGTTCAGGGCACCTTCTGGACCGAACAGGTCGACCGCCCGCAAGACCTCGAATACCTTGCGCTTCCCCGCCTGATGGGTATTGCCGAACAAGGCTGGAGCGCAGTGGTCAACAAAGACGCCGACGCAGTTACCGCACGTTTTGCCAACGACATTCCCCTGCTTGAACTCGGCGGCTACGGCTACGGTGCTCACCAGCTCATTCAGCCCGAATATCGCAAGCCCGACCCCAACACCTGGTACACCCTTTCGAGCGATTGCACAGACGACCGCACCGGCCTGGCAATGACCCTTGTCGACGGCACCCTGCAGGGCGTAACCCTCACCGACGCCGAGAACCAGCAGTTCAAATTCGTTGAAAATCCCGCCAAGGAAGGCGAATATGCCATCGTCTGCAAAGCCCAGCCCAATGGTTCGGTAAACGTCGCCCCGACCCAGATTGCACTTGCCGGTCGCTGGAACTACTCCGACGGTCTTCACTACGGCTTTAAACTCGATAAGGACTTCTACGCCGAAGTTAGCGACGAAGCATTCCGCTATGCCATCAGCTCCACTCAGTCGTCGGGCCAATGGATGAACTTCTCCCGCACCGGCCAGAACCACGCCATCAACGTTTACAACAGCCCCAACGACGGCAATGGCGGCCACGTGGTCTTCACTCCGGTTGCCGCTGACCCGGAACCCGTAGAAATGCCCGAAGCAAACGTTTACTACCGCCTGCACACCCGCTTCAACGGCCCGCAGACCCAAGACCGCTTCGGCACGGTTATTGAACTGATGCGCGACAATTCCAAGGGCAACAACTGTCAGGAAGACCGCCTCTGGAGCAACGACCCCGCCGAAAAAGAAGCCGAAAACTATAAGTATCAGCTCTTCAAATTCGAAGCCGATCCCGAAGGCTCGGGCCACTACGCAATGGTTTGCATGGCCAAGCCCAACGGCTCCGTTAACGCCACCCCCACTAACTCTAACAACAGCAACACCGCCCGCTGGGACTACGATAACGACAACAAGCACTATGGTTTCCGCCTCGTTGAGCAGCACCAGGGCTACGACGAAGCAGGCAACTTCTACTCGGCCATCACCTCAAAGCACGCTGCCAACGGCTGGTATATGAACACCGCAGGCAACGGCCAGGGCTACTCGATTCACCTCTGGAACAACCCCGCCGACCAGGATGCAGGTCTCTACACCTTCATTCCCATGGAGCGCGAACAAACCTCGTCGATTTCGGCAGTTGAAGCCGCAGCTCCCGCCGCCGACGTTATCTACGACCTCCAGGGCCGTCGCCTCGCCGCCCCGGTTCATGGCATCAACATTATCAACGGTCACAAAATCTTTGTGAAATAATCTGATTTCAACGAATTAATTCCTCATAGAAAAAGGCGGTCGCTCAAACCGCCTTTTTCTTTTTATATTAAGGATTTTTTCGTAACTTTGCGCGTTGTTAAAACGCTATGACCAATATGACAGACCAAAATAAACTTTTGCTCGATGTTCGCGGTCTTCGGGCCGCAGTTGACGGTAAAGAAATTCTTAAAGGCCTTGACTTTCAGGTTCGCCCCGGCGAAGTTCATGCCATAATGGGTCCGAACGGTTCGGGCAAATCAACCTTCTCGTCGGTGCTGGCCGGCAATCCCGCCTACGAAGTCCTCGGCGGCACCGCCACTCTCAACGGCAAGAACCTGCTCGAACTCTCGCCCGAAGACCGCAGCCACGAAGGTCTCTTTCTTTCGTTTCAATACCCGGTGGAGATTCCCGGAGTTTCGATGACCAACTTCATGCGCGCGGCAGTCAATGCCAAGCGCAAATATTTCGGTCTGCCCCCGATGCCCGCCGGCGAATTTCTGCAGCTGATGAAAGAGAAACGCAAAATCGTTGAACTCGATGCCAAACTCGCCTCGCGTCCGGTCAACGAAGGCTTCAGCGGCGGCGAAAAAAAGCGCAACGAAATCTTCCAGATGGCCGTATTGGAACCGAAGCTGAGCATTCTCGACGAAACCGATTCGGGGCTCGACATCGATGCCCTGCGCATAGTGGCCGAAGGCGTCAACAAGCTCAAAACCCCCGAAACCGGCACCATAGTCATTACCCACTATCAGCGCCTGCTCGACTACATAAAGCCCGACTTCGTTCACGTTCTCTATAAAGGCCGTATAGTTCGCAGCGGTGGTCCCGAACTGGCCCTCGAACTCGAAGAACGCGGCTACGACTGGATTAAAAACGAAATCGACGGTAATGACTGATATTACTCTCACCCGCGGCGAGCGCAAGCACGTTGTTATCGACAACCCGCCGGCCGGCCGGCTGACGATAAACCTTGCTGAAGGGTCAGCGCTGGCTCTCGACATTATCGAAGACGCGCCCTCCGACTCCGTAGAGCTGGAAATCAGCGCGGCGCTCAACTCCGACGCGGCCCTCGACCTCACATTTGCCACCCTCAATGGCCGCCGGCTCCACACCACTGTCAACGTTGACCTCAACGGCACTGGAGCCTCCGCGTCGGTCAACGGCTTCGTGCTTGCCAACTCCGACCAGCAGATAACCTACACGACCAACATTGCCCACCACGCCGAGCACTCCACTTCAAACCAGCTGTTTAAATACGTTGCCGACGGTCAAAGCCAATGTGCCTTCAACGGCCGCATAATCGTTGATCAGGCCGCCCGCTTCACCGAAGCGTATCAGACCAACCGCAACCTCCTTGCATCGCGTGGTGCGCGCATGCACGCCGAGCCCACGCTCGAAATCTATTGCGACGAAGTCAAGTGCAGCCATGGCGCAGCAACCGGCCAGCTCGACGAAAACGCCCTGTTCTATATGCGCCAGCGCGGCATTCCGCTCGAAACCGCCCGCCGCATGCTCATGCAGGCCTTTGTGAGCGAAGTTGCCGCCCGCATAGCCGACGAAAAGGTGCGCGAAAATGTTTTGGAACGTATTGAAAGCAGATTCAGCGACTTCTAATCATGGCCCTCGACGTTGAAAACATCCGCCGGCAATTCCCGGCGCTCGACCGCGAGCTCTACGGCCGCCCCATGGTCTACCTCGATAACGTTGCCACGTCGCAAACCCCCAAAGCGGTTGTCGACGCCATCGAATCGGGCTATTTCAACACCAAGGCCAACGTTCACCGCGGAGTACACACCCTGGCCCAGCAGGCCACGGCGCTGCAGGAATCGGCCCGCGAGCGCGTGCGCCAATGGATTAACGCCGAGTCGGTTGAAGAAATAATTTTTACGCGCGGAACCACCGAAGCCATCAACCTTGTGGCCTCATCACTTTGTCAACGCTTCAACCCGGGCGACGAAATTATCCTCACCGTTATGGAACACCATGCCAACATTGTTCCATGGCAACTGCATGCCAAGCAACGCGGCCTGATAATCAAACCCGTCAAAATTCTTCCCGACGGAGCCCTCGACCTCGAAGACTACCGCTCGCTATTTACTGAAAGGACGCGGCTCGTTTCGTTCTGCCACGTCAGCAACGTGCTCGGCACCCTTAATCCCGTTGCCGAAATCATTGCCGAAGCAAAGAAGCATGGCGCTTTGGTGTTGGTCGACGGCGCCCAGGCCGTGGCTCATATTCGCCCCGACGTCAAGACTCTCGGGGCCGATTTCTACGCATTCTCGCTCCACAAAATGTATGGGCCTTCGGGCATCGGCGTTCTCTACGGCCGCCGCGAACTGCTCGAATCAATGCCTCCCTACCAAGGGGGCGGAGAAATGATTGGCCACGTCAGCTTCGACGGTACGACCTTTGCCGAACTTCCCTATAAGTTCGAAGCGGGCACCCCCGACTTCGTAGGCATCGGCGCGCTACCCAAGGCCCTCGACTTCCTCGATTCAACCGGGCTCGAAGCCATTGCCGACCACGAGCATGACCTGCTCGACTACTGCACGCAGCAGATGCTCGAAATCCCGGGCATAACCATCTATGGCACCACGCCCGACAAAGAGCCGGTAATTTCCTTCAACCTCGAAGGCGCCCACCATTACGACGTTGGTCTTCTGCTTGACAAGCAGGGAGTTGAAGTGCGCACCGGCCACCATTGCGCCCAGCCGCTGATGGCCGCCCTCGGCATCGAAGGCACTGTCCGCGCCGGCTTCGCGGCCTACAACACCCGAGCCGAGGTCGACGCCTTCATCAAGGCACTGAAGCGCACCGCCGCAATGCTCTGACAATTTTTTTGTGAATTACAGATTTTTGTTGTAAATTTGTAAACGACAATCGCCCATCAAAACCAGTAAATGACTAAAAATCAGCTTTTTACCCCCCCCCATTTACACTAACGGAGGAAGTATATCTATGACTTCCGCCAAATGGGTTATTAAATGGCTAATCAGCTCCGGATTCCCAGCTGATTAGCCATTGCGCGCACTATAGACTTTAATAATAATAAACCTATAAAATCACTATCATGAATCTTTTTAACTGGCGTCACTGTTTGCTGGCCGCCGCTCTCGGAGCCGGTGTGGCTACCGCTTCGGCCCAAACAGTAATCTTTCCGGGGCAGACCCAGCCCGGCATAGCCGCCGTTAGTGAAAGCAACGGTGTCTATACCCTGAGCAACGACTTGCTCTCTGCCTCATTTATCAGCAACGGCACCACGCTCATGTTCAATGGCTGCGAAGCCATGAACCTGCTGCCCGGAACGGAAATCTTCACAATTGTTCTCGGTAACCAAACCGAAGTTCCCGCTTCGGCAATGACCCTCGAATCGGTTTCGATTGAACCGCTCACCGCCAACCCCGCTTCGCCCAAAGGCTCGGAGCGCTTTGCCGGCCAAGCCATAGTTGCCAACTTCACCGGCGCAGGCCTCGATGTTATGTGGCGCGCGGTTCTTCGCGACGGCTCCCACTATCTGCGCACCGAAATGGAAATCACTCCCACCGGCGGCGACGTGGCCATGAGCTCCATCACTCCCCTCTACTATGTTGTTGACAACGTGGAAGGCCACACTACCCCCATGGTAGTAGGCAACACCCGCGGCGCCATGATTGCCTCGAACAATATCTTTGCCGGCGCCGAAACCCCAATGGCATTCAACTCGGTCAACTCGCCCAACAGCGGCCTGGAAACGTTCGACCCTAACGGCTGGACTCCCGAATCGTTCACCGACATTCCCGGCACGAATGTTCCGGCCGGAATTCTTGCGCTGAAAACCATTGCCGGCAACCAGGCCATCGGCGCCGGTAACGTAGTTGCCGCCCGCGGCGTGCTCACTTTCCGAGTTGCCGGACAGCAGCAGATCACCTTTGAATACACCGGCGGCAGCCACCGCCTGAATCTGGTGGGCGTTGACGTTTGCGATTCGCAAACCGGCGAAGTTGTAGCCTGCGACTATCACGCAGGCTTCACCGGCAATCAGAAGCGCGACAACGTTTACACCTTCAACCTCGACAAGGCCGGCAGCTACATTGTTCGCTACTTCGTTGAAACCGCATCCGAATCCATCACATCGACCGGCAAAATCACCTATAACAATAAAGTATCGGTTCCCACCATTGTTATCGGCGAAGACCCCAACGCAAAGAAAATCCGCCGCGTACTCTCCGCCACCGGCAATAACACAATAACCACCTCCGAACCCGAAACCGACTCATGGACCGGCAGCTCATGGACCAAAACCGGCGCTGACAACGTTTGCGACGAAATCAAGGCCCTGAACGTCAACGTCAACAACGTGCGCCACATGGACCGCTCGGTAACCTTTGAAGTGCCCGGCTCGCTGACCACCGAGTTTGTCTACACCTCGGGCAACCACCGCATTGACGTTTGCGGCGTAGTTTTGCTCGACAAAGATAACAACGTCGTTGCCGCCGACTACCACACCGGCTACAGCGGCAACCAAAAGAGCAACAACATCTACGGCTTCCAGGTTCCCCAAGCCGGCAGCTACACCCTGCGCTACTACAGCCACAACGCCGACAATGCCCTCAGCACCAACGGCACCATCAACCTCAGCTATACCAACCGCAACTTCATGGATGTCGACGACCATCAGATCGACACCTGGACCGGCACCTCATGGACCAAAACCGGCGCTGCAAACGTTGAGAAACGCATTGAGGAACTCGGCGTTAACATCAACAACGTACGCCACATGGAGCATAAAATAACCTTTGCCGACTCCGGCACACTGACGGCCGACTTCCAATACACCTCGGGCTACCACCGCCTGGACATCTGCGCCATGGAGCTGCTCGACAAAGACGGCAACGTTGCTGCCTGCGACTACCATGTAGGCTACAGCGGCACCAACAAAATGGCCAACGTCTACTCCTTGGAGGTTCCCTACTCCGGCGAGTTCACCCTGCGCTATTACGCCCACAACGCCGACAATGCCCTCAACACCAACGGCAACATCAACCTCTCCTTCACCAAGGAATTCTTCATCTACCTGCCTGCAAACGACAGCCAGGAGATCATGGGCGTTTGGCAGCGTAAAACCACCCTCGCCGCCGGCAAGACCTGGAAAATCGGTGCCGTAGTAGGCCTCGTGGCCAAAGATCAGCAGCGCCGCTCAGTGGCCTGCTACGTTGACCGCGAACGCGCCGTTGCATGGCGTCCCTTCCCCATCTACAACTCCTGGTTTGAACTCAACATCAACCGCAAGGACGACCCCACCTATGCCTCCCACTTCACCGAAGCCCAGTGTATCGACGTTATCGGCCAATGGAAAAAGAACCTCTACGATGCCTCCAACGCCAACATCAAAGCTTTCGTTTGGGACGACGGCTGGGACGAATGGGGCACATGGACCTTCAACTATAACTTCCCCAACGGATTGACTGAGATTGACAAAGTTGCAACCGCAATGAACGCAGGCCAGGGCATCTGGCTCGGCCCCGTAGGCGGCTATGGCACAAGTGGCAACGGACGTCGAGCCTACTGGAACGGCAAGGGCGGCATGCAGCTCAGCAACCCCGAATACTACAAAGTATTCCTCGATGCCTGCACTCACTTCATCACCAGCTACGACCACCGCTACTTCAAATTCGACGGCATCAGCAGCCTCTTTGCAGCCTATGGTCCTCAGGCCGGAAATGAAGAAGGCGCCGAAGGCATTATCGACATTGAACAGCGAGTGCGCGAAATCAAGCCCGACATCTTCCTCAACACCACCGTAGGCACCTGGGCATCGCCCTTCTGGTATAGCGTAGCCGACGCCACCTGGCGCCAGGAAAAGGACTTCGGCACCATGGGTAACAACAGCATCGACCGAGAAAACTGGATTACCTACCGCGACAACCTTATCCACCAGAACTACGTTGAAGGCTCGCCCCTCTGCCCTATCAACTCGGTTATGAACCACGGTTTCATCCTTACCACCCACGACAACGGCTGCAAATACTCGCAGGACTATAACGCCGTTCTGCGCGAATTGCGCTGCGCATTCGTGTCGGGTGCATCGATGGTTGAGCTCTATTGCGACTACCCGCTGATGAACAGCATTGTTGGCGACGGCAAGCAGGGCAAGCTCTGGGAAGATGTTGCCGAATGTATTATCTGGCAGGAAAAGAATGCCGACGTTCTTGCCGACATCCACTGGGTAGGCGGCGACCCCTGGACCGGCGCTGAAGCCCAGATCTATGGCTGGGCCAGCTGGAACGGCACCAAGTCGACCCTGGTGCTCCGCAACGGTTCCAACAACGCAAAGACCTACACCACAACCCTGCGCGAAGCTCTCGAAATCCCTGCTCACATCAACGGTTCAATCCGCCTGAAGCACTCCTTTAAGGTTCAGAACCCGATTGAAGGCATTGAGCTCGACCAGCCCATCAACATCGACCGGCCGCTCAACTTCAAGCTCCCCGCTTCGAGCCTGATCTGCTACGACGGCATCGATGCCGCCAAGGATTGGCCCGCAGAACCCGGCCAGACCCAAATCGAAGAACTCCGCAAACCTGAGCAGCCCGCTGCCGACGGAGTAATCTACGACCTGCAGGGTCGCCGCGCCGCCGCCAATCCCCTCCCCGGCCTCTACATCCAAAACGGCCACCTCATCCGCCTCTAATTCC
>CAZKPP010000078.1:0-9692 GCA_964554665.1 uncultured Bacteroides sp.
GAAGCCATGTCGAGGGCAACCACGCGCTTGTCGAACAGCACGCGGGCAACCTGACGGTTAACAATACGCAGGGCAAGGCCCTCAACGATAGCCGACTTACCAACGCCCGGTTCGCCGATAAGAACAGGGTTGTTCTTTTTGCGGCGCGAAAGAATCTGAGCCACGCGCTCGATTTCGGTGTCGCGGCCGATTACGGGGTCGAGGCGACCTTCGGCAGCGGCGCGGGTCATGTCGATGCCGAACTTATCGAGCATCGGGGTGTCATGTCCCTTCTTGCCGGCGGCATTAGCCTGAGCGGTTTCCGATTTTTGGGTATCAGAGGGCATCTGGTCGTCATCTTCGTCGTCGGTGAATCCGGAACCCATTTTAGGCTCCTGGCCCGACACGATCTGATAGAGCGCCTCGTATGTTACTCCGGCATGGTGCATCGGGGTCATAAAGCCCATGATGCCCACCTCGGAGTTGTGGAACATGGCAAGCAACAGGTGTATCGGCTCGATAACCTGCGAGCGAAGCATGCGCGCTTCCAGAGCCGACAGCTTGACGAGACGCTCGGTGAGTGGCAGGGCCACCGGAGCTACGTTGCTGTCAACTTCCGACCGGTAATTATTGTCGGCCAGCAGCTTGCTCATATAATCTACAGCAAAACCGGGAGTGCCGGCAACGCGGTCGATAATCGCCGCACACTGGGAATCAGGCGCAGCAATCAAGGCAGCGAGAACATGCTCGGGGGTAATCCGCGCGCTGCCGCAGTGCATCGCAATGTTCAGCGATTCCTGGAGTATGTTGTTTAATTCTTGGGTTAGTCTGATTTCCATAAATAATAGAGTTTACATTTATAACACTCCGGGAATAGCAAAGATTGTGCCAAACTTTGCGGTTTAATATTTTTTAACGAAGTCCGCGCAAAAAGTCAGTCGCCGGCATCCGCTTTTTGCCCGCGGGCTGAATTTCGACGAATTCGAGCGCGCCGTCGGCAAAGTCCATGTACAGGTGACCCGGTTTGCGCTCCGACGCATGTTTGGCCTCAAACACCTTGATTGTCTGGCCGTCTAACAGCGAGTCGGTCCACGCGCCCGGATATGGCGACAGCCCGCGGATGTGGTTGCGCGCCTGCTCGGCAGTCATTGCCGGGTCTATACGGCAATCTTCCTTAAAGATTTTCGGTGCGGCGGTGGCCTCGGCGTCAACCTGCTTCATGGGGCGGACGGTGCCGGCGGCAATGTCAGCGAGGGTCTCTACAGTAACGCGCGCGCCGAGATGCATGAGCCGGTCATGAACCGAGCCAACGTTTTCGTCGTCGGCAATGTCGATTGCCTCCTGGCGGAGAATATCGCCGGTGTCGATGTCGTGCTGAAGCAAAAAGGTGGTCACTCCGGTGCGCTTCTCCCCTGCCATGACCGCACGGTTGATGGGTGCCGCGCCGCGATATCGGGGCAGCAGCGACGCATGGAGGTTAAAGGTGCCCATCGGCGGCATGGCCCACACTTCTTCGGGGAGCATGCGGAAGGCGATGACCACAAAGAGGTCGGCATTGATTTCGCGCAGGCGGTTGAGAAATTCGGGGTCGCGCAACTTTGCGGGCTGCAACAACTCTATATTATGGTCGAGGGCATATTGTTTCACTGCCGACGGCATCAGTTTGTGGCCGCGGCCTGCGGGTTTGTCGGTGGCGGTTACTACGGCGGCGACCTCGTGGCCGGCCTTAATTATGGCGTCGAGGCTCTCGACGGCAAACTCGGGAGTACCAAGAAATACTATCTTCATTTCAAATCGGGGTTAAAGGCTTGCCAGAGCGGATCACCGGCGGGGAGCGGCGCACTGACTGATATAAGATTTTTAGATACCGGATGGATGAACTCGATGTGGCGCGCCATAAGCGATATGGAGCCGTCGGGATTGGAGCGCTTGTCGCCATACTTCAAGTCGCCGCGCACCGGGCAACCGATTGCCGACAGCTGCACGCGAATCTGATGCTTGCGCCCTGTTTCGAGGGTTACTTCCAGCAGGTTATAGCGGTCGGAGCGGCCGATGAGCTTATAGCTGAGGCGCGCTTCTTTGGCCCCGGCCTTGGGCGAGGAGTGGGCTGTGCTTTTATTTGTGCGCTCAACGGTGGTAATCCAATGCTGCAGGCGCCCTTCGGGAGCCGGCGGGTCATTGCGGGTAATGGCCCAGTAGGTTTTCTTGACCCCACCGGTGCGAAAGAGTTCGTTCATGCG
This sequence comes from uncultured Bacteroides sp., assembly GCA_964554665.1. Taxonomy (GTDB): domain Bacteria; phylum Bacteroidota; class Bacteroidia; order Bacteroidales; family Muribaculaceae; genus UBA3263. The sequence goes on from CAZKPP010000078.1 coordinate 2,220, forward strand.
CGACAGTGCCTTTGAGGTCTTGGCAAACACCACCAACCCGGCCACCGGGCGGTCGAGGCGGTGAACAAGGCCGCAGAAAACATTGCCCGGCTTGGCGTACGTCTCCTTAATATATTGGCGGACGCGCTCGACTAAGGGTTCGTCGCCCGACTTATCGCCCTGAACGATTTCGCCCGCGCGCTTATTTACAATAATGAGGTGATTATCCTCGTAGACCACATCTATATCCATAAACTCATTGGTTTTTCAACCAACAAAGTTACGTAAATTCCGCCGCATGACCAAATCGCCCGCGTATTTAATAAGGCCGGAATGGGAATATTTGTTAAAAGTGTTAAACTTCTTTAACTAATTGGTAAAAATTCTTGAAATTTCGCAAAAAAGTAATATTTTTGCAACGTTGAAAGCGAACCTACGTAAGAATACACGGAAGCTTGAGATTTTATGAGAAGCTTAATTGTCACTATACTTACCTTTTTCTCAGTCCTTTTCGCTCTCGGCCAAACCGCTGAGGATTCGGTAAAAGTATATTTTAACATAGGCCGATGGCAGTTCAATCCTGAGCTGGATGGCAATGCCGAGTCGATGAAGGATTTCATCGACAAGGTCAATGTGGCAGCCGGCGCCAAGCAGCTCGATCGAATCGTCATCCGCTCATATGCATCTCCCGAAGGCTCCGAAAGTTTCAACAAGCGCCTTTCGCAAAAGCGATGCTCCACAATCATTTCCCTCATTGAGCAAGGCACCGGCCTGCCCGCAACCATGTTTCAGGCCACTTCGGAAGGCGAAGCGTGGGATGAACTCCGCAGCGCTGTTGAAGCGAATCCCGATGTTCCGGCCCGGGCAAAAGTTCTCGACATTATCGACCACACGCCGAAATATGTGTTTAACGCCTCCGGGGCAATTGTCAGCGGCCGCAAGAAGCAGCTGATGGACCTTCAGGGCGGCCGTCCGTGGCGCTGGATGCTCAAAAATATCTTCCCGAAGCTCCGCAGCGCCGTAGCTATTTCGTTCACCATCAAGCTCGAAGTTCCGGAGCCGGTTCAGCCCGAAGTTGCCGAAGAGGTTGAGGTTGTGCCCGACACTTTAACCACCGAGGTTGACACGGTTGTTGCCACCGAAACAATCATTGAGCCTGACACAGTGGTTGTTGCCGACACCACTGCCACAATAGCAACCGAAATTCCGCCACGCCACCTGTTTGCCCTCAAGACTAACTTATTATATTATGGCATCTTGCTGCCCAACCTTGAGTTTGAGTGGTTGATTACCCCGAACTGGTCGGTAGCAGTTGAGGGCAACGTTGCATGGTGGGGACACTATCGCGACAACAAGAGCTACCGCCTTTCGGTAATCGACGCCGAGGCCCGCCGCTGGATTAAGCCGCGCGCCCCCTGGCATGGCCTCTACGTCGGCCTCATTGCCGGCGGCGGCTGGTATGACCTTCAAAACGGCGGCAACGGTAAGTACGGCGAAGGCCTGATGACAGGCCTGTCGGTCGGCTACATGTGGCCCATCACCCGCTCCCTCTCGCTCGAAGCAGCAGTCGGTGCCGGCTACGTTTATACCCGCTATAAGGAGTATGAACCGTTTGAGGGCCACCACGTTTATCTGCGCACCAAAGACCTCAACTATTTCGGCCCGATTAAGGCGAAATTCTCTTTGGTATGGCGCTTCTGTGACATCAACAAGAATAAAAAGATTGAGCCCGCAATATGAAGAATCGCAGATTTAACATATTTATAGGCGCTATGCTCGCCCTGCTGCCGATGATAACATCGTGCCGCCAGGAGCTCTGCTACGACCACTATCCGGTGCTCAACATCGACTTTGCCTGGGAGCGCGAATGGGAGCGCGACTACGGCATGGACCATATAAACAACTGGAATCAGGAATATTATGGTTGCGGCTACGACCAGCTTCGCCCCTCAATGCCCGAATGGGTCAACATGGTGAGCTACCACACCGACGGCCGCGTAGTCAACGGCTTTATGCCCATCGACGGCAAACAGTTTATAGTCGAGGCCGGCGAGAGCCGCTCGATGCTGCTCTATAACGGCGACACCGAATATATTATCCTGTCGGACGTTGCGTCGGTCAACGATGCGCGCGCCGAGGCCACGTCGCGCTCGCGTTCGCGTGCGTCGCTCGAAATCATGTATCAGAAGCATGTCAATGCCCGCACCACCAACCCCCCGGACATCCTTTACTCGGCTTTCATTGAAAACGTGCGCAGCCTGCAGAACCACGAGCAGGAACACATGCAAATCAAAATGCAGCCGCTGGTTTATACCTATCATATAACCTACGAGTTTGACTACGGTCTGGAGCACGTTGCGCTCGTTCGCGGCGCTCTGGGCGGCGTTGCCGAGTCGGTTTATCTGCGAACCGGCGCTACATCGGACGAAACTGCCATTGTGCTCTTCGACTGCGAAAAAGCTGAAAACTGCTGCCGCGCGCAGGTGCGCTCATTCGGCATTCCCGGCTTCCCCGATGAATATTACGGCCGAACCATCTCTACCTCAGACGAACGCCCCTACACCCTCAACCTCGAAGTTATGCTCCGCAACGGCAAAACCATTGAATATAACTTCGACATCACCGACCAAATGAAAAATCAGCCCCGCGGCGGCGTAATCAAAGTCAGCGGCCTGAAGATTGAAGATTCCGAAGGTCAGGTCAACTCCGGATTTGAAACCGACGTTTCTGACTGGAACGACTCCGGCGAAGTTATTGACCTTCCGTTAGGCAACCAACCCGGCGCAAAATAAATTGAAATCATAACTAAATTGAAATAAACAAATAATTCATTTAACTTAATCACTTAATTTTTAATCACATGAAAAGTAAATTTTTCTTTTTCGCAGTAGGTGCCCTGGCTCTCTCGGCTTGCACCTCTGAGGAGGTTCTCGAAGACGCAGCTTCCGGCCGCAACGTCATCAGTTTCGAAAACGTGGTTAACAAACACTCACGTGCTGACCTCGACAACTCCACCCTCTCTGCGTTCTATGTGTATGGCTACAACATCACCAAGGGTGGCGATGTTATCGTCGACTTCACCAACACCCAGATTGTTAAAGAAGATGGCGTTTGGTCGTATAAATCTGAACCCCGCTACTGGATGCCCGAGGCAACTTACAACTTCTTTGCCTACAGCGATGGGAATGGTAAGATTGCCGACAACAAACTCAGCTGGGTTAAGGTTGAAGCTGACGAAACTGTTACAACTTCCGACAAACCCGCTGCCGGTTACGAACTGGCCATCGTAAACTACCTTTCCAATGCCACCACCCAGGCCGACCTCGTTTACGCTTCGAAGACCAACGTTCCCACTCTTGAAACAGGTCTGAACCAGACTGTACAATTCCAGTTCCAGCACCTTCTTTCGAAAGTTCAGGCTGTCTTCGCCAACCAGTTCGACCCCGAATATGATGTTGAAGTAAGCAACGTTGTTATCAAAGACATCCACGGCATCGGTTCCTACACTCCTTCTATCGGTTGGTATGCAGTTGAATCATCCAATGGTGCATCTGTTAACCTTCTCGCCGATGGCGGCAAACTGACTCCCAAAGCCACCTACGACGACAACAATAAATCGATCACCGCATACGTTATTCCTTATAACTACAATGTAGAAGGCAGCAAGGAAAACGTGAAGATCCAATTTGACCTCAAGATTACCTCTAAGGATGAAGAAGTTCTGAACAAGACCATCGTTGGTACCTTCAACCCCACCTGGAATAAAGGTTATTCCTACACCTACAACATTGTTCTCTCCGGTTCTTCTGCCAACCTCGACATCATCTCCTTCGTGGCCCAAGAAACCGGCGCAGGCGTTGTTGAAAACTGGAACGAACCCGATCCCGATGAAAACCCCACCTTCAAGTTCTAAACTGAAATCCAAAAAACTGCGCCGCTCAAGAGCGGGCGGCGCAGTTTTCTCCCCTCAACCGCTCTGCTTCTCCTCCAACAATCAATAATGAACCAATCTGATAAATGATTGACCAATTCCGACATATAATTCTCCTTCTGATACTTTCAGCGCTTGCAGCTTCATGTGAAACGCAAGAGCAAGAACCTGTCGCCGCCCCCACCCCGGGCTGCGCAATGGAGTTTGATGTCGAACCACTTTCGCGAGCAAGTCTCACAACCGCGAAAAACCTCTACGCCGCGCCGTTTGCAGTCTATAGCGACTGGTCTAAGACCGAAGATATTTTCCACAACGGTTTCTTCGGCGAACGCGTAGCCTACGACGCCTCCACCGGCAGCTGGAAACATGAAAACACCCAGTATTGGTGGCCCGACTTTGAACATTCTTTCGTTGCAGTTCACCCCCACGAAGCGGCCAACACAATCCGCGAACTGAAATACGCAGAAAATACCCTCTCCATGATTGTTATCATGCCATCGAACTATACCGATGCCGTTGACATCTTAACTGCTACCCACCGACGCAACTACATCGACGGCAACTCCTCGCCGGTGGTGTTTAAATTCGACCATATCCTCTCGAACTTCAATATCCGCGTATCATACACCAATCCCGCGGAAGATGCTGCTCCGCTTTTCGTTAACTCCATATCCTTCGAGGATGTTCCAACCCAAGCAACCTATCGCCTCACACCGGCGCCGCTTACGGGGAGCAGCACAATGACCTCTGACTACGTTTTAGACCCCGACTCTTACGACGGGTGGCTCAATCAACGCAACGGCACCGTAAGCCTCACATTCCGCGAAGCCCGCGATTCGAAAAGAACAATTCCTGCCGACGGCAAACCCCATGACCTGTTTTCAGCCGACGACGCACTCCTGATGATTCCCAACCCGGACGCCCCCACCGACATGATTATAACGTATACGACCGCCGACAGCGCCGGAGAACATCAAAAATCCGAGCGTCTCTCAATTCCCCAAGGTTGGCATGCCGGTATGAGCTACACATTGTCACTCTCCATCACCGAAGGCAAGATAGAATTCAGTATTTCAGTGGCCGAATGGGAAGAAACCGACCCGATAAACACCATAGTGCCAAGAAAATAATTAAAGATTATATATGAACTCCAAAATAAAACCGACATACCTGTTTATCGGAGCCGCCATGATGTTCTCGGCGTGCTCGCAGGAAGATATGCCCGTTGGCACCGAAGGTAACGGCAACCTCATTGCGTTCCGCACTTCGCTTGCCGAAGTTACGAGCCGCGCCGAGGTTATCACGGAAAGTAATCTGCCCTACTTCCAGATTACGGCCTTTGATTTCGACGAGCCCGACTCCGTAATAAACGGCATTATGAGGCCATATTTTGCCAACGAAACGGTGGACATCGACGCAGATGAGCAAACCCACACATCGCCCCAATGCTGTTGGCCCATTCCGACCAAGGAGAGCCACCAGCTTTCGTTCTATGGCTTCTACCCCGCAGTGAGCAAAGTTCCCGGAGCCAAACTGGTCAACAACTCCACGGCAACCGCTCTCGACTATAAATACAGTGGCTTCCGTGTTGCCAAAGATATTGCCGAACAGCTCGATTTCATAACCGCCTACGCAAGCGGCTCCATGGCCGAAAATCTTTTCAACGGCATTGAGCTTCAGTTTGCCCACCAGCTCAGCCGCATAGAAATCAAGGCTCACGGCGCCCACAAGAGCTGCGACATTGAAATCGCCGGTGTGCGTATCGGTGGTGCCGGCGTTGAGGGAACGTTTGAATTCAAACCCATAGCTGGAGGCGGTCAATGGACTGGAACCCCTACCCGGGGCATTGTTGAATATATCTATCGCAACGGCGACAAGATTTTCACCTGCGGAAATAGTAACCGCGTTTATGAAAATAATGCGGTTTCGATAATGGGCAACGATAGCTGCGCAATGATTATTCCGGCTAACTACACCGGCTGGGACCACGCCAACGACGCCCACAACGCCAAGCAGCAGCTCTATCTCAGCGTTCTGATAAGGGTTACCGACGCAACCGTAAATTCAGGCCAAAATCCGGTCAATCCGCAACGCTACCCCTATACGGACCTGTCGCAGGGTGCCGACGCCCTCGATATTCCAAAAGTATATTTTGCCGTTAAAAAGAACACGGGCGTAATCTCGACCCGCCTCTATAAAGATGGCGACCGCTATTGCTCCGACGCTGCTTTAACTGCCGCCTACACCCTGCCGGCTGATGAAGAAATCAAAGAGTTCGGTTGGGCAGCCCTGCCAATCAAAGGCAACATGGCTCCCGGCTTTATCTACACCTATATCCTCGACTATAGCCATGGTGTCGGTCTCCACGATCCCGAGGTTACCTATACCTCGCCCGGCGCCGGTGACGCCATAATCAGCGACAAAGTCGGCATTTCCTACACCGTTAAAGAATGGCAAGTCGGCGGTGGCAGCCAATTCACGGTTCCCGGCTCTTAAATCATCGGTTAACCTATGAAACGAATCAATCTTATCCTCACCTCTACCATATCATTTTCTCTGTTGCTTTCGTCCTGCTCGCAGGATGAAGTGATGGAGTCGGGCATCATGGTCAACGACGATGAAATTTCTTTCGTTACCGACATGCCCGGAGTGTCGTCGCGCACGCCTTATGACCTGAAAGAACAGCTTGTTGACAGCGGATTTACGGTTTCAGCCATATGCCCTGAAAAAAAGCCGGGCGACGACGGCATTCTCTCCACCCACTTCGAAGATAAAACCGTTCGTCGCGAGGTTGACGGCGTATTCCGCTCCGGCGAGTGCCGATGGCCCGCCAACACCGGAGACACGATCGGCATACTGAAATTCTTTGCCTTTCACCCGTCGATCCAGGAAATGAAACGACGCGCCGGCATTAGCAACGATAACAACTGTTTTATATATGCCAACTCAACGGTTAAAAACGGCGACGTTGTTAACTACGATTACCGCCTGACCAAATTCCGGACCATTCCCGACATCGACAAGCATGTCGACTTCGTAACGGCCATTGGCCAAGGCAACAAAACCGACAATCTCTACTCCGGCATCAAAATCCACTTTGAGCATCAGCTGTCGGGAGTTGAAGTCGCCGCATGGGGCAACAACTCGCTCTACGACATCGAGGTGGCCGGATGGCGCATTGGCGGCATCATTATAGAGGCAGACTTCGGGCTCTCAACCGAGATTAAGAATTCTGACGGAAATGAGAATAAGGAGAATACAATCGGTGAGTGGTTCTTCTCGTCCGACCCCCCGCGCGGATATGTCGATTACGTCTTCGCCCCCAACGATAAAGTGGTGCATATCACCGCTTCCGAACATAACACCAAAGCGACCGCGGTTTCAATCTTGGGCGGTGGCGGCAAGGCTATGGTTATTCCCCAGAAGCAAGAAATGTGGGACCACACCACCGACAAAACCACCACGCCGAAAGGCATGTATTTCAGCGCACTGGTGCGCGTTACGCAGCACGACGGCGACAACCACTGCGTTTACCCGTCGAAGGACCCCCAGTCGCAAGACCA
>CAZKPP010000079.1:0-9302 GCA_964554665.1 uncultured Bacteroides sp.
CCATGCACCGCATGCACATCGAACCCTCAAAGGCTTTTGCCGACTTGATTATTCCCCAGGGCGGGCACAACATCGTTGCCATGCGCCTGCTCACCGACTATATTGAAAGCCGACTCGGAAAAGGATGATACTCAGAACCGACAACCTCGTTAAGATTTATGGTCGCAGAACCGTGGCCAACCACGTGAGCATCAACGTTGAGCAGGGCGAAATCGTTGGCCTGCTCGGCCCCAACGGCGCCGGCAAGACCACAACCTTCTACATGACCACCGGCCTGGTCACCCCCAACGAGGGCGAAATATTTCTCGACGACCTTAACATTACCAAATTCCCGGTTTATAAACGCGCCCGCCACGGCATAGGCTATCTGGCGCAGGAAGCCTCGGTTTTTCGCAAACTGTCGGTTGAAGACAACATCCGCGCGGTGCTTCAGCTCACCGACCTGACCAAACAGCAACAAAAAGAAAAACTCGAAACGCTAATCAACGAGTTCTCGCTACAAAAAGTGCGCCACAACCTCGGCGACCGCCTCAGCGGTGGCGAGCGCCGACGCACCGAAATTGCCCGCTGCCTGGCAATCAGTCCCAAGTTCATAATGCTCGACGAACCCTTTGCCGGCGTTGACCCCATAGCCGTAGAAGAAATTCAGAGCGTTGTTTATCACCTCAAAGAAAAAAACATCGGCATACTCATCACCGACCATAACGCCCCGGAAACGCTGTCGATTACCGACCGCGCCTACCTGCTCTTCGAAGGCAAAATCCTCTTCCAGGGCACCAGCGAAGAACTCGCTCAAAACCCCACCGTACGCGAAAAATACCTCGGCCGCAACTTCATCTTCCGCCGCAAAACCTTCTCCTAATCCCGCGCGACAACATTTCTCATTCATCTACTCTTCTCGCTATAAGCAACAGTATTCAGCGTTAAAAGCGCAGAAAACACTTAAACCGGATTTTACATCCAACACTGTTTTTGTGCGCTTAAGCGCGATTATATAATTCCGGTGCTAATTTGAAAGAGGCAGTGAACAAGGGAATTATAAAAAAGAGAGGCGAGGCCTCTCTTTTCTGCGGAGTGAGGGGGATTCGAACCCCCGATACGCTTTTGGCGTATACACGCTTTCCAGGCGTGCCTCTTCAACCACTCGAGCACCACTCCAGGTGCATTTTGCAATTGCGAGTGCAAAGTTAGCGAGAATTTTTGAGAGAGAGGGATTCGGGAGCGTTAAAATGTGTTAACGCTCCCGAATTTAGTTTAGAACAAATAGGCTGCGGAGATGGTCCAACCCGAGGTTTTGCCCTTGATGCCGGAGTCTTCCACACCGAAGTGCGAGGTGATGGCATTTGAAATACCGAGGGTATAGGCAGCGGAAATCTGCAGGTGCTGAACCAGGGTTATGCCCAGGCCGAAGTCCCAGCCAACGTTGCATTTCTTAGGCTTGAAGGAGTCGTCGGCATCTTTGCCGGCTTTGAATGCGAAATTAGGACCGGTGAAGATGCTGGGATAGATTATCTGCGAAACGGCAGGGAGCGACACGTCGTAGCGAACATGTACGGGCACTGCGATATAGTTGTAGATAAATTTTTCGCTTTCGTCGGCGATTGAGAACTGGGTGGTGCGGCGTTCGTAGAGTACGGAGGCGTCTACGCCAACGTTGATGATGGGCACGGTGAATTTGGCCATAACGCCGGCAGCGATGCCGCAGCGGTTGTCGGAGCTGAAGTTTTCGGAAACGCCTTTGAGGTTTACGCTGTTGATGTTAACACCAACAACAGGGCCGATTTGGAAGGGACCGGCTGCTGCCGAGAATGCTGCACCAAGAGCAACCACGGCCGAAAGGATGAGTTTTTTCATAATGATTGATGAATTAAATTAGTAATGATTATTTCTTGGGAATAATGAGCGACTGGCCTATGGAGAGGTTTGAGCTCTGCAGGTTGTTGGCCTTTTTGATTTGGTCAACAGTGACTCCATAGCGGCGCGAAATCGAGAAGAGCGTGTCGCCCTTTTGAACGCGGTGCTTTTTGGTTGTCGGGGCCTTCGGGGCGGGTTTCTCAACAACCGTTTCTTCAACCGCGGGTTCCTCAACCTGCTCTTCGGCGGGAACGAGGTTGCTTTCAATCTGCTCAAGAGCAATAGAATCGACGACCTCAACGGGAACGGTGTCGACCAACGCGGGCGAGGGTTCCGGCTTGGGCGCGGGCACGAACTCGCGGGTGCGGATTTTCAGGCGTTGGCCGCGGCGCAGGGTCGACGAGCTCAGGCCGTTCCACTTCTTAATCTGTCGGGCAGTAACGCCATATTTCTTAGCCACGGAGGCCAAAGTTTCGTTGCGGGCTACCTTGTGAGTAACGGTTACATCGCGCCATGTGCCCTCCTGGCCCGGTTCGGGCTGCACCTGCGGGCCTCCGGGCTCAACGGTTGTTCGCGGCCCCATGGTCAACGACACCGCAGCAATCGAATCGGTGTTCATCAAATAGTTATAGACAAGCTGCTGCGGCAACCTGAGCGGATAGGCATGCACATCGCCCGGAATTATATCTTTGCGATACTGCGGGTTAAGCACGCGCAGTTCCTCGATAGGAATGTCGAGAACCTGACTTATGGCATCGAAATAAATGCGGTCGGTAACGTGGATAGTGTCGGTCAATATCGGGCGTTTGGCCAGGGCGGGCGAAATGCCGTGGTCGGCATAGTAAGCCATGGCGTATGTGGCGCCTATAAAGCCGGGCACATAGCCTCGCGTTTCAGCCGGCAGGTAGTAATAAATGTCCCAATAGTCCTTGGGGTTTTCGGCGGTAGCGCCGGCGCGTGTAAGGGCCTTGGTGATGTTGCCGGGGCCGCAGTTATAGGCGGCAATGGCCAGCCCCCAGTCGTTGAAAATCGAGTAGAGCTGCTTCAGGTAGCGGGCGGCGGCACGCGATGCGGCCAGCGGGTCGCGGCGCTCGTCGACCAGGGTGTTGATTTCGAGGTCAAGACCGCGGGCTGTGGGGAGCATAAACTGCCAGAGGCCTGTTGCGCCCGACCGCGAAACGGCATTCGGATCAAGAGCCGATTCGATTATAGGCAGGTTGCGCAGCTCCAGCGGGAGCCCCTCGATTTCGAGCGCTTCCTCAAACATCGGCATATAGTAGAGCGACAACCCCAGCATGGTTTCAACCAGCGAGCGCCTGCGGTCGACATAGAGGTCAACATAGCTGCGCACTATGGAGTTGAAGGGCATCTCTATGGTGGTTGGCAACGACTTGAGCCGTCGGATAACCACTTCGTCGGTTGCCGGAACGTTGGCGGTTACGAACGTGTCTAAAACCGCATAGTTCTTGAGATACCAGTTTTGCTGCAGGCGGTGAACGTCTACCTGCTGGCTTTCGGGATAAACAATAGCGGTGTCGGTAATTTCATATTTCAGGTCGCGCACACTGCGGGCATTTGCCAATCCGGCGGCGGCGACTGCGATAATAGTTATGAGGGAGCGTAGATTCATGGCATTCTGAAAGGTTTAGAAGGAGAGGGCCCACTGCACCCCAAACGAGGGAGTGGAGCGGAGGTTGGAGTTAAATATTGTTGGCGACCAATGCAGCGAAAGGTCGGGCGATATGTCGAAATGGGCGAGCGACGCGTCAACGTAGGCATCGAGAATGGCAACCAGGTAAACGCCGAGCATGCCAACGATACACAAATCGCGATTGCGCCGGAAATAGTTTTTGCGCGACTGAAAGGTGCGCTGGAGCCAGTCGGCACTCAGCTGCGACTCCGTAACGCCCGGCGCAAAGAAGTTCATATAGCTCTTGGTGTCGGGGTCGTTGTCCATCAGGTCGTTATAGGCCTTGGTATAGTCGGTCAGCATGGTGTTGTTCCAGCTGGTGGCATAAATCAGCCCCATGTAGGCCCCGACAACGATAGGCAGCTTCCAGAAGCGGCGGTTATAGATTTGACCCAGCCCGGGGCAGAGCACCGAAAGCCAGGTTGCGCGCGTGGGGTCGGGATTGAACACGCGCATGTGCACATCGGGTTCCGTGGCCTCGACGAGCAGCGAATCGCCCGGAGCAAAGGCCATGGAATCGACTATTTCGATAGATTCAATAAAAATAGTATCGGCCTGCTCCTGAGCCCGGGAGCAGACTGTGGCAAGAGTCAGCGTGCAGATAAACAATATGGCCCGGCGCACTGAAGTCATCCCTTAATCGTGTCAAAAATCGCGATTAAACGTTCGAGTTCATCTTCCGACGCAAAGGGGAAAGAGATTTTGCCCTTGCCGTTTTTGCCGATCGAGAACTGCACGCGGGTGTTGAACGCGGCCGACAGATGGCGCTTCAGCCCGTCATATTCCTTGGCGGCGGTTTTCTGCGCCTCGGGCTTGGGGCCGTCGAGCGGCTCGCCGGCTTCGGCCCGCTCGCGATATTGCTTGGCAAGTTCCTCGACGCGGCGTACGCTCAGGCCTTTGTCGAGAATTTCGCCATAGAGTTTCAGCTGCAGCTTGGGGTTATCGAGGGTCAGCAGCGTGCGCGCGTGGCCCATGTCCAAACGCTTGTCGCGCAGGCCGAGCTGCACTTCGGCCGGCAGCTTGAGCAGGCGCAGGAAGTTGGCAATGGTGGTGCGCTTCTTGCCGATGCGTTCCGACAGGCGCTCTTGCGTAAGATTATATTGCTCAATGAGTTTCTTGAACGTCAGCGCGATTTCAATTGCGTTGAGATCTTCGCGCTGAATGTTCTCGATGAGAGCCATTTCGGTCAGCTCCGCATCGTTGGCCGTGCGGATATAGGCCGGCACGGAGGTCAGGCCCGCAAGTTTGGCAGCACGGAAGCGGCGCTCACCGGCAATAATCTGATAATCTTCAGGGCCGATTTTGCGCAGGCTCAGCGGCTGAATAATTCCGAGTTCGGCTATGGATGTGGCCAATTCCTTCAGCGCTTCTTCGTCGAAACTGCGGCGCGGCTGGTCGGGATTGGGGTGAATACTGGCGAGAGCAACGTCGTTTATTGCCGATGAGCCGCGGGCCGGGACGTCGTCCATGCTCAAAAGGGAGTCCAAGCCGCGCCCGAGAGCTTTTTTAGGGAGGGGAGCCATAGGAATTATTTCTTGTGTGAGTGTTTCTTAATAATTTCGCGGGCCAGCTGAATGTGAGATGTAGCGCCGCGCGATGCAGGGTCGTAGAGCAGCGCGGGCAGGCCGTGGCTCGGAGCCTCGCTCAGGCGGATATTGCGCGGAATAACGGTGTCGAACACCATATCGCCGAAATGCCCCTTGAGTTCCTCATAAATCTGATTTGCCAGGCGCAGGCGGGCGTCATACATGGTCAGCAAAAAGCCCTCGATTTCGAGCGACGGATTAAGCCGCGACTTGATTATGCGAATGGTATTCAGCAACTTGGATATACCCTCAAGGGCAAAATATTCGGCCTGAACCGGAATAATCACCGAGTCGGCGGCCGTGAGGGCGTTTACCGTAATCAGCCCCAGCGAGGGGGAGCAGTCGATGAGGATATAGTCATAGTCGTCGGCAACGGGAGCCAAGGCCCGTTTCAACACCGATTCGCGGTTATCTTTGTCAACAAGCTCCAGCTCGGCGCCCGCAAGGTCGATGCGCGAACCAATGAGGTTGAGGCCCTCGACGCAGGTTGCCACTTCCGACCCTTTAACGGGATAATCATCGACCAGACATTCATATATTGAGCCGGCCATTTTGCGCGGGTCTATACCGTAGCCCGACGTTGCATTGGCCTGAGGGTCAGCATCAACAATAAGCACCTTTTTTTTTTCGGCGGCAAGCGAAGCCGCCAGATTTATGGCAGTAGTAGTCTTGCCTACCCCACCCTTTTGGTTTGCTATAGCTATGATTTTTCCCATGATGGATTCAATTTATAATAGACCACAAATTTACGCATTTTTCCCCATATACCGAAATTTTAAACACTTTTTAATAAAATGTCGAACAACCCGGGGGCGACGGCGAGCTCGCCGTCGCACTGCGTCAAGGCCTCCTGTGGGCAAGCTGCCCACACCCCCGCAAAGGCCCGCGGAGAGGGCCGGCAGAAATGTAGCGTAGGGCCTTGGCCCTACGTGTAGCGGACAATACCCCCACAAACGTTGCGAAGCCTCCCCCGAGCTACGGCGAGTGGGGAGAGCTGAGCCACGTTTATATTGACGGGTGTTGTAAATCGTGCGAATAAATTGGTCGCTCAGCTCTCCCCGCTCGCCTGACGGCTCGGGGGAGGCTTCGCGACCAAATGGGGGGTGACGTGCGCGCGGTCATAGGGCCAAGGCCCTACGCTACCAATCCACCGACCCGCGTCCGCGGGTCTTTGACATCCCACACCCCCACAAAGGCCCGCATCGCGGGTGCACTATGGCGACCTTGCGGGGGCGACGGCGGCTCGCCGTCGCGCTGCGTCGCACCCCCGAAACTTTGCTCGCACACGCTCCTGCGCGTGCGTTTTTACGGAGGGGGGCGCTCGAGATCCCATGGTTTCGCGTACCGCTCAACCGATGGGCTACTATGTCGCCACACGCTTCCGCGCGTGGCCCCGAAATTCACGCGCGGGAGCGTGTGAAGGCACAATAGCCTTGGGTTGAGGCAACGCCGAAACCCAAGGAAAGATGCCCCCCACATATCCCGCACGCGCTGGGGCGTGTGCGAGCAAAATCCCCCCACCGCCAACAAAAAATCCCGCCGAAGCGGGATTTTCAGGGGATGTGTGTTTCGTTAGATAGCAATTTTAGCTGTTTTAGCCGCCGATTTGACGATATAAACACCATGCGGCAAACCCTCGGTGCTGTTTCACCAATGATTTTGTAAGGGGCGGGGGTTGTTAAATTGTGTTAAGGGGTGGGAGGTTTGGGGGGTTGGGGTGTTATGTAGGTATAAAGATACTCATTTTTCTCTCTCTTCTATCGGGAGGCGAATCCGGTCGGGTTCGCCTCTTTTTTGCGGTTTGTGAACTTTTCTTAATTTCGACGTGTTATGAGCATATATAACTTTCTACTGCTACACTATTATGAAGAAATTACTGCTGATCGCCGCTATCGCCCTCATGGCCGCCCCTACTATCTCGGCAAACCCCGATTGCAATCCCTGGGCAAACCCCGAACCCACCATCGTTACGACCACCACAACGACCAAGGCTCCCAAAACCGAGAAGAAGGCCACCAAGGATGAGAAAAAGGCCGCTGACCGCCACGAAGATGTTCACCGTCAGGCCCACCTGCGCGCCCTCAACAGCCAGCACCCCCGCAAATAAAACTTACATAACCGATAAATAATTCGCCCCGGAAGCCGCAATGACTTCCGGGGTTAGTTTTTTGAAATAGAAACCGAGCAAAAAATAATTAACCCCCGCAGGGTTAGTTGTTGTTGCGGGGGTTGTTGTTGAGCTGTCGGGTATATTGTTTTTCCAGACAGGAGTTTTCTTTGTCGTTGTCGGCGTGGTCAACAGTTGCGCCGGGATAGTGTTTTTCGTCAAATGTCTTTGAGTTGCTCATAATAGTAAGTTGTTAAGTGTTATATATTTACTATTAAAACAACCGCGGGCCACGTTTTGTTTACTTGGCCATGGCAACATTTGCAACCCTTTGGAGCAGCTGAGCCTCGTAGGCGGCCCAGTCGCCGATGGGTCGGCGGGCAACGCCGCTTTCGGCTGCCGCGCGGGCTACGGCGGGCGACACGGCAGTGAGCAGCCGGGGGTCTAAGGCCTTGGGAATCACGTATGCCGGGCCAAACTTGAGTTCCGAAAGGTTATAGGCTTTCAAAACCGAGTCGGGAACGGGCTCTTTGGCCAGCGCGGCTATGGCGTGGACGGCGGCGAGCTTCATGGGCTCGTTGATTTCGGTGGCCTCGCAGTCGAGAGCGCCGCGGAAAATGTAGGGGAAGCCCAAAACGTTGTTAACCTGGTTGGGATAGTCGCTGCGGCCGGTGGCCACTATAGCGTCGGGGCGGGTTTTCACCGCGAGGTCATAGTCGATTTCGGGGTCGGGATTGGCCAGGGCGAAAACTATGGGCCGCGGAGCCATGGACAGAAGCATTTCGGGGGTTACAATGTCTTTGACCGACAGGCCGAGGAACACGTCGGCTCCGGCCATGGCCTGCTGCAGCGTGGTGAGGTCGCGCTCGGTTGCAAACTCGCGCTTCTGCGGGTTCAGGTCGGTGCGGTCGGCGCGGATAACTCCCTTGGAGTCACACATTACGATGTTTTCGCGCTTAACGCCCAACTCAACATAGAGGCGGGTGCAGCTGATTGCCGCGGCTCCGGCGCCGTTAACAACCAGGCGCACGTCTTCGATGCGCTTGCCCTGAAGCTCAAGGGCATTGAGCAGGCCGGCGCCGGTAATTATGGCGGTGCCGTGCTGGTCGTCGTGCATAACGGGAATGTTGCACTCTTCCTTGAGGCGGCGTTCGATTTCAAAGCATTCGGGGGCCTTGATGTCTTCAAGGTTTATGCCGCCAAAGGTCGGCGCAATGGCCTTAACGACCTCAATGAAGCCTTCGGGGTCCTTGCGGTCAACTTCGATGTCGAAGCAATCGAGGCCGGCAAAAATCTTAAACAGCAGGGCTTTACCCTCCATTACCGGTTTGCCGGCAAGGGGGCCGATGTCGCCAAGGCCAAGAACTGCCGTGCCGTTGGAAATCACGGCCACGAGGTTGCCCTTGTTGGTATATCTGAACACGTCGGCCGGCTCCGCCTTGATTTCCTGACACGGAAAGGCCACGCCCGGCGAATAGGCCAGCGCGAGGTCGGTTTGCGACTCGTAGGGCTTGGTGGGCTCTACAGCTATTTTGCCCGGCGCGGGAAACTCATGGTAGTCGAGCGCCGCTTGTTTTGTAATCTTATTCATATACTTACTGAACCACTTTGTGGGCCCGATGGTTCAGCGACCGGTGTAATTCATAGGGGTTATGGCTCGGAGTTCGGCCTTAACGTCGTCGCTCACTTCCAGAGTGTCGATAAAGTCGTTTACGATTTCGGGGGTAATGGCCGTGTTTACGCGCGTAAGGGCCTTAAGGGTTTCGTAGGGGTTGGGATAACCCTCGCGGCGCAGAATGGTTTGAATGCCTTCGGCAACAACTGCATAGTTCTGCTGCAAATCGCGGGCAATGGCTTCTTCGTTGAGCAGCAGTTTGCCCAGACCTTTGGCCGTAGAGGCAATTGCTATAAGGCTGTGGGCCAAGGGCACACCCACATTGCGGAGCACCGTTGAGTCGGTCAGGTCGCGCTGCAGGCGGCTAACGGGGAGCTTTTGCGACAGATGCGCCAGCACGGCGTTGGCCAGCCCGAGGTTGCCTTCGGAGTTCTCGAAGTCGATGGGGTT
>CAZKPP010000080.1:0-8770 GCA_964554665.1 uncultured Bacteroides sp.
ACGCCGATGGTACTGCGAAAGCGGGAGAGTAGGTAACCGCCCCTTCCCTCAAGCCGGACTGCCTCTGCAGGCAGCCCGGCTTTCTTTTATCCCCCCAACTCCACTACCCCCCGGCCCGCCGACTCCCGTGGCGGCAAGCTGCCGCCACCCCCAATCTGCCGCCGCAACCCCCGGAGAGTAGTCTGATTTCTCTGCTCTGTGGAAGCATCCCCAACGTCCTTTAAGTAGCGGATGCCGCGAACTCGTTGAACCAAACTTCTCGCTTTATGACACCACTCCCATAGCTTACGGCCTCCAGCTTATCTACATGAAGCGATGGATTGCGCGTTTCTGGCAAGAGTGTGGCGCCGCCGTATATGCTGATCTGAATGTATCTAAGAAGTTTGCTGTATTTAACCGCCTGGGGATTCCTGAAGGCTATAACGCTTTCGCCACTCGTGGCTATTCCGGCCGGGAAGAATATCTTCGTGATGAAATCCGAATTGCTCGGGAAATATCCGGAATGGATGTTCCGAATATGATTGTGTACGGCGGCGGAGAAAAGATTCGGCAGATTTGTTTGCAGGCAAAAGTCCTTTATGTCGAACAATTCATGACCAACCGCCGGGAAGGAGGGTCGGAGAATGGCTAAGACATCAGGCGGAGTGCGCAATGTGTCTGTTGGAAGCGCCGCATACAACAACCGATTAGCAGAAGTAGCAGCTATGAGAGCGAGTGGCGAATACTCGTCTGTCGAGTTGGCCGAAAATGGCACTGGATGGGTGGCTATTGAAAATAGTTCTGCCAAACATAAGCCGGAAGAAATCGAAGCCGCTCGCCATTTGGCCAACAAAGGATATAAGGTTACACTTGCTGATGAGTCTGGGTTAAAGGTTGTAAAGGACGGGTATTTGTTCACTGCTTCATTTGAGCAGAGGACACCTACGGCCAAAGGTGAAAAAGGAGTAAATAAGGCTCTTGAACACGCCAAGAAGAAGGGTGCTGACGTTGCCGTAATTTATGATAAACATCGCACATATAATCGCGCTGAGATTGAAGCCGGACTACGGCGATATGAGAGTTATAACAAGTACAGATTCAAGAGAATAATAGTGGTTGGTTCAACCGGCAACGTACACGTTCACACTCACAATCAATAAAAAAGAGGGCCGCCCGCACTCGGTAGTCCTCTTACACTCAGCTTTCCTCACAAGCGAGCGGCCATAGTACGGATACCGTCCTCAGTAATGTACCGGCTGAGTGTTAGTGCAAAGTTAGTAAAAATAAATTGAACTATAAAAATTTCCTTATGAAACTCTACATTTCTATTCCGATCAGTGGGCGACCGCCCCATGATGCCAGGCATCAGGCCGAGGCTATCAAGGCTAAACTGGCCGAATACGGCCACGAGTGCATAACGCCCTTTGACCTCTGTCCGGAACCGGATAATCCCTACGCCTACTATATGGGACGAGATATTGAGGCATTGTTGTCGGAGGACATCGACGGCGAGGTTTTCGGTGCCGGATTTATTTCCGTAAGAAGGTTAAGCTGCGGTAGATAAAGGCCTGCAAGGGCGTTGTCTATCTCTTTCCTAACCACATTCTGTTGAAACCCGAAATGAATTTCTGTATTGGTATAGGCATTCCAAAGACGATTAGGCTCTGGAATACCTTTACGCTCAAATACCGGTGTAGTGCTACAACATTTATTATTTCAGAGTGTTGGGTTGATGAGTCAGATAGCGGGTCCAGGAGAATGGTTTTCTGGAGTTGAGGTAGTTTAGATTGTGGCCGTTGGCGTAGGCTTCGCGTTCGAAGGATATGTTACGGTATGCTTTGTGGCCGTTTCTGTAGTGCAGGAGTCTTATGAACCATTCTATAAGGTATAGGATATAGAATGGAACGAACAGTAGTTCGCGCTGCTGGGCAGTGTGGATGCGTTCGTGGTTTATTACATACTTGTCAATCCATTCTGTATTTCTTGCCCAGAGAGTCCCAAACAGGTTTACGCAAATACCTTTCGGAATTAGTTTACTTTTGATAACCATTGATAATGAAAAAGGAGCGTTTCAGATGGCTGAGACGCTCCTTTCGGGTTTATAGAGGGTTGGATTATTCGTTGAAGATTGATTCAACGTCGTCGGTTGAAGTAACAACCAGACGTTCGTATTCGGGAAGACCGGTGCCGGCGGGAATGAGGTGACCGCAGATAACGTTCTCTTTCATGCCGACCAGAGTGTCGGTTTTGCCCTGGATAGCTGCTTCGTTGAGCACCTTGGTGGTTTCCTGGAACGATGCTGCCGACATGAAGCTCGAGGTCTGCAGGGCGGCACGCGTGATACCCTGAAGAATCTGTTCGGAAGTTGCCGGAACGGCATCGCGAACGGTAACGAGCTTGAGGTCTTTGCGCTTGAGGGCCGAGTTTTCGTCGCGCAGGCGTCGGGCGGTGATAATCATGCCCGGTTTAACGTTTTCGGAGTCACCTGAGTCGAGCACATATTTCTTGCCCCAGATGCGGTCGTTTTCTTCCTGGAATTCGCGTTTGTCAACGATTTGCTGTTCAAGGAAGCCGGTGTCGCCCGGATCGATGATGTTTACTTTGCGCATCATCTGGCGAACGATAACCTCGAAGTGCTTGTCGTTGATTTTAACGCCCTGCATGCGGTAAACGTCCTGTACTTCGTTGACAATGTATTCCTGAACGGCGGTAGGACCGAGAATGTTCAGAATATCGTCGGGGGTGATGGCACCGTCGGAGAGCGGGGTGCCGGCGCGTACATAGTCGTTTTCCTGCACCAGGAGCTGTTTTGACTGCGGAACGAGATATTTGCGCTCTTCGCCGAGCTTGGAAACTACGGTGATTTCGCGGTTACCGCGTTTAACCTTGCCGAAGTGAACTTCGCCGTCGATAGCCGAAACGATGGCGGGGTTGGACGGGTTGCGGGCTTCGAACAGTTCGGTTACTCGGGGCAGACCGCCGGTGATGTCGCCGGCGCCGGAAGTTGCGCGCGTCATCTTAACGAGAACTGAACCGGGTTTAACTTCGTCGCCCTGATCAACCATAAGGTGAGCGCCCACGGGCAGTGCGTAGGTTTTGAGAACTTCGCCTTTGGCGTCAACAATGTTTGCTTCGGGAGCTTTTGTGCGGTCTTTGGATTCAATGATGATCTTTTCGGAGTTGCCGGTCTGTTCGTCGGTTTCGGTGCGATATGTTACGCCTTCTTCCATATTTACGAACTGAATCTTGCCGCCTACTTCCGAAACGATAACCTGGTTGAAGGGGTCCCATTCGGCAATGATGTCGCCCTTCTTAACCGTGTCGCCATCTTTGAAGTAGAGTTTCGAACCGTAGATGATGGGGGCGGTGGTGAGCATCATGCCGGTATTGGGGTCGTTGATGCGCATTTCTGCCAGACGGCCGATAACTACGTCGACGGGTTTTCCGTTGGGGCCGATTTCGTCGGTTTGAACGGTGCGGAGTTCTTCGATTTCAAGCACACCGTCGTAGCGCGAGGTAAGGGTCGATACAGCGGCAACGTTTGAAGCCACACCGCCGACGTGGAATGTACGGAGGGTAAGCTGGGTACCGGGTTCGCCGATTGACTGGGCGGCGATAACGCCGACAGCTTCGCCTTTCTGAACCATACGGAGGTTGGAGAGGTTGCGGCCGTAGCATTTGGCGCATACCCCCGATTTGCTTTCGCAAGTGAGCACCGAGCGGATTTCAACGCTTTCAATTGGCGAAGCGTTGATGCGTTCGGCAGCGTCATCGTTGATTTCTTCGCCTGCGGCAACGATAATCTCGCCGGTGGTGGGGTCAACAATGTCGTGAACGCTAACTCGGCCGAGAATGCGTTCGCCAAGCGATGCTACTACTTCATCGTTATTTTTAATTTCTGTGCAAACGAGGCCACGCAGAGTGCCGCAGTCTTCTTCGCGGATAATAACGTCGTGGGCCACGTCGACCAGACGGCGGGTGAGGTAACCGGCGTCGGCGGTTTTCAGAGCCGTGTCGGCCAGACCCTTACGGGCACCGTGGGTAGAGATGAAGTATTCGAGCACCGAGAGGCCTTCCTTAAAGTTGGCAAGAATCGGGTTTTCGATGATCTGACCACCTTCGGCGCCACTCTTCTGAGGCTTGGCCATAAGGCCACGCATGCCGGAGAGCTGACGGATCTGGTCTTTAGAACCACGGGCACCGGAGTCGAGCATCATGTAAACCGGGTTGAATCCCTTTTGGTCGGCAGCAAGCTGCTTCATGAGGGTGTTGGCCAGTTCGGAGTTGACGTGTGTCCAGATATCGATAATCTGGTTGTAGCGTTCGTTGTTGGTTATGAAGCCCATCGAGTAGTTGTTCATAACTTCTTCGACCTGTTCATAGCCTTTCTGCACCATTCCTTCTTTTTCGGCGGGGATAATAACGTCGCCGAGGTTGAAGCTCAGGCCGCCTTTGAACGCCATGTAGTAACCGAGGTTTTTGATGTCATCGAGGAACTGGGCGGAGCGGGGAATACCGCAGGTTTTGATAACCTTCGATATGATGTCGCGGAGGCTCTTTTTAGAGAGAATGGTGTTGACGTAGCCGATTTCTTTCGGAACGAAGCGGTTAACCAGAATACGGCCGACGCTTGTGTTGTTGACCATGTGCTGGATGGGGTTGCCGTTTTCGTCGATGTCGTCAACAATAACAGAAATGGGCGCATGGAGTGTTATGCGGCCTTCGTTGTAGGCGATTTCCGCTTCTTCGGGGCCATAGAACTTGTAGCCTTCGCCTTTGTCGCCGGGGCGGAGCTTGGTAATGTAGTAAAGACCGAGCACCATGTCCTGAGAGGGCACGGTAATGGGCGAGCCGTTGGCGGGGTTCAGAATGTTGTGTGAGCCGAGCATCAGCATCTGTGCTTCGAGAATTGCTTCGTTGCCCAGAGGGAGGTGTACGGCCATCTGGTCGCCGTCGAAGTCGGCGTTGAATGCCGTACATGCGAGCGGGTGGAGCTGGATTGCCTTGCCTTCAATCATTTTGGGCTGGAAGGCCTGGATGCCGAGGCGGTGCAGTGTTGGTGCACGGTTCAGGAGCACCGGGTGGCCCTTCATAACGTGTTCGAGAATGTCGAATACGATGGGTTCCTTGCGGTCAACGATTTTTTTAGCCGACTTAACGGTTTTTACGATGCCGCGCTCAATGAGTTTGCGGATTACGAAGGGCTTGTAGAGTTCGGCAGCCATGTATTTGGGGATGCCGCATTCGTGCATTTTCAGTTCTGGACCTACAACGATTACCGAACGTGCCGAGTAGTCAACGCGCTTACCGAGCAGGTTCTGACGGAAGCGGCCGGCCTTACCTTTGAGTGAGTCGGAGAGTGACTTGAGCGGGCGGTTGGCTTCGGATTTAACGGCCGATGATTTGCGGCTGTTGTCGAGCAGCGAGTCAACGGCTTCCTGAAGCATTCGCTTTTCGTTGCGGAGAATAACTTCCGGAGCTTTGATTTCAACGAGTCGTTTCAGACGGTTGTTGCGGATGATTACGCGACGGTAAAGGTCGTTGAGGTCGGAGGTTGCAAAGCGGCCGCCATCGAGGGGCACAAGAGGACGCAGTTCCGGGGGAATAACCGGAACAACCTGAAGAATCATCCATTCGGGTTTGTTTTTACCCTTCGACATGCGGAAGCTTTCAACCACCTGCAGGCGCTTGAGGGCTTCGGTTTTGCGCTGCTGCGAGCCTTCGTTGTTGGCCTGTTCGCGCAGCTGATAGGAGAGGTCGTCGAGGTTGATGCGCGAAAGCATGTCCTGAATGGCTTCGGCACCCATCTTGGCAATAAACTTGTTGGGGTCAGAGTCGTCGAGCAGGGCATTGTCTTTGGGCAGATTGTCGACAATCTGGAAGTATTCTTCTTCGGTCAGCAGCTGGTTTGCCTCAACGGGCTCGCCGTTGAGTTCGGCATTGCCGGGCTGGATAACCACATAGCGCTCGTAGTAGATAACGGCATCGAGTTTTTTCGACGGGAGGCCGAGCAGATAGCCGATTTTGTTAGGCAGCGAGCGGAAGTACCAGATGTGGGCAACGGGCACTTCGAGTTTGATGTGACCGGAGCGTTCGCGGCGCACCTTCTTTTCGGTGACCTCAACGCCGCAACGGTCGCAAATGATTCCTTTATAGCGGATACGCTTATATTTACCGCAGTGACATTCATAGTCCTTAACGGGGCCGAAAATGCGTTCGCAGAAAAGGCCGTCGCGTTCGGGCTTATAGGTGCGGTAGTTGATGGTTTCGGGCTTGAGAACCTCGCCGGAGCTACGCTCCAGAATCTCCTCGGGCGAAGCAAGTCCGATGGTGATTTTGGAGAATCCGGATTTTGAGGGTTTGGTATCTTTTTTAAATGCCATAGTTGGTATATTGTCGTTAATCCATATTGATCGAAAGACCCAGGCCGCGGAGCTCGTGGAGCAATACGTTGAGCGATTCGGGAATACCCGGAGTAGGCATAGAATCGCCTTTTACGATGGCTTCGTAGGCTTTGGAGCGGCCGGTAACGTCGTCGGACTTGATGGTGAGGATTTCCTGCAGGATGTGGGATGCGCCGAAAGCTTCGAGCGCCCACACTTCCATTTCGCCGAAACGCTGGCCGCCGAACTGAGCTTTACCGCCCAGAGGCTGCTGGGTAATCAGCGAGTACGGGCCGATTGAGCGGGCATGCATCTTGTCTTCAACCATGTGGCCAAGTTTGAGCATGTAGATAACGCCTACAGTTGCCGGTTGGTCGAAGCGTTCGCCGGTGCCGCCATCGTAGAGATAGGTTTTGCCGTAGCGTGGCAGGCCTGCCTTGTCGGTCCATGCGTTAAGGTCGTCGAGGGTTGCACCGTCGAAAATCGGGGTTGCGAATTTTTCGCCGAGTTCGCGACCGGCCCAACCGAGAACGGTTTCGAAAATCTGACCCAGGTTCATACGCGAGGGCACACCCAGGGGGTTCAGGCAGATGTCGACCGGAGTACCGTCGGCAAGGAAGGGCATGTCTTCCTGGCGCACGATGCGCGAAACGATACCCTTGTTACCGTGGCGGCCGGCCATTTTATCGCCGACAGAGATTTTGCGTTTCTTGGCGATGTAGACTTTGGCCAACTGCATGATTCCGGAGGGGAGTTCGTCGCCGATGGAGATGTCGTATTTTTTACGGCGCAGTTCGGCGTCGATTTCCTTGGCTTTGCGCAGGTAGTTAACGATGGTTGCACGGATGAGCTCGTTTTTGTGAGCATCGGTTGTCCATTTCGACAGGTTGATGGTGTCGTAGTCAATTTCGCGAAGAACCGAGGCCGAGAACTTCTGGGCTTTAGGAATAATGTCAACGCCAAGGAAGTCTTTAACGCCCTGTGAGTTTTTACCTTTGGTAAGTTCCAGCAGCTTGTTGATAAGTTCTTCCTTAAGGGCAGCCTGACGTTCTTCGTATTCTTCGTCGAGCTTGGGCAGCAGGGCGTTGGTGCGCGTTTTAGAGGTTTTTGCGGCTTTGGCAAAGAGGTTGGTGCCGATGATAACGCCCTTCAGCGAAGGAGTTGCACGGAGCGAAGCATCTTTAACGTCGCCTGCTTTGTCGCCGAAAATTGCGCGGAGCAGTTTTTCTTCGGGAGTGGGATCGGATTCACCTTTAGGGGTGATTTTACCAATCATGATGTCGCCGGGAATAACGTGGGCGCCAACGCGGATAATGCCGCGCTCGTCGAGGTCTTTGGTAGCATCTTCGCCAACGTTGGGAATATCGTTGGTGAGTTCTTCCATGCCGCGCTTGGTTTCGCGTACTTCGAGCTGATACTCGTCGACGTGAACCGAGGTGAGTATGTCTTCGCGGACCATGCGTTCGTTGAGCACGATGGCGTCCTCATAGTTATAACCCTTCCAGGGCATGAAAGCAACCTTGAGGTTGCGGCCGAGTGCGAGTTCGCCGTTCTCGGTAGAGTAGCCTTCGGTCAGAATAGTTCCGGCTTCTACGCGCTGGCCAACTGAGCAGATGGGTCGCAGGTCAATCGTTGTTGACTGGTTGGTTTTGCGGAACTTGGGCAGGTGATATTCCTTAACCGCGCTTTCAAAGGCAACGAATTCTTCTTCTTCGGTACGGTCATAGCGGATGCGTATGGTGGTTGCATCCACGAATTCGATGGTGCCTGCGCCTTCGGCGGTAATCTGAGTGCGTGAGTCGCGGATGAGCTGTCCTTCGAGGCCGGTGCCTACGATCGGGGCTTCGGAGCGCATCAGGGGCACTGCCTGGCGCATCATGTTTGAGCCCATGAGTGCGCGGTTGGCGTCGTCGTGTTCCAGGAAGGGAATGAGCGATGCTGCAATCGAGGCAATCTGGGTGGGCGATACGTCCATCAGTTCAACCTGGTCGGGAGCAACTACGGGGAAGTCGGCATCCTGGCGGGCTTTAACGCGGGTGCGGATAAAGGTGCCGTCGTCGTTGAGCGGAGCGTTACCCTGGGCAATGATTTTGTTTTCCTCCATTTCCGCGGTGAGGTAAACAACTTCGTCGTTTTTGAGGTTAACGACTGAGTTTTCAACCTTGCGGTAGGGAGTTTCAATAAATCCGAGGTCGTTGATTTTAGCGTAGACACACAGCGACGAAATCAGACCGATGTTAGGACCTTCAGGGGTTTCAATCGGGCAGAGACGGCCGTAGTGGGTATAGTGTACGTCGCGAACCTCAAAGCCGGCGCGCTCACGGGTCAGACCGCCGGGACCCAGGGCCGACATGCGGCGCTTGTGGGTGATTTCGGCCAGCGGGTTGGTCTGGTCCATGAACTGGCTC
>CAZKPP010000081.1:0-8219 GCA_964554665.1 uncultured Bacteroides sp.
ATTCCGGGCGCTTTCGACAAGGTTCTGCCCATCGACTACTGCCACCTGCAGGATGCGGGCATCGGCAACGAGCTGCGCAACTTCGTTAAAGACTTCGGCAAGGAAAACGACCTGAGTTTCTACGACCTGCGCGCCAACCAAGGGCTGCTGCGCACCCTGATGATTCGCACGGCATCGACCGGCGAGGTCATGGCCCTGATGAGTTTCGGCGAAGATGACCCCGAGGCCATTGAAAAAGTTATGTCGGCGATTCACAACCGCTTCGGCGAACGCATAACGTCGCTGCTCTATGTTGTAAACCTCAAGGTGAACGACACTTTCGGCGACCTCGACGTAATTACCTATGCCGGCAAGCCGTATATCGAAGAAGAAATGGAGGGTCTGCGCTTCCGCGTCGGCCCCAAGTCGTTTTATCAGACCAACTCGCGCCAGGCCTACCGCCTGTACTCGGTAGCGCGCGAACTCGCCGACCTCAAGGGCGACGAACTGGTCTATGACCTATATACCGGCACGGGCACCATTGCCAACTTCGTTGCGCGTCGCGCACGCCGCGTAATCGGCATCGAATACGTGCCTGAAGCCATTGAAGACGCCAAGGTCAACGCCGAGGTCAACGGCCTGGACAACACGCTGTTCTATGCCGGCGACATGAAGGACATTCTGACCGCTGAGTTTATTGAAAAGCACGGGCGCCCCGACGTTATGATTGTTGACCCGCCGCGCGCCGGCATGCACGAAGACGTTACGCGCGTGATTCTCAACGCCGAGCCCGAGCGCATAGTCTACGTTAGCTGCAACCCCGCCACTCAGGCCCGCGATCTGCAGCTGCTCCACGAAAAATATGACATTACGGCCGTACAACCGGTCGACATGTTCCCCCACACGGCCCACATTGAAAACGTTGTGGCCCTGCAGCTCAGAAAATAATCCGGGTTACTTGCGGCGGAGCGTATAAAGCGCCTTTGACTTTACTTTATAGGGGGTTGACTGGCGTCGCTTCGGCGCGGGCGAACGAAAGTAATGAAACGAGTGGTTGCGGTCCCACGATGGCACGCTGAGCATTCGTGTCTGTCCGGCCGGAATATCGGTAATCAGCCGATGACTCGTGCGATGCAGCTGCCGCCCGGACATGTCGAAATATTCCAGCTCCACAGCCAGACCGTTGATATCCAGCGAGTCGAGGTTGGTAACCAAAAATGTTTCGCGCAACGCGGCATTCGGCTTTTCGTAGCCCGAAAAGCGCAGCCGGGCCGGCATAACCGTGTCGTAAAGCTCAATGGCAGGCGGCTGCGGCGCCGGTGTCTTCTTCAATTTGGGGAGCTTGGCGCCTGCTGCGAGCGGCATGAGCACCAGCAGCGCGATGAGAATTGTAGTCCGTTTCATGACAGCCACTTTTCAGCCTCGGCGAGTTTTTCGGCCGAGCCAATGTCGTGCCAGCTGTAGCCGTCGAGGTTACAGCCATACATCTCGGCCTTCGTTGCGGCGGCAACGTAGAACGGCGTGAGCGAAAATACCTCTGAGCCGATTTGGCGCGCATACTCTTCGAGCAGCGGAAAAATTTCGGGCGAAACAACGTGAATGCCGTTGAAAGCCAACGGCATGCCCGAAGGATTGCCCTTGGTTTCACCGGTTTTGTCGTTTATCCAGCCGCACAGGCGCATGGTGCGCGGCTCGAAGACCAGATGGCGCGACGACGTGCGCTCTTTGACCAGCAGCGAGGCCACGCCCTGCAGCGAAAGCCGGCGCAAGTCGAGGTCAGTAAGGATGTCGGCGTTATGCAGCAGAATCGGTTCGTCGTCGCCGAGCAGCTTGCGCGCAGCCAGCAGGCCGCCACCGGTATCGAGCAACCGGCGCCGCTCGTCGGCAATAGCTATTTCGAGCCCGAAATCGTTGGCCGCAAGATAATCTATTATCTGATCGGCAAGATAATGAACGTTAACAACGACTTTGCTGATGCCGGCGGCACGCACGGCCTCCAGCACCCGGGCAAGCATCGGCTTGCCGGCCACCTCGACCAGCGCCTTGGGCCTGGTTAGAGTGAGCGGGCGCAGGCGAGTACCTTCGCCGGCAGCAAAAATCATTGCTTTCATCGACGTTCGCGGTGGTAGAGATTAACGGCAACTTCCGAGCCGTAGCGGTGAATCAGATGGCGCGTCATGGCCTCCGCACAGTAAACCGAGCGGTGCTGACCGCCGGTGCAGCCAAAGGCCACCTGCAAATCGGTGAATCCGCGCTTGCAGTAGCGCTCGACCGACGCGTCGATCAGCGCGTAGCAATGGTCGAGAAAACCGAGAATCTCGCCGTCCTCCTCAAGGAACTCCCTAACTGGCATGTCGCGGCCGTCGAGAGCCTTATACGGTTCGTAGCGGCCGGGGTTGTGGATAGCGCGGCAGTCGAAAACGAAACCGCCGCCATTGCCCGACTTATCTTCGGGCAATCCGCGGCGGTAAGAAAATGAAAAAACAGTTACTGTTAGCATTAGAGGCGAACTTTGCGTCCGTTAACAATATAAAGTCCATGGCGCGGAGTGGCCACGCGGCGACCCCACAGGTCAAAAATCTTTTTGGCAGCCTTGGGCTTTTCGTTGATTTCGGCGATGCCCGAAGTGTTGAAGTCGTTGTAGTCGACCAGAATCTGCTTGGCATCCGGGTCGACGGTCACTTTCGGGTTCTCGTTAGTGATGTTAACATTGCGGGTATGGGTAATGTTAACATCCGAGGCTGCGATATTGGTACCCTTTTCAACAAAGTAGGTGCCGTTATGGAACACGGTCTGCAAGCCATGATGATTGTCGGAGGGAATGGTCACCTTGGTGTCATGTTCAGGCAGCGAGCCTTTGGTGTCGCCTACCAGATTGACGGTCCACAGGTCGTAGTTAGCCACCTCTTCGTCGGGAATGCGGCGGAAATAGTGGGCAACTACCGAGCGCGAGCTGCGGCCGAGCACGTTCGGCACTACCTGCTGGGTGTTGCTGTCGGTGTTGTTGAACGGTATCCAGTATTTGCAGTCGTAGGCTCCGGGGGTAGCGGTGCTCTCAACGAAAGTGTAGGCCGCCGGGGTGTGGGCACACACCGAGCGGTCGTCGAGATAGAAGCCGGAATGAGTGCGGAAATAGCAGTTTTCGCCGTCAAACTCCATATAAATCCAGTTTTTGGGCGAAGGCTCGGGGTTGAGAACGTATTGCAGAGAATAGTTGTTCTGGTTGTTCTGCAGGGTAAGATCATCCATGTTGGTGATGGTCATACCGGTAACAGCACTCTTTATTTCATACCAGCCGGTTTTGAGTTCTTCGAGGGCGGCGTGGGTTTGGTCATAGTCAATGGTAATGGTCTTTTCGGAAGTGTTAACGCTGATTTTCGGGTTGGTGTTGGCCACGTTTACGTTGCGCGAGTGAGTAACCTGAACGTCGGCGGCCTTTACCGTGGTGCCCTTTTCAAGAAAAAAAGTACCGTTGTGGAAAACGGTTTGCAAGCCATGGTGTTTGTCGGAGGCGATAGTTACTTTGGCATCGTTTTCGGGGATCGAGCCTTTGGTGTCGCCAACGAACTCAACCTTCCATACGTCGTATTCGGCAACCTTGTCGTCGGCTATGCGCTGAAAAAAGTGAGGGGTAACAGCCGAGTAGCTGCGGCCAACCACGTTTGCAACGTTTTCGCCCGAAGTCTGGTGAACAATGTCGAAAGGCAACCAATATTTGCAGTCGAAGGCACCCGGGGTGCCTGCGCTTGCAACAAAAGTATATGCCACCGGTTCTCGCCCGGCCGTTGCATACTCGGTTAGATTGAAGCCGTTGTGGGTGGTGATGTAGCAGTTAGCGCCGTCAACCTCCATATAAACCCAGTTGCGGGGCGACGGTTCGGGGTCGAGAGCATACTGCAGGGCATAGTCATTTTGGTTTCGCTGGTTAACCATTTCATCGCGGTTGGTGATGGTCATGCCGGTAACGGCGCTCTTGATTTCATACCAGCCGGTTTGGGTCGGGGTTTTGTCGGCAGTCAAAACTACGCCGTCGTAGAGCGAAATTGCCCACGAGCAGCCCTGGTCGCCGCGATCGGGAGTGCCGCCCGAGGTGTTATACCAGTTATAGACCTTGCTCTGAATGCTGGTCTGGTTAAGCTGCGAATTGGAGGTGTAGATAACGAAAGTGCCGAGGGCGTAATCAGAATAACTGATATTAAAACCGCGGTCGGGCTCTGTGGTCTGCACCGACATCTGGGTGTTATAGGCAGCGGTAGGGTTGATATACAGGTTATCGCCGTTAACGATATTATAGGTTTCGTCGGCGCGCTTTTCAAAGCGCCAAACGTTGTCGCTTGTGGTGGCGGAGCCAAGGGCTGAGGCGGCGGCAAAGAGCTTGCCGTCGGTCACGGTCAGGGGTTTGTTGCCGCGCGAGGAGCAGAGGGTGTACCAAATCGGGGCGTCGGCGGTGGAGGAAGCGGGCAGATTATTGTCGCGCTTGGCCATATTCACCACCTCGGTAATTTCGGCAGCCATGGTGTTGGCCATATCCATAGTAAGCTCGGGGTCGTCGAGCATAGCTACCGCCCGATTGATAACGTCCTCCAAACCGGCGCGATGGCTTTCCTTTACCTGACCTACATTGTCGCCATATTCAAGAACCAGGGCCTTGTTCAGGGCCAGGCCGATAACCTTGCGGACGGCGCGGTTGTTGTAAACGGTTTCATATTCTTCGAGCGACACGGGGTTGGTGCCTTCGATATATTTTGCCAGCTCGTTGGCGATTACAATGTAACCGCGGCCGCTGACATAGTTGGTGTTCATAATGTTTTTGCTCATGTCGGCCTTGAGCGGGGTGTAGATGTCAACGTAGGTGCAACCCTTTTCCTGAGCGATAACCTGAAGCTGTTCGTTGAACTCGGAAAAAGCGGCGTCGTTGGTGGCATTGGCCGAGGGAGTGAGCGAAACGAGATAGATTTCAGCTTCGGGTGCCTGAGTGTTGGCTTCGTCAATAATGGCGCGATAGTTGGTGAGGTCGCGGCCGCCAACGCCGTAGAACAGGAAAATCTTTGCGGGCTTTACGGCCTGGTTTTCGAGCGAGTTCTTAACAATGGCCTTTGCCTGAACGAGGTTATAGGCACCCCATCCCCAGAAGCCGCCGCGGTCCTTAACCTTGTTGGAGCGGAGCAGTTCGTGCCATTCGCCCTGGTGAACGGTGTCGTCGCCATAGAAAAGCACGTCGCCTTCCTTAACCGGATAGAACGCAAATTGCTCGGCGCGGCCGCCTGCAGAGTTCTGCAGGCCGGTGGGGTTGGTTTGCATATCTTCGGTAATGTCGTCGGCATAAACGGTCGGATAGCCTACGTAGTCCTGGATGTGATGACACCAGGCCGAATAGCCGATAGTGCGCGGGTGCAGACCGTCCCAGCAGGTCCAGGTTGACTTCTGGGCGGTGTTGCCCAGCGGAGCCAAAACCTCCGAAAGGTCAATCAAGTGGAGTTTGGGGTCGTTGAGCTCGGCCACAAACTCGCGCAGAATATCGTTGCAGCGCTCATAGTCGGGCTTGGCGTTTGCCGAGCGGGGCAGAATGGTTTCCAGATAAACTTCGGTTTCGGGCGATTCGAGGCGCACGCGCTTGCAGATGGTCTTGATATCGCTGGCGGTCTTGGCAAAGGCGGTGCCGCTGGAAATATCGTTGGTGCCGATCATCAGGAAGAACTTGCGCGGTTTGGAGTCGATATAGCTTTCGAGATGTTCGAGGATTTCGGTTGCCATGCCGCCTGAGTTACCACGGCCTATAACGTCCTGATTAGAGCCGAAGGCTTCGAACCAGGAGTGCATGTTCGTAATGGAGTTGCCGGCAAAAACTATCTGATTAGGCTCGGTAGGAGTTGCCTGGAAAGAATCGTAGCGGTGCTGACGGAAAGCCAGGTCGGCAAAGGCCGACAAGCCCACCGAAAGGGCTAAAGCCGCTGCGAAAAAGCGGATATTTTTCATGAAAGATTGTTTAAGTGATTATTATTGCGGCAAATATACACAATTTTTTCCGGTCCTACAAATAAAATTCGCCGGGCTTAAAGATTTTTGACAAAACAAGGCGAGGCTGCCCCGGTGGAGCAGCCTCGCTTAAGATTATTTAAGGCTTAATTATTTAGCTTCTTCGATGGTTACGCAACGATCGAGGTAAACGTTAGCCTTGCCACCGAAGCGGTCAGCAGCGTTGGTGGTAACGGTGAGCTTGGAAGCGTCAACGCCGTTGGCAACGAGGATTTTCTTAACGCCTTCGGCACGTTTGGTGCGCAGACGAGCGTTGATGGCTTCGGTGCCGGTGTAGTTGTCGGCCCAACCGGTGATAACATAAGTTTTGCCGGTTTCCTTCATGGTGGCAGCTACGCTCTTGAGAACGTTGCGGTCGATGTTGCTAACATTTGCAGAACCGATGCGGTAGTAAACGGTAGCGAGGCTCTGAACGCAGGGTTCGGGAGCAACTTCGGGTTTGGGCATGGGGCGACGGAGGCATTCGTCGAGTTTGCGCTGGGTGTCCTGCAGACGGCCTTCGCATTCAGCCAGACGAGCTTTGATGGGGTCGCAGTCTTCGATAACGGGGATAACCGGTACGATAGGAGCGTTCCAGGTGCGTTTGTTGAAGAGGTAGGTAACGCCGATGAAAGCAGCTACGTTGTTGGTGATGCGGTTGTAATCTTTGGGCTCGATGTTAGCGGAGATTGCGGTGTAGCGGAGGTCGAGGCTCAGGGCAACCTGCTTGGAAACATTGAAGCTGTTGATGATACCGGCGCGCAGAGCGAGCGAGGTGTCGAAGTGCTTGGAATCCCAGCCGTCGTTGCCGTTAGCGTCGAATTTGTGCTGGAAGCCGAAGTAGGTAGCACCACCTACGTAAGCAATGAAGTTGTAAACGCGGTTGGGTTTGTAGCCACACCACCAGTTGGTGATGTTCAGCATAGCGTCGAAGTTAACGCCGAGCTGACCAACGTGAGTTTTGTAGTACTTGTTGTCGTCGGTCATGATGTAACCGTTGGCGTCTTTGGTCAGACCATAAGCGTAGGGGGTGTTGGAAGCACCACGCTGGCCCAGATAGGTAGCACCGCCACGGAAGCCCATGATCGGAGAGAACCATTTACCAATCTGCAGACCGAAAGCGGGCGACAGCACGCGATCCTTGAAGGGAAGAACCTTGTCGGTCTGGCCAAGAACTACGTTCAAACCACCTTCACCGGTGATGAACCAATTGTCTTTGAAGCGGTTGAAGGTAACACCCTGGGTGTTGTCCTCAACGTAAACAATCTCAGGAACTGCTGCGAATGCCGAAGATGCAGAGATCAGGGCAGCTGCTGCGAGAGAAAGAAAAGCAATTTTCTTCATAAGTAGTTATGAGTTATTGAGTTAAATAATTAGTTGTTGCACGTGAGAGTCAAAAATGGCACTTTTTGCGGTGCTAAGTTACACATTTTTTTTGAATTATACACAATTTTTGCAAAATTTTGCAAATTTTTTCAGCGAGGTCCGAAGATTGCCGAACCGATGCGAACAAGGGTCGCTCCGTTGGCTACGGCCAGGGGCCAATCGCCACTCATGCCCATCGATAGCCGCTGCGCCGAGGGGATGACAGTCTGCAGTTCGCGGGAAAGGGCTGCAAGCGCTGCGAAGTCGGCATTTATGCGGTCGGCATCATCAACGTTGGAGGCCATTCCCATAATTCCAACAACGCGGATTGAAGAAAGTTCACGGGCCAGGGCGGCAACATGAGGAATTTCTTCCGGCAAAAAACCGGTTTTGGTTTCTTCGGCGGCAACGTGGGCCTGCAGAAAAACGTCGATAACCTTTCCGATGCGCGCGGCTTCGGCGTCAACCGCCCGCAGCAACCGCTCCGAATCGATGCTCTCGATTACCGAGGCAGAGGCCACGACCTTGCGCACCTTGTTGGTCTGCAGATGACCGATGAAGTGCCACTGCACGTCGGCCGGCATCGCGGCGGCCTTGGCGGCAAGCTCGTCGGCGCGGCTTTCGCCGAAGCGGCGCTGACCGGCATCGTAGGCCTCGCGCAACTGCTCCAGCGGATGAAACTTGCTGACGGCAACCAGCTCAACGCCGGCGGGAAGCTCGGAAAGGACCTTCAGGAGGTTACTCTTTACTGTCGCCATCGAGTTTGGCGCTGTAAACGTCGAGAATTGCGGTTTCGGCTATCGACACGATTTCAAAGTCGGCCATGGTCGACTTCATGCCCTCCATAAAGTTATCGTAGG
>CAZKPP010000082.1:0-8029 GCA_964554665.1 uncultured Bacteroides sp.
TTTTTCATGCGCAGCATGTTTTCAACGAAATAGAGGGCGCCGAAGCCGGTGGCTTCCGGGCGGATGCGTGAGCCGCCGAAGTCGAGGCCTTTGCCGGTGAAGGTGCCGGTGTGTTCGTCAACGAGTTTTTTATACATGCCATACATATAGCCTACCTCGCGGGCGCCTACGCCTATGTCGCCGGCGGGCACGTCGCGGTCGGGGCCGAGGTTTTTCCAGAGTTCGAGAATAAAGGCCTGGCAGAAGCGCATGATTTCGGCGTCGCTCTTGCCGCGCGGCGAAAAGTCGGAGCCGCCTTTGGCGCCGCCCATGGGCAGGGTGGTCAGGGCGTTTTTAAAGGTCTGCTCGAAGCCGAGGAACTTGAGAATCGACAGGTTCACCGATGCGTGGAAGCGGATGCCCCCTTTATACGGGCCGATGGCCTTGTTGAACTGCACGCGGTAGCCGAGGTTGGTCTGCACTTCGCCGTGGTCGTCGACCCAGGTTACGCGGAAGGTGAGAATGCGGTCGGGCTCGACCATGCGTTCTATGATTTTTGCTTTTTCGAATTCGGGGTGCTGATTGTAGACGTCGGCTACTGAGAGCAGAACCTCGCGCACGGCCTGGAGATATTCGGATTCACCGGGGTGTTTGGCCTGCAGATCTGAAAGGATTTTTTCGATATTCATGGTAGTTGTTTTAAGGTTGGTTAGCGGTTAACTTGGAAGCGGCGGTCGCCGGTTTCAAAAAATGCAACAATCTGGCGGGCGGCGGCAATGCCGGCGTTGATGTTAGCCTCGGCGGTTTGGGCGCCCATCTTTTTGGGTGTGAAGAATACGCGGCCGGGGAAGGCTTCGAGCAGCTCGGCGGCGTTGTCGGGGGCTATGTCGGCAACATATTTCAGGT
The DNA here is from genome assembly GCA_964554665.1 of uncultured Bacteroides sp. Taxonomy (GTDB): domain Bacteria; phylum Bacteroidota; class Bacteroidia; order Bacteroidales; family Muribaculaceae; genus UBA3263. The sequence goes on from CAZKPP010000082.1 coordinate 886, forward strand.
CGGGGCGCTCGGCCAGGGCCTGTTTCAGGCCGGCTTCGTCGATTACCTCCTTGCGGGCGGTGTTGATGAGCACGCCTCCCTCGGGCATCAGTGTTATCAGCTCGTAGCCTATCGAACCTTTGGTTTCGGGGGTTGCCGGAATATGAATCGACACGAACTTGTTTTTGCTATAGAGCTCTTTGATGTCGCTCACGGGGGTGACTCCGGCGGCGGAAATCACCTCGGCGGGGCAGTAGGGGTCGAGGGCGCTAACTTCCAGACCGAAGCCCGACGCGATGCGCGCTACGTTGCGGCCCACCTGACCGAAGGCCTGAATGCCCAGGGTTTTGCCGAGCAGCTCGGAGCCGGCCGTAGGGGTGAACATGTTTCTGACGGCCATAACGAGCAGGCCGAACACCAGCTCGGCAACGGCGTTGGAGTTCTGGCCCGGGGTGTTTTCAACAACTATGCCTGCTTTGGTGGCTGCCGCAAGGTCTACGTTGTCGTAGCCGGCGCCGGCGCGAACAACTATTTTCAGGTTCGGGGCGGCGGCGATGACTTCGGGGGTGACTTTGTCGGAGCGCACAATCAGGGCGTCGGCGGCGGGCAGGGCGGCCATCATTTCGGCCTGAGAGTATTTTTCGAGCAGAATCATTTCGTGGCCGGCGGCTTCGAGGGTGCTCCTGATGCCGTCGACGGCGGCCTTGGCAAAGGGCTTTTCGGTGAGAACTAAAACTTTCATGTCGGTAGGTTAGTTTTTGCGTTCAAATTCGCTGATGGCGTCGGTCAGGGCCATAACGCTCTCCATGGGCAGGGCGTTGTAGAGGCTGGCGCGGAAGCCGCCTACCGAGCGGTGGCCCTTGATGCCTACAATGTTGCGGGCCGAGCAGAAGTCGATGAATTCCTGTTCAAGGTCCTTATATTCGGGGGCCATTACGAAGCAAACGTTCATGATTGAGCGCGATTCGGCTTCGGCGGTGCCCATGAACATGCGCGAGGAATCGATGGCGTCGTAGAGGCGGCCGGCTTTTTCCATGTCGATGAGTTCGAGGGCCTTAACGCCGCCCTGTTCCTTATAGTAACGCAGGGTCTGCAGGGCCGAGAAGATGGGGAGCACCGGCGGGGTGTTGAACATCGATTCCTTGTCGACGTGGGTTTTGTAGTTGAGCATGGTGGGAATCGGGCGCGGGGCGTTTTGAATTGCCGAGTCCTTGACGATTACCAGGGTAACGCCGGCGGGAGCGATGTTTTTCTGGGCGCCGGCATAGATGAGGTCATATTTGCTCACGTCGACCGGGCGCGAGAAAATGTCGGAGCTCATGTCGGCCACCAGGGGCACGGGCGAATCGGGGTCGCGGCGCAGCTCGGTGCCGTAGATAGTGTTGTTGGTGGTGAAGTGGAAGTAGTCAACGTCGCCGGGAATCACAAAGTCTGAGGGAACGTAGCAGAAGTTTTTGTCGCGGCTGCTGGCAACTACGTCAACGTCGCCAAACAGGCGTGCCTCCTTAATGGCGTTGGCGGCCCATACGCCGGTTTCGAGATAGGCGGCTTTGGTGCGCAGCAGGTTGTAGGGCACCATGCAGAATTGCATCGAGGCGCCGCCGCCGAGCCACAATACCGAGTAGCCTTCGGGAACGTCGAGAAGCTCCTTAACCAGGGCTGAGGCTTCGTTGATAACTGCAGTAAACTGCTTGGAGCGATGAGATATTTCGAGCAAGGAGAGGTCCATGCCGGCGAAATTTTTGATTGCCTCGATAGTGTTGTTGATGGTGTATTCGCTGAGAATCGAGGGCCCGGCGTAGAAGTTATGCTTTTTCATAAGGACACTTGGTTATTTTGTGGTTTGGTTATTGTAAGTGCAAATTTAATCTAAATTCCGAGAAAAACAAAACGAAAACGCCAAAAAAAGAGGAGGTGCGCCTTTTTAGGCACACCTCCCGGATATTCGAGGTTGAAGTGGAGATTAGCGAACTACGGTCTTAACACCATTGATGATGTAAACGCCCTTGTCGGCTTTGCTTACGCGACGACCCTGGAGGTCATAGATGCCGGTAGCTTTAACAGCCTTTTCAGCAGCGATTTCGTTGATGCCACCCATTTCGATAGATTCGATCAGGAAGGCGTTGGTGTCGGCGAACCAGTTGTTGGTGGTGTAACCCCAGTTGATGAACTTGTATTCAGAACCGAGCGAACCGCGGTGGATGTTCTGAGAAAAGTCAGTAGCTGAGTATTTGCCGGTGTTGGGATCCTGAATGTACTGAGTGTATTTAGACTGCAGACGAACTTTGTTTTCTACGCCGGTGTCGAGGTCGGCAGCCATCATCAGTTCGAGCTGTTCGTCAGAGGGCTGGGGCTGACCTTCTTCGTTGGGGCAAGCAATGAAGGTGAAGGGAGCTGCGTCGTCTTTTTCGGTGGTGGTCATCCAGGAGATTTCAGATACGCCGTCTTCAGCTACGCCGAAGTTGTCTTCGCCACCGCAGTAGTCAAACAGGTCGTGATATTTGCGGATGTAGCAGTCGTTAGCAGCGTTGTAGAGCAGGAAGGTTACGGTGCCGGGCACGGGGATGAGTTCCCATTCGCATTCTTCGTCAGCTTCAAGGCGGGGTTCTACGCCGGTGCCGTGAACGTCTTCAAAGTTGTCGTCGTCGCCCATGTGGAACACGGCGCCACCATATTTGTAGGTGGGGTCACCACCGGCTGCGAGGTAAGCGTTGCCGAGCTGATATTCTTCGGGCATAGCGTCGCCTTCGTTGATGAACTTGTCGAGGTCGCGGAGAGCGAGCTGGTTCTGGAAGCGAACTTTGCAACCGTTGCCAATGAGGGCAGCAGCTTCAACGAGCTTGGCGTCGGCCATTTTCTGAACGGCTTCTACATAAGCGTCGCGGGTGTCGGGGTCGTGAACTGCGTCGAGGTCAACGCCTTCGCCATCCCAGCTTTCGCAATATTTCTGAATGGTTTTCAGCTGAGCCATAGCGGTTTCGCTGAACAGAGCGGGAACGTTGAGCCAGCCTGCGATGCTGTTAACGGTGTTAGCGAAGCAATATTTAGCGTTGTCGATAGCACCTTTGCGGAAGCCTTCAGCAACGATCTTCGAGTATTCTTCTTTAGCCTTAAGAGCGTCTTCGGTCGAAGCGGGTTCTACGAAGAAGATAGAACCGTTGTTTTCCCAGTGGTTTTTGTTGCTGGTAACGGTTACAGGCGACCAAGTGCGGTCAACGCCGGCGAAACCATAGCGATAGTAAACGGGGTTGCCGTTGTTGGTTACGGTGTCACCGTTTTCGTCGAGCTGAGGAATACGAACCATTACGTTAACGTAGTTGTTCATGTCGAGACACTGGTCTTTGTAGCCGTTCTGGTCAGAGATGGAGTCTTTCAGCGAGAAAGCGAAAGCCATGTCGAATTCTTCGGGGGTGAGGTGCTTCAGAATCGAGTCGGTCCAGTTTACGTTGGGATCTTTGGTGTCCATAACTGCAAACGCGGGCTTAACAGGAAGAACATAGTAGAAGTTGTTTTTGCTGTTGAAGTCCATGTTGGAGCGGTTGTAGCCGGCAAAGTCATTAGCTTTTTTGGCAATGGTCGATACAGAGCCATCGATAACGGCGTTCTTAATTTTCAGCTGGCCGGGGAATTTTTTGTCGGTGGTGAAGTACCAGAACTCGGTCAGCGGGCTCTTGATTTCGTCGTCGCTGGCGTACGAGAGCCACCAGTTACCGCCCATGTTAGACAGACCCATGTAGGGGGTGTCGGCGATTTTGGGGGTGGGAGTTTCACCGTCAGACAGGGTTTCAGACATGTAGAAACCACCGCGGTCAGTGCTTACTGTGTCGCCGTCGCGGTTCATGAGTACACCACTGGTGTAGTCAAGGCGCATGGCGCGCATGTTTTTGATACGGTAGAAGTTAAATGCAGTGGTATCTTTGCCTTCGCTAATCTTAATACCGTTGAGTTCGGTCTGTGCGAACGCGGTACCGGCAAACATAGCGGCCACTGCAAGAAGAGTAAATTTCTTCATGGTTGTTGTGTAATTGATTGATTAGTAAATTATTAGAATTTTTAAGTTTGTATAAGGAGATGATTCTTCATGGTGTTAACCACTCGCAAATTTAAGCAAATTTTCCGTTATTGCAAATTTTTTTTGCAAGAAATTCAATTTTTAACAAAAAAATTTTCTGTGCCTTAGCGTTGGGCGGTTAACCGAGCCACGGAATTCCTGAAAGAGGCGGAGTTGATAATGGTTTCCAGCGGAATGTGCAGGCGGTAGCGCCAGTAGTGTTTGGGGTCGGCGGGAATGTTGATTTGCTCCTCGGTGGGGCTATGGCGGCGCAGCTCGCGCGATATGGCGAGCCAGTCTTGGATGGGGAGCACGGTGAGCATTGCGGGCGACTGAACGTGGGCGTTGATGAACTCCAGACACGCCTCGGGGGTGTCTTTGGCGTTTTGCTGTCGCAGCCACAGGCGCAGCGGGGGCATGTCGTGGGTTGAGGTGGTTGCTACGTTCATCCAGCCGTAGGAGGCGGGGTTGGCGAGCGGAACGCCGAATTCCTTGGGCATGCGCTGCACTTCGAGGGCGAGGATGCGCTGCGAGTCGAGCACTTCGGGCACGCAGGCGGGAATCATGCCGAGGTCTTCGGCGCAGGCGAGCATGGAGGTTGCGTTGACCAGCGCCGGGAGCTTTTTCAGGGCCGAGTCGCGCCAAAAGCCGTTATGGCGGTGATAGAAAAAGTCTTCGTGGAGGCGGCGGTAGGCACTCTGTGCGTCGGGTGTGAGCCGGGCGAACATCGGGGCGTCGTAGCCCATGATGCGCGGATGATAATAGCCCGGTCGGCGCGGGTCTTCAACAAAGAGCAGGTCGGTTGGCGAGTCGGCCGGGGCCTGTGCCATCCATGGCTCGAAGCGGAAGCCGAAGTTGCGGGCCATGTCGTCGGGCGCCAGAGGCAGGGCCGGCGAGAAGTGGCCGAGCAGCCCGGAGCTGACGCCGGCGGGAATCTCCCAGATGCGGAAAAATCCGAGGATATGGTCGATGCGGTAGGCGTCGAAATATTGCGCCATGGCGGCGAGGCGGCGGCGCCACCAGCCGAAGTTGTCGAGAGCCATGCGCTCCCAGTTGTAGGTGGGGAAGCCCCAGTTCTGGCCGTCGGCGGCAAAGGCGTCGGGCGGGGCTCCGGCTGAGCTGTCGAGGTTAAAGAGCTCGGGATGCTGCCAGGCGTCGACGCTGTGGGGGCTGACGCCGATAGGTATGTCGCCTTTGATGGCTATGCCTCGCGAGCGGGCATAGGTGCAGGCGTCGAGCAGCTGCAGGTGGAGCTGATATTGCAGCCAGGCGTAGAAGAGGAAGTTGCCGTCGGTATTTTCCAGAGCCAAGTGGGCCACAAGGCCGGGCGAGTAGGGCTCGGTGCGGTTGGCGTCGCGCAGAACCGAGAACGCGCAGTAGGGGAGGAGCCACTCGGCGTTGGCGCCCACGAAGTCGGCAAACTCGCGCGTGCGGGTGTCGGCATCGCCTTTCACCTTGAATATGGCGCGGGCATACGCTTCCTTGAGGCCGACTACGGCGGGGTAGTCTACGGCTTCGGCGGCGTTGAGCCGTTGGCGCTCCTTTTCAAACTCCCGGCGGGCGGCTTCGGTGGGGAGTTCGCCCAAAAGCTGAGGCCGCAGATAGAGCGGATGTAGGGCGAACGACGAGATTGCCGAGTAGGGGTAGGAGTCGGAGCGGGTGCGGGTTAGGGTGGTGTCGTTGACCGGCAGAATCTGAATCAGCTGCTGGCCGGTAGATGCCGCCCAGTCAACCAGGAGCTTGATGTCTTCAAAGTCGCCACAGCCGCAGTCGGCTTCGGAGCGGAGCGAAAACACCGGCACGGCCACGCCGGCGGCGCGCCAGCGCTCCAGGCCGCGAAATTCCAGCGGGCCGGGGTTGGACGCGGTGCGGTTCGGGCCTTCTTCCCAGAGCGGTTCGTCGCCCCGGAGGATTACGAACTTATATTCGGCGCCGTCGGGAAGGTTGGCCTCGGCGGTCCATAGCGGAATGCCGTTGCGGTGCATAGGCAGCCCCTGCTGGGGGTTCCAGTTGCCCAGTTCGGGTGTGGAGCCGCAGCAAACCACGCGCCGGTCGTCGGTCAGGCGGGGTGTGAGTACGCGTATCAGCCGCATTTGCTTGTGCCGCAAGAGGTGCAGACCAGACAGCCTTCCTGGTAAACGAGCGTTTCCTGGCCGCAGTTCGGACATTTGTGACCGCTGGCCGAAGTGCCGTTGGCTACATATTTTTTCAGGGCGCGTTCAACGCCGGCTTTCCAGGTGTTGATGCTTTCGGAGTTGAGCTGCAGGCCGTCGACCATCTTGATTACCTGGTCTATAGGCATGCGATAGCGCAACACGCCGGATATGAGTTTGGCGTAGTTCCAGAATTCGGGGTTGAACTTGTCGGAGAGCCCTTCGATGGTGGTTTTGTGGCCGCGCTTGTTGACAAACTGGAAGTCGTAGCGCTTGTTGCCATCTTCGTCGATGGTTTTTATGATGCAGCCGCGGGTAACCGACTTGGGGAGGAAGAGGCCGTCTTCGTCGTCGTTGAGACCGGTGAAGATTTCGTAGGGGCGGCCGTCGACCAGGCCCACGAAGGCAATCCATTTTTCTTTGTTGTTCTGGAAGCGCACAACGTCGGCTTCGAGCGACACCGGGCGCTTTTGCAGCAGCGGGCCGGCGGCATCGGCTTTCTTTTCTTCTTTCTTTTCGGGGGTGATGGCGTTGAGCACACCGGAGCGGCAGCCGTCGCGATAAACCGTGCACCCTTTGCAGCCGGCTTTCCATGCGCGCAGGTAGAGTTCGTTGACGGTTTCTTCGGACACGTTGGAGGGCAGATTGATGGTTACCGATATGGAGTGGTCGACCCATTTCTGCACGGCGCCCTGCATATTGACTTTTTCGAGCCAGTCGATTTCGTTGGCGCTTGCACCGGCGTAGGGCGACTCGGCAACCAGGGCGGCGATTTCGTCGGCAGTCATCTTTTTGCTCGGTTCGAGGCCGCGGACCTTCATCCAGTCGAGGAATTTGGGGTGATAAACAATGTATTCCTCGAAAGCGTCGCCCGATTCGTCGACGTAGTCAACGTGCACGTCGCGGTCGTTGGGGTTCACCTTGCGGCGGCGCAGATAAACGGGCATGAATACCGGTTCGA
>CAZKPP010000083.1:0-7872 GCA_964554665.1 uncultured Bacteroides sp.
CCGAATACGAAGCCATGGAAGCCTTCGTGCAATACCACCCCATCCCCGACTAATTCCCCCTACCCTCTGAAACCCACCGACGGCGGGAGGCTTGGGAGCCTCCCGCCGCCTTATTATTGCTTCGGTTTGGTTATTTGCGGTAGTGGTATTCGAGTTTGGGTTTTTCAGCGCGGAAGTCGGGCATGCACTGGCCGGTTACTGCGCCGATATAGGTTGGGTCGGAAATATAGAATGTGCTACCACGGAATCGGTAGGAATCGCCCGTGAGCGGCTCGCGCAGCGTAACGGCAGCACTTTCATGGCCCGGGAACGTAATCATCTGATTTTCGACGTTCAACACGTTCCAGAGCATATAAGAGTAGAAAATTACCCGGTCTTCGCAATCACATTGCGGATAAAACAGTATTTCCTCCAAAAAATATGGTTTTTCAAAGCCGTGGGCTTCGTCGTCGGTAGCATAATCGAAGGCCGACTGGGTGAACTGCAGCAACTCGTTAACGGCTTCGATACGCGGCTTCGACGATAACTGATTTTTTAGCTGGCCGACAAGCTGCCGGCGCAACTCGGGGTCCAAATTAACTTTGGCATATTCGCCAATGTCCATTTGCGGGTAGTGGTAGACTATGGGGAATATATTTTCGTTAATCTCACCTGTCAACTCCAGGCCGCCATAGGCAATATTAAACGTTTTGTTCTTAACGGGAATATTGAGCGGCGTAAGCGTCAGTCCGATTGATGCACCGGCCGCCGAGCCTCCGGGCAAGGGATAGGTGACAATGCGGGAGTTGGCCTGAGGATACGAGCCGTTGCTGCAAAAAACATAATAGCGGCTGCCGTCGATAGTCAGATAAGGGCGCGCGTAGACCATGCGATCGAAGGGCAGGAGCAACAGCCCCTCGCCATCGTCGGTAGCAGCAACGCGGGCATCAAAGCCCATGTTGGCGAGAATAAAGTGAGCAAGGGCAGTCTGCGCAGACGAGTGCGCGTCGGGATAGCGCTGATTAACGTACTTTGAAATCAACTCGTAGGTCAGATAATCGTTGAGCTGCAAGTCGGCAGCCGTGCGCTGCAGCTCGCCAATCAAGCCGTAAACTTTTTCGCCGCGAGTCAGCGAGCGCCAGAATTTGCCGTATTCCTTGGGGCCGGCCAGGCGCGAGGCACAATCAAGTTCCGTATCGGCGATTTCTACCGGAATGCCAAAAAAGTCGATTTCAAATTTAACGGGCGATTCCAGCACCGGAAACTCTACGGCAGCCTCTTCGGTCGGCGGCTCCGGGGCAGCTTCGGGCTGAGGGTCGGGAGTAGACAGATAGCCTATCGAGCCGGCAACGAAATTATCGGCCACGGCAGGCATTTTCGATGGCTTGGGCACGGAATAACGATCCTCACCCCTATGTTTGTCGTATTCAATCCAGGCTTGTTCAAGAAACTTATCATAGTCTTTAAGAATACCGTCTCTGAAAGAAGAATAATCTTGAAGCACGTTGCTGCGGAAGTTGGCAAACGACTTTACGGGATTGAAATCATCGTCGGCAAGCAGAGGGCCGGCCGATGCAACAACAAACAACAGGGTGAGAATCTTTCGTGTCATGTTTAAGTATTAGAATTATTTGTCGAAACCTTGGCGCACAAAGTCAACGATTTTGGTTGCGTGGCGCTGAGCGGCCTCGCTCTCCTTTTCGGCGTTTTCCATAGCGCGGATGCGGGCTTTGCTGGCGGTGTTTTCGTCAACAATAAAGAAAGTCTGCATTTCAAATTCGCCGTTGCCCAGATCGCGGATAATCGAGAAGCTTTCGCGCATTTCGTTGCGGATTTCTTTTTCGACCAAACGCTCGTAGGCGGCATAGAAGTTGTCGAATTCGGGGCTTTCAACGTCGTCGGCCGAGCCGTTGGCGCGCATGTCGGCAACCAGGCGACCCTTAAGCGTTGAGCCGGCCTGCTGGGCATAGCTGTTGATGCCGTTATTGAGTGCCTGCTGGTGGCCAACGTTCTTGGATTTGAAGCGCGATGCGGTGCCAACATATTCGGCAGCTTCGTCGCCTTGGCTGATGAGTTTGGTATAATGGTCGGTCAGGGCGCCTTCCAGAGTGCGGGTAGAGCCGAAAATCTTCCAGTTCTCTTTTTTATACTCTTTGATTTTGGCCTTCATTTCCTTGTTCATGGCCTTAACCTGTGCCTTGGAGAGTTCGGCAGCGTTGGCTGCGCCTAAGCTCAGACAGAATGTCATGAGCATTACGAGCATTTTCTTCATAACTGTTAAAAGTTTTTGGTTAATGATTGATTATTGAATATACACTTGGAGTATTACATGCGCAGGCTGCGCCAGTAGGCGGCAACAACATCCGATGCGTTGGTCGAGGGAGTTTGATTTTTTCTCATTTTCAGCTGCTTGGCGGTCTGCTTGACGTTGTTTTGGATATTGTCAGACAGCGTTCCGAGCGAGAGGTCGCCGTAGGAATCGCGCAGTTCCTTGAGCAGATAGTAGGTAAACAGGCCGTGGCCCTCTTCGGGATAGCCCTGGGCGGTTTCGTTGCCCTGGGCAGCCGAGAATACGATTACCTTGCCGCCGCCGAGCGAGGCCTCTTCGGCATCGATTTCAACTCCGCGCAAACCTTCGGTAACACCTTCATTCTCGCGGTTCACGCCGCTGAAACATGCGTCGAGGAACACCGTGGTCTGATTGAAGGCCAAATCGCCGAGCTTATCGTAGAACTCGTCGAGGGCAATGCCGCGCTGCGGGTTGGTGCCGCGCACGTCGGTGGGGAGCAGATATGCCTTGTTTTGGTTCTTTACGTCGGGCACACCGTGGCCGGCATAATAAACAATCAGGTTCTTGGTTTCGGGGTCGGGAATCTGGCTGATCCAGTCTTGCAGTTCCTCTTCGAGAATCATCTGCTTGGTTGCGTCTTCAGCAACATGAATGTTTTCAGCCGGAATGCCGAGCGTTTTTTTGCAGTATTCCGAAAACACGCGGGCATCGTGAATGGCGTAAGGTACATCGGAAACAAAACGATAGTTCTGGTTGCCGATAATCAGTGCGTAAGTGTGGTTACGCAGCCAGGCGCCTACGGGAATAATAGAATCGACTTCGGAAGTAATGTAGTCATAGTCAACATCGGCAACGCGGTTGGCAGTGACGCGCTCCACGGCTTCTTTCGACAGGCCATATTCGTGGCAGTTCTGCGGGTTGATATAGGCGGGAACGCGACGCACTTCGCCGTCGTAGAGCGTATGGCGCAGCTTGCCGTCGACAGTTGTTTCACCGGCGAATACGTAATGGCCCAGGATAGAGGTGGGGGTCAGCTCAATGCTCTTGATGTTGTCGCACGAAACGTAGGCCTGGTCGCCGACGCGACACTGATCGGGCAATTTGATAGAAGCGAGCGCATCACAGTTTGCAAAAGCGATGGTTTCGATGTTCTTTACGCTCACCGGCAGCGAAATCGTGCGCAGATGGCCGCAATTGAGAAATGCGCCCCAGCCGATGCTCGTAACGTCGTTGCCGCTGAAAATTACTTCCTGCAGGTTCGGCATATTGGCAAACGCACAAGAGCCGATGCGGGTAATGCCGTTTTCAATATCCACGCGCTTAACGTCGAGTTTCTTTTTTACCCACGGAGCGATTTTATTGCTGGTGTTATAGTCGGCAATTTCAACGTCCAAGCCCTTTTTATTTACGTTGGATATGGTTAAGGTATAGCCATCGAACGACCATTTGCAGTCGTCGCCACACGTGCCGTCGATGGTGTTATACGCTGATTGCGCCATTGCGCCCACGGCCGAGAGCACAAAGAGTGACAAAACAATTATATGTCGTTTCATGATTATGATATGTTAAGTTAGGTTTATACTGTCTTTTTAATATCTTATGGTCAAATATACTCGGCTGGTAGCGGCATTGAACTTATTTTGCTCACCGCCGAAAATTACCTGGTTGAGCGATTTATAGTTCAGTTTGGCTTTTCTTACCTCATAGCCAATGCCGATCGACTTCCAGGAAACGCTGAAGCCGAAACTCGAAATCAGGCCGTGGCCAAATTCCATTTTCAGCGATTCGTTCATTTTGTTATAGTTCTGATATGCGGGGAGCAGGTCGTTTTGGTCGTAGCTGGGATATGTGGTGGTGGGATTGGCATCCTTGTCTTCATCGTTTATCATCCAGAGCATCGAAACGTGATAGCCGATGTGGTAATAAACATTGATTTTGAAAAAGTGGAGCTGCGGCACGTTAACGTAGGTAAACGGAGCAACCGTTATCGACGGACCGATTGACATGCCGAAATTCATTTCATACTTTTGCAGACACCAGGGAGTATAGAGGCATTCCGACTTTTCTTTGTCGTGTTCGTACTGCCATGAGTTTGCGCTGTTATAGAGTTTGTCGGCATCCTCGGCCTTATAGTGGTTGATATTCAGGTCAATATACGTATAGTCAAGGTTAAACTGCACAACGTTGGCAATAGGCTTTTTATGCAGGTTATAGCTATGGCCCAACATTATCGACGCGCCCCAGTCGCCCTCGAACTTGGGAGCCACGCCATTATTATAGCCCATGTAGCCCAGTTCAATATCTTTCCCGTCGAGCGACACATGCTTGTTATACGACAGGTTGAAATACGACTTACGGCGCCACACATTATTAAAGTGGGCCACGTTGGTGTTGCGCGAAGTGATAATTTCCTGCGTGGCGATAATGTCGGCGATAGAGGTGACTTGGGTTGTATCCTCGGCCTCATCGATAATGCCGACCACCTCTGTGTAGTCCGGTTCTTGGGCTGCCGCTACAAAAGAGACTGCCAAGGCCAGACAATTGATAATCTTACGTTTCATTTTTATACTTAGATTGATTGGTTATTATATGATTATTTATTCATTTACTCCTCTGATAGTTACCCATTTGCGATGAACAACCATATCATTGTCGGCCCGCTGGCTCTTAATCAGCCATTTTGCAAAATCCTTTGAGTCGAGGGCGTTGGGGTGACGCGAGTCGCGGCCAATGTCCATGCATTTCGTAAAGGGATTGGGAGAGTAGATGATAACGAGCTGGTTATATTCCTGGGGTTCGGTGGTGCTCAGCTTATAATAAGAGGCGGCGGGGTCTTGTGTTTTGTCGAAAAACAGGTATTCCTTGCCTCCCTTAACTTGAAAGCGTCCTGTAAGGTCCTTGCGGTAAGGCAATAAACAGGCGGTTTCGCTATCGCCTGTAATGAGGTAGATAGCAACATAGCCGTCGGCAGGCGATCGGAAACTTACAAAAAAGCGTTCGCCGCTATTAAATGCATCGGCCTCAAGCTTCTGGCCGCCTACATCCTTTTTTACCTGCCATTTCAAGTCGGTTGTAGCGCGGGTTATCTCGCGGGCTTTACCCCAGACTTCGGCACTGAACACCAGGTCGCCGTCGATAATCTCCATTTTGATTTCGGGGTCGCGCTCATCGCCGAGCCATTCGCCTTTGACCGATGTTGAGGTTTCCGACAGGTAATAGGAACTGAACTCATCGTTAACAACCCGGTCGGAGTTGATAAAGTCCGAGGAAACAATAGTTCCGAAGGCCGTTTTCAGCGCCTCGGCCTTGGCCAGCTCCACGCACTTGATTTTAGCCTCGCGTATGGTAACGTTGTCGTTGTCGCCCAAAACATAGCTGTATTTGCCGTTTAGCGACACGGTTTTCTGAGCGCTTGCCGAAAATGCGACAAACACCGTTATAAACGTTATAACATCAAAAATCCGTTCGGTCAAAGCACGCATGTACATGAATATTAGGTTTATAATTCCGTGCAAAGTTAAACATTTTTTCACAAATACCCCCCCCCCATTTGTTAAACTTTGTTAACACTTGCAAAAACTTCTCTTTTGACCAAAAAACACTCCAATCGGCAAAGTGTATGTGGGGGAATATTGCTAACTTTGCAGGGCTAAAACGAAAACCTATGAGGAAAACATTCATCACACTTATAGCCGGAATGCTGATGGCGGCTTCCGCGCAAGCCGATGTGCTGACCCTTGACCAATGCAGGCAAATGGCCCTTGATAACAACAAGGCGATACGCATGGCCTCGGCTGAAAAGCAAGCCGCTTATTATCAGCGCAAATCGGCTTTTACTAACTATCTGCCCAAGGTGTCAGCCACCGGGGGCTATATGTACACCTCGCGAGAGATTTCGCTGCTCGACGATGACCAGAAGCACTCGCTGACCCACATGGGCGACGGCGTTGCCACTTCGGCCCAGCAAATCGGGGCCGCAATAGCCGCCAACCCGCAGCTGGCCCCGCTGCTTCAACATATTCAGGGCCCTGTAGGCGCGGCCGTTCAGAGTCTCCAGAGCGGACTGAACGGCATAGGCCAACATATTGTTGATGCCTTCCGAACCGACACCCGCAATGCAGCGGCGCTGACCCTGCAGCTTACGCAGCCAATCTATATGGGCGGCAAAATCGTTGCCTACAATAAGATTGCACGCCTTGCCGAGCAGGCCGCAGACGACAAAGTTGAAATGGCCCGACGCCAGGCTCTGGTTGAGGTTGACGAAACCTATTGGCAAATCGTTGCCCTGACCGCAAAAAAGGAGCTGGCCGAGAGCTACCTGAAGCTTATCAACGAACTCGACGCCAACGTTGACGCCATGATTAAGGAGGGCGTTGCCACCCGCGCCGACGGCCTTAGTGTGAAAATCAAAGCCAACCAGGCAGAGGTTGCGGTTATTCAGGTCAACAACGGCCTGAGCCTGCTCAAAATGCTTCTTTGCCAGCTCATTGGTCTGGAGGAAACCACGCAGCTGACCTTGGCCGACGAAAATAATCTCGATAATATTACCGCCGACATTGAAACATACGCCGCCGACGATTCTTGGCGCCAAAACCGACCCGAACTGCGTGCCCTCGACCGCGCTGCCGAGGTCTACCACCAGAAGGAACGCCTGGCCCTGTCGGAAACGATGCCCACAGTGGCCCTCACCGGCGGATATTCCTGGCTGTCTCCGGGGCTTTTCAACGGCTTTGAAAACAAATTCACCGGGCTATGGAATGTTGGCGTAGTGCTGAAAATTCCTATTCTCACCTGGGGCGACAGAATCTATAAGGTTAAAGCCGCACGCGCGAACACGCAGGTTGCCCGCCTGAAGCTCGACGAAGCAACCGAAAAAATTCAGCTCCAGATTGCCCAGAGCCGCAACACTGTTGAAGAATCGCTCAGCCGCCTGACCGCCTGCAAGAGCGCCCGCGCCGTGGCCGACGAAAACCTGCGCATGGCAACCCTGGGCATGAATGAAGGCGTAATTCCGGTAATCAACGTAAACGAAGCGCAAACCGCATGGCTCAGCGCCCGCTCGGAGCTGATTGCCGCCCAGATTGACCTCAAACTCGCCCACGTTCACCTGCAGAGCGCCCTGGGCCTCATTAAATAAACCTGATAATAAATTTTTTAAGAACCGAAGATATGAACCAGCGTAAAAAGACGAATTTTTCGCTCGTACTGATTGCCGCAGCGATTGTTGTCATAGTCATTATCGTAGTCATCATTGCCGGCTTGCGCATGAAGCAGCTGCCCGAACTCATTCAGGGCCAGGTTGAAACCGCCACCTATCGCGTGTCGAGCAAAGTTCCGGGCCGAGTATTGGAAATCAGGGTTGAAGAGGGCGACACCGTTTGCGCCGGCGACACCCTGGTGATTCTTGAGGCTCCCGACGTTGAAGCAAAACTCGCCCAGGCCAATGCCGCGCGCCGTGCCGCCGAAGCCATTGAACACAAGGCCCAAGCCGGCGCACGCAGCGAGCAGATTGAAGGCGCCTTCCAGCTCTGGCAAAAAGCCAAGGCCGGGGTTGAAGTGGCCGAAAAGAGCTATAACCGCGTAAACCGCCTGTTTGAACAGGG
>CAZKPP010000084.1:0-7816 GCA_964554665.1 uncultured Bacteroides sp.
TAGTCGGGTTCGGCTTCGCCGGTGAGGATGCCCTTGATGGTGCGGAACTGGCGGCGTACTTCTTCAACCATGTGCGATGCAGCACGACCTACGGCATTCATTGTAAGGCCGCAGAATACAAACGCCATCATGGCACCGATAAACATGCCCGACAGAACCAGCGGGTTCATCAGGGTTACGTCGTAGGCAACCATGAAGTCGCGGAAAGTGGCGGTTTCCAGCGGAATGTTGATAGCTTCCTGGTCAATAGATGTGCCAATCTGAATAAATTCCTGACCTATGCGGTGAAGGCCGATGCGAATTTCTTCGATATACGATGCCAAAAGGGCCAGGCCGGTCAAAGCTGCTGAACCGATGGCGAAGCCTTTACCGGTGGCGGCGGTTGTGTTGCCGAGAGAGTCGAGGGCGTCGGTGCGCTTGCGCACGTCTTCACCCAGGCCGCTCATTTCAGCGTTGCCGCCGGCATTATCGGCAATCGGGCCGTAGGCGTCGGTTGCAAGCGTAATACCGAGTGTTGAGAGCATACCGACAGCAGCGATGCCGATGCCATAAAGGCCCCACGAGATATTCGACAGGTCGAAACCCGATGCGAGCCAATAGCTCAGGATAATGCCGACAACAACTGCAATAACAGGAACAGCAGTCGAAATCATGCCGAGGCCAACACCGGAGATAATTACGGTTGCCGGACCGGTTTGACCGCTCTCTGCAAGATGTTTGGTAGGAGCATAGCTCTGCGAGGTGTAATATTCGGTAGCGCGACCGATTACAATGCCAACAATAAGGCCGACAACAACTGCCAGCGAGATGTTAATCCAGTTGGGCATGTCCAGAGCCCACATAATCAGGAAAGTAGCACCTACAATCAGTATCGAGCTGACATTTGTGCCTACGCTCAGCGAACCAAGCAGTTGCTTGATCGTTGCGTTTTCTTTGGTGCGGACGGTAAAGATACCGATAATCGACAGGATAATGCCTACGGCTGCAATGAGCATCGGAGCCATAACTGACTTAACCTGCAGGGCAACAGCACCGGCTTCACCCAACGAGGCAGTGCCACCGGCAGCGGCAGCAGCGCCAAGGGCGGCGGTTGCCAGAATTGAGCCGCAATAGCTCTCATAGAGGTCGGCACCCATGCCGGCAACGTCGCCAACATTATCGCCTACGTTATCGGCAATGGTGGCGGGGTTGCGGGGGTCATCTTCGGGAATGCCGGCTTCAACTTTACCTACAAGGTCTGCGCCAACGTCGGCTGCCTTGGTATAGATACCGCCACCAACGCGGGCAAACAGGGCCTGGGTGGATGCGCCCATGCCGAAGGTAAGCATGGTGGTGGTGATCATGGTTAGCTTGTGAGTACCCGGTTCGTCAACGAACCATTCGAGCAGCAGATACCAGAATGAAATGTCGAGCAGGCCCAGACCTACTACCACCAGACCCATAACGGCGCCCGAGCGAAAAGCAACGCGCAAACCGTCGTTAAGCGACTGGCGGGCAGCGTTTGCAGTGCGGGCCGAAGCGTATGTGGCGGTCTTCATGCCAAGGAAGCCGCTGAGGCCGCTAAAGAAGCCACCGGTCAGGAAGGCTACCGGAACCCAGGGGTTCTGAAGACCGAAGCCGTAGGCCATAATGGCAAAGATAATTACGAGGCAGGCAAAAACGATGGTAACGATTTTGTACTGCTGTTTAAGATACGACATGGCACCTTGGCGCACATGTGAGGCGATTTTCGCCATTAGCGGTGTCCCTTCGCTTTCTTTCTTCATCTGACGATAGAAGAAAAGCGCGAACAGGAGAGCTAAAATCGAGGCTGCGGGAACGAGCCAGAATAGAGGATGAATCTCCATTGCGTGATGATTGATTTTGGTTTATGAAATTGTTGTTTATTAAAATTTTGACTAAATTGGTTCTCCGGAGTCGGACAAATTGGCGGCCTTGGTGTTGGCCCACATGTTTTTTCGTTTTCTGGTAACGTAGGAACTGATTTTAATCAGCGAGTCATCTGATTCCGTGGTATCTTCTTGCTGAGGTTGCGTCGGCCGGCCGATTTCAACCACAGGCGTTTCATTATCTTCAGGAGCCTGAATTGCAATGACCTCGGGCCACAGCAACCCGGCTGCAGTCAGTTCGCCGGGCTCTTTAGAGCGGCTGTTGATGGTGACTATCAGTTCGCGTTCGGCACGGGTAAAGGCAACGTACAACGCATTCAGCCGGTCGATAGTCTGATCATCCTTATAACGCTTGATTTCGTTATAAAAAGCCGTTGCTTCTATCGGCATGGCACCGGTGTTGCGCCTCTGGGCATTCAGCGGAAAGTAGCGCGGCGTATCAACTCCGAGGTTGAGCGAATCGAGAAACTCACCTATCTCATACCACCGGGTAGTTTTTTCTTCATCAAGCGGCCCTTCGATAAACGGCAGGTGAACGCATTTGAATTCCAGGCCTTTGGATTTGTGAATGGTCATAACTCGTATGGCATTCACGCCCTCGGTCAGCCCTACTGCGGCCGTATCGGCGAGTTTGTCGTTCCAAAGCGCCACAAAGCCACTCAACGAAGGCGCACGTCCGCGGCAATAGTCGAGCACCAAATCTTGAAACGCATTCAAGTAAAGTGCTTCGGTCGACCTCCAATCTTCAACCGGCAATGTGGCAATCAGGCCCTGCACAATCTCAAACATAGATTGTCCGCCTGCACGCTCCTTGCGCGCCTTTTGGTTGAACTCGTATGCGGTTTCGCCCTGACTGTGCAGCGTGTTGAAGTCTTCAATCGCCTGCTCTACCGGGTCTTCAATCAGATTGTTGAGGCTGTGAAGCGAAATACGCTCGTTAATGTAGTCAAGGTCAAAATCGGTAACCATAGGCAGCTTACCGGGCTTAACCTCCTGTTTTTCAGGGATTACGAGCATCTGATTGAGCTGACTGACGATCCAGCGCACCGACTTTGCGGAACTTACGAGAAGTGCTTCGTCGGACAGCACCTGAGTGTCAGCCGGCAACAGCCCGGCGCTGACGGCATCAAGCAGTTGCGCAACAATGTTTTTCCCCTCGGAGTTGGTGGAAACAAGAACCGTTATGTCGCCGGGACGATAGCCCGACGCAAGTTGCCGTGCAATATGCTGCAACATTCTGGCTATGGGGTCGTTGGCAACGCTGTCGCCGCGACTTAACGCCACGTTAACATAACCCGTAAGGTTCTTGCGGGCTGCGGTTTGCTCAACGGTGCGATAGGCGTCCGCCTTGTCATCATCTACCAGCCGGGCAACATGCGCCCCCACCCCGTTGAAAAGACGGTTATTGAAGTCAACAATGGTTTTCGAACTGCGCCAGTTAAAGTCGAGCGACTTTGCATTGAAGCTGTTGCTGATTCCCGGAGTCATCTCCAGATCGCGGGCCAGCAGCTGCGGGTCGGAGTTTCGGAAACGATATATACATTGCTTAACGTCGCCGATAATAAGGTTCTCGTTGTCGGACGCCAGACTCTCGTTAAGAAGCGGCCTGAGGTTCTGCCACTGCATGCGCGAGGTGTCCTGAAACTCATCGATCAGGAAGTGATGCAACTGCCGCCCGATGCGCTCGTATATGAACGGAGTATCGCTATCGCCTATAATCTTGTTGAGCAGCGTGTTGGTGTCCGACAACATTACGGTGTTCAAATGCACTTTCAATGCCTGTTGCACCTTCAGCACGTCATGAAACAGCCCGAAGTACTTGATGTTGTTCAGAATTGTGCGGATTGTGCACAACTCCATAAATGGCCCTCCCAGCGCCTCCAAATCGCGGAAAAACAGCTCTGTTTCTGCCGGGAATTTCTTTTTGCCAGCGGCGGTTATAACGGTAGATTGCTTCTGATTACCGGGCAGAAAATAACAGAAGTTTGTTTCGGTAAGTTCCTTAATGCCTGATTGCTGAAAGCGGTTGAGTGCGCCGTTAAAAAAACGCGAAAAGAAGTCACTGACGGTGCGTGTCTGCAGCTCGCACATCTGCGTTTTCAATTGCCCTTCGAGCTGATCAGCCTTTGCAGTCAGCGCCTTTTCAAAATTCTCTATTGCATCGGGCACGAGCAAAAAGCCCTCTATATCCTCACGCTTTAGCTGGTAGTCCTCGCCCGACAGCGCCTTGACAAAGTCAACCAGTCCGGTACGCAGCGAGCTCTCGGAGTTGAAAATCTTATATTCGTCGCCTTTGTCAATCTGGCTCGTTATCAGTTGTGACAACCGCTGAATCAACACCCGCTTGTTGATATTTTTCGGCTTAATGGTCGAACGATAGCCACAGGCAATAGCCAGCAAATCGTTGATAGCCTGCTGCGTCATAAGCTGATCTTCAAGCGATAGTTCATAGTTGCCCGCAAGGTCGGCTTCGTATGCAAACGAACGGAGTACACGCTGAAAGAATGCGTCGATAGTGCTGATTTGAATCTCGCCGAGGTCAAACAGCATTGAATCGAGGGCGCGTTGTGCCGCCAAATGAATCTCCGTGTCGGCTGAGCTATCGTCTACGGAATGCCCAAGCAGGCGGCGAAAGGTCGAAAGATATGCGCTTTCGGCGGTCGGCGTTGCCAAGATGGCAAGCTCCTTGATGATGCGGCGACGCATCTCGGCGGTAGCCTTGTTTGTGAAGGTTATGGCAAGAATCTCGCGGTGGCGTCGCGGATCATCGGCGTGTATAAGGTGGTACTTGCCGTTTTCGTCGGTATAACCCAACAGCAAGGTTATGTAAGTTAAAGCAAGCTGGTAAGTTTTACCCGAACCTGCCGACGCACGATAAACCAGAAGCTTGCCGTCAGGGTTCATGCCTTATAGCCCATTTGCTTCAATAGGTTGCGTACATCCTCGCGGCGGTCGCCCTGAATCAAAATTTCGCCGCCACGCGCCGAGCCGCCGGTGCCGAGCTTCGACTTCAAGGTGGAGGCAATTCTTTCCACCTCTTCGTTCGGCAACGTAAAACCGCTCACAATCGTTGCCGACTTGCCGGCCCTACCCTTGCGCTCAAAGCTGATTACGAGCTTTCCGGCCTGCTTCGGGGTCTTATCGTCGGCTTCAGGTTCGGGGCTTGAACCTTGCGGCAGGTTCCCTTCGTCTAAAAGACCTTGCAGAGCATTCTGCCAGTCCTTATTCGTATTACTCATTGTCGGAATGAATTATGGGCAAATCATCAGTTTCATCTTCGGCAACTATGCCCGAATCGCGTGCATCAACGCGTCCGGCCAACTGCTGCAGCAGATTGGCGTATTTGAAGTCATCACCATCGAGGTTGGTGTAAAATTCCATGGAGGCTACCGAATCTCTGCGCATGGCAACACGATAACATTGCAGCGCATGTGCGGCATAATCATTGCCATGATCGCCGCTTTCGCTCAATCGCGTCAATGTTACGGAGAGCATGCAGAGTCGCGGAATGCCTACTGTGTCGAGCTTGACGCCCGAAGAGAAAAAATCATCGGCACGCTTACGCGCAGCGTCAAGATTGTTATCTTCAAGGGCTTCGGAAATTGCGGCCGCTGCTTTGTCGGGCGATGCGGCGGGCTTACACGCCCATGCCAGAGCCAGGCAGCCGATAAAAAATATCAGTATTAGCTTAGGATTAATCATAGTGCAAATTTACGAATTTTTTTCGTGATTTGCGCGCAAAAAAATCAGAATTTGCTCTCCCGATGTTAACGTAGTGGCCATTAGGCGCATATCTGCGCTTTCGCGGGCCTTGAGGCGCCTGCGGAGGTCGTCGGCGCTGAGCGGAAAATTCCTTGCAGCTACCGATGCCTCAATCCCCTCCTTTGCCAAACGCCGCAGATTTGACGACGAGAAAGGTTCAACCCTAACAACCTGATATACATTGCCGGGAAAACTCTTTCGGGGATTCTTGAAAAGGAAAGTTGACGGATGCAATTGCTCCCCTTCAATCGACCCTTTGGGCTGAATTTTCATAACTGCGGGCCATGGCTCGCCAATAGTATCGCCGGGCTCAATACCGGTGGCAAAATCTTTGTTGGCGTCTGATTTAGTAACGACGACAGGCCCGGCTTCCAAGCCTACGGTAACCGCATGGATTCTCGGCGTCTGATTGCTGCCGAAAGTGATGTCAAAGAGGAGTTCCTTACACTCGGACCGGGTGCCTACGGCGTATACATCGGTAACGCACGAGAGTTCAGCAATGCTCTGTGAAATATCAAGCATCGGTGAAGCTTTAATGAGTAAACACCTGGCCACATTGGCAATAAGCGGAAGTAACTCAACCACATCAGGGGCACATTGCTTCAGCGAATACAGACGCGAGCCGTCAGCTCCCCTTCGAGCCGGGTCAATAAAGGCGATGTCGTAGCCGGCGTGGGTCTGCTCCGCAAGCCATTGGCTGCAGTCGGCATTTTCCACCTTTACATTCTTCAGCCCCAAGACCTCGGCATTATGCTTAATAGCCTCGGCAACCGTCGGGTCTATCTCAATGGCGGTTACCTCGGCCGACTTTGCGGCGAGATGAAAGGCATCTATTCCAAGGCCTGCGGTGAGGTCAACAACCCGCTTGCCGGCAGGGATGAGCGAGGCATGGAACTCGGCGACCTCGTCGGCCGAAGCCTGCTCGGCGCTCAGCGACGTAGGAAACCTGAACTCCGGAGCGGATAACAAAGTCGCCGCGAGCTTTTTGGAAGCTCGGCGGCGACATTCTTCTTGCAATATCTTATCAAGCTCCTGCGGATTGCCCTTGGCGCGCAATATGCGTGCCGCAGCATCATCCTTTCGGGAGCGCGATTTCATTAAATTACGTACTGGCTGGAAATCGACTCGTTGTTGTGCACGCGGCGAATGGTGTCGGCAAACAGATGTGCAACGCTCAAAATAGTAGCCTTTTTGCAATCCTTGGTGAAAGGAATCGAGTTGGTAAACATCAGCTCGGTCAGAGCGCACTTGTCAACGCGTTCGCTGGCAGGGTCGCTCATGATTGCGTGAGAGCAGAGTGCGCGCACGCTCTTGGCGCCATTTTCCTTCATCAGGTCTGCAGCCTTGGTCATGGTGCCTGCGGTGTCGACCATATCGTCGATAATAATTACGTTCTTATCCTGAACGTCGCCAATAACGGTCATTTTTTCAACAACGTTGGCCTTGGCGCGCTGCTTGTGGCAGAGAATCAGCGGAACGTTGAAATACTTTGCATAGGAATTAGCGCGTTTTGCACCGCCAACGTCGGGCGAAGCAATAACCAGATCCTTGAGCTTAAGGCTTTCGATATAAGGAACGAATACCGACGAAGCATACAGGTGGTCGACCGGAACATCAAAGAAGCCCTGAATCTGGTCGGCGTGAAGGTCCATGGTGATAACGCGGGTAACACCGGCAGCACTCAGCAGGTCGGCAACCAGTTTGGCGGCGATAGAAACACGCGGTTTGTCTTTGCGGTCCTGGCGGGCCCAGCCGAAATAGGGAATCACTGCAACCACGCTGCGGGCCGAAGCACGCTTGGCGGCATCAATCATCAGGAGCAGCTCCATCAGGTTGTCGGTGTTCGGAAAAGTTGATTGAACCAGGTAAACCTCGCAGCCGCGAATTGATTCTTCAAACGAAACTTCAAATTCGCCGTCGGCAAAATGCTGAATGTTCATCTGGCCAAGGGGCACGCCGAGGTCTTTGCAGATTTCTTCGGCCATATAGCGCGACTTGGTACCTGAAAACACCTTGAAAGGTGGAAGCTGGGTGTTCATGAGTGATGTAACAGGGGTTAGTTGTTGATTGTAAGTACGTTGGGTGCGCACGGGGGGACTCGAACCCCCACGTCTTTCGACACCAGATCCTAAGTCTGGCGCGGCTACCATTACGCCACGTGCGCC
>CAZKPP010000085.1:0-7803 GCA_964554665.1 uncultured Bacteroides sp.
ACGTGGCCGGTGAGCTGCTCGCTGCTCGGCTGGCCGTCGGGGCGGAGGTTGGGCTCCACGCTTTCGGTGTTGAAGCCGGTTACTTCGCGTTTTTCAACAAAGGAGCCGTCGGGGCGGTAAATCACCACCCAGAGCGAGTTGATGTTCTTAATGGCAGTGCCCGAAGCGCGCGAGTCGAGCGCCGAAGTAAAGGCTGCGAAGCCTACGGAAACGTTAATGGTGCTGACGCCTTCGGGAATGTCGTCGTCATCGAACATCAAACGGTCAACACACGATGAGGCCATTACGGCCACTGCTGCCAGCAGCCATAATGTCGTATTTTTTATGAGGAGGTGAAGTCGTTTCATTTCAGATTGGTTTATGATAGTCCGAAAGTGGGTTCAAGGTCACAGATTGCGTAGGGAATAACGTCAACCGTGAAGTCGAGTTCCGATTTTTCTTCTGCTTTCTTTATGGTTACCTTATACCAGAGGTTGCGCATCAGGTCGGTCGGCTCGGAACCGTTTTTGATATCAATCAGGTGTTCGGCCCATTCCATGCCGCCGTAGCTAACCTTGGCGTGAATCCGGGCCGTGGGCTGAAGCGGAGTGGTGTTGCTGTATTCGGGCACGTAGAGAACATAGTGGCCGTTGCCGGCATCGACAAAGCTGATGTTTTCGGCGCGGCTTGTGGTCGCGGGAATGAACGGGCGGCCTACGTAGTCGCGGTCCCAGCTGTCTTTAACGTAGTCGTTCTGACTCCTTACGGCGGGGGCGCAGAAGCCCGAGGTGTTGTAGTGGGTCAGCTGCAGCTCCGAAAGGGTCCAGCCCGGGTCGGAAACGTCTAAAATCACTTCAATCTTTGCCAGGGCGCGGATCAGGTGAATGGTGCCGAGGTTGGCCGATTCGTCGGGGCTGATTTTCGACAGGTTGATCTCTTTGATGCCATACATCGGTATCGGCATGTCGCGCGAGGGATGAGTGCCGTCGAAGTCAAACGTAACGCGGAAGAAACTGTCCATATCGGGCGTGTCCGATTCCGGATAGTCGGGCCAGTTGGCAACCACCATGATTTTGAATTTGCCGGACGAGATGTCGGCCTTCGTGGAGCCGTCGATGAAGTAGAGTTTACTGCTGTAATAGTCCTGAACGGGGAGCACGTTAAGGTCGGTGAGCTCCGCAAGGAATTCGTTGGCGGTTGTAAATAGGAAAACCCTGAGGTTGAGATTATCGAGGTCAATATAGTTTTCAATGCCTTCGCCGGGCGCATAATCGCCCGCGGGGGCACGCGAGGTCATAAGGTCGGAGGGGTCCGACGATGAGAGCTCGCCCACGGTGAGATAAAAGCCGGCACGGTAAACATGGCCGGGAGCTAACGGGCCCGGTCGGGTGGTGACGGTGGTGGGCTCCTGAATCTCGCCCGCGGATTCCGTGCACGCGCTAAAGGCCACGACTGCCAGGGCGGCGGCCGCGAAAACTTTCAGCGATCGGAAAAGATGGGTGAGAATCACGTGTGTGTATGTTTTTAAGAGAGAGTTAATTATTAAAGTTCTGCGTTCTGGAACACTGCCTTCCAGGAGAGGATGTTAACCTCGCAGTGCGACCATGTGTATTTCGAATCAAGGAAGAACACATAGGTGTAGTCGTCCTGACGGTCAAGGAATTCCTGGTCGGGCATGTTGCGCAGGTTGGCGCTCTTCAAGAGCAGCGCAAGTTGCACCATATTCACCGAAAAGGCGAGCTGGCCGTCGGAAATGCGGTGGGCTTCGAGGCGAACGTCCTGGTCGGCCATGAGGCGGCCGATGGTGAATTCGGCGACTACGGCGCTGTGGGTGCCGGGCTGAACGTCGTTGCCGGGAGCGAGGGTGCCCTCGGTTTCGCGAACGTCCCAGGCCTGGTAAACAACGGGTTCGGTGTCGATAATGGAGTTATCGTGGTCCATGCGTGAGTTGCGCGCGGTTATGGTGAACCGGAAGTCGTTATGGTCGAGCGGGGTATTGGTAAGGTGCTGGAGCATAACCTTAACCGAGTTGGTGTTCTTGACCAGCGGCACGGTGTAGTTATGCGTGCCCTCTTCTTCAGGGAAGTAGAGCTGCTGCGTAAGGCCGTGGTAGAGGTTCTGAATCTGGCGCTTCACGGTGTCGCCCTCGGCGCCCGGAACTTCTTTGTCGGCGCGGTTATAATAGTCGTGTTCGTCGGGGAGCAGAGTGCAGCGCAGGTCTTCGATGCGCTCGGCGGGATGAACAACAAAAGAGCTGTTGCCCGGCTCGGCGCCGCTGCCACACCATGCGTGCAGCTTATAGTTGCCGGCAGCGAACTTGCCGTCGAGAACAATTTCGTAGTTGTCGGCTTTGAGCTGCTCGCCGCTTTCGCGGTGGGTATAAACGATTTTGCCGTCGGAATCGACAACGTTGACCGTTACATGGTCGACCTCGGAGGCAAACGCGTCGGCATACTTCATATTGTAGTCGTAGCGAAGCTTGACGCGATACTTGGGATCGCAATCGCCTTCGTCTTCGAATATGAAGGAGTTGTTGCAGGCCGTCAGCGCAAATGCGGAGGTCAGGACTGCCAACGTATGGCGAAAGGTTTGTTTGAGGTTCATTGTTGCGAAAAGATTGGTTTGGATATTTGGTGGAGACCGCAGTCTCTCGGAATTGTCAAGTTAAAAAGAGGAAAGAGAGATAGATTTTGAGGAGTTGGAGCGAGAAAAAAGAGATAACCGGCCGCGGATGGCGGCGGGAGCCAACGCCCGCGGCCGGTTGAATAGAGAATTATTGACTTAAAGATTAGATTTCTACGTTCTGGTTAACAACTTTCCAGGAAAGGATGTTAACGGTAGAGGCAACGTAGAAGGTAGGATCTTTGGGATCTTCGGGGTTGATGGGTTCGGAGTCGCCGCTTTCTTTGTAGGGGCTGAACACGCCGTCGCCGAGAGATTTGATTTTCGATACAGTCAGTTCGTAGGTGTGGTTGCGAACCAGGCCATACTGACCTTCAACGATCTGGTCTTTACCGCCAACGTTGAGGTGGGTCAGAGGAATCGAGTAGAACATAGCGCCGTCGGTCTTGGCGATAGCCTTGTTGTTAGAGTTGATGGGGCGGCTGATGTGGCTGTTAACAACAGAAGCGTCAACTTCTTCACCGGTCTTCATGGTGTACTTGGTGTCGCCGATGGTAACTTCGGTGTCGGTGAGGTTGGTGTAGTATTTGATGTCTTCGTTAGCAACGGCGAGGGTTACGGTGCCGATGCCCTGGCCGGCAGAAATCAGCTTAACGTCGTCAACGCCTACCTGAACATAGTCATAAACACCTGCGGGAGCACCTTCGCGCTGCTTGCGGATGAAGTAGTTTTTGGATTCGTCGTTGAAGTTAACCAGGCTGAGGATGCGCTTCATGAAGCCGGCCTTGGTGTATTCGATGCCCTGGAATTTAACCAGTTCGAGAGCGTTGCCGGTTTCGTCGCAAACAACTGCGCTGAGCAGCACGGTGGGAGTGAATTTGGGCGATACGGCGCCTTCTTTCAGAATGTTGCCAACTTCGTTGGTGGTTTCGAGGCAATATTCGCGGTCGCTGGAAATGGTGCCCATGCCTACTTGCTTGTTGAGTTCGTCCCAAGCGTAGTCGTTAGAAACCATAGCGTTAACGAGTGCATCGCCGGCCAGACCGTAGGTGCACGATTTGCCCCAGAGGCTGCGGTGGTATTGAGAAATGTTCCACGCCCAGTCGGTGCCACCGATTTTGTCGCCGATTTTCCATGCGCTGATGTCTTTCATCAGGTTGGTTTCAGCGGCGGTAGAGTTGAGGGCCCAGCCCAGAATGGCGATGTAAACCTTCGAGGCGGCGGTGTTCGAACCGCTGCCGAGGTTGGGGTTTTCGTTGCCGGCTACGGTAACGTCAAGTTCGTAGAGGTTGTGTTGCTTGCCTTTGGCATCAGTGTAATAAACGCCATTGAGCGATTTGTTAACGAGGTTAACGTTAACGCCTACACGCACAGCTACACGTTCAACGTAGATGTCAACAACGGCGGGCTTGTCGTTGTAGTCGGGAGTTTCGTCGGTGAAGTTTTCGGGTTTCAGCTTGGTTGCGAAATAGCGATAAACGCCGGTTTCGTCGTCCTTGTTGTCGCCTTTTTCATCATAGTAGCTGGAAGTGGTCATTACGAAGTAGTCGCCGGCCTTATAGGTGTCAAGAATAATCTTGCCCATTTCGTCGAGGGTCTGGCCGGGGGTGAAGTTGTCCGGACGGTTCAGGATGGTAACCACCCAGTTAGGATAGTTCTTGCCGGTAAGACCGGTGAGCACTACGGTGTTTTCGCCAAGTACTTCAACGTTTTCTTCGGTACCGTTGTTTTCGCCGATCCAAGAGTTGGATTCGAGCACGAAGTTGCCGTCGTTGTCGTAGAAGTAGAAATAAGCGTTTTTAACGGCGTTTTCCTTGGCTTCACCGTAAATATAATCACCGTCGGCGCGCGAGCTTTCGGCAGACTTGATGTTCACGGTAAGATAAGCAACGTCACCGGTGGGTTTGAGTACTTCCTGAGCGGGTGCTTCGGCTTCGCCGATGGGTTCCTCGGTGTTGCTACATGCTGCCAGAGAGAAAGCAGCGGCTCCGAGAAGAAGCTTTGAATAAATGTTCATTGTAATTTGTTGATTGGTTAAAGTTAAATAATTATATTTCTTCGTTTTGGGTTGTTTTTGCTGTTATGGTAACCGTTGTGTGGTTGCGGATGCGGGCAATGTTGTCGAGATAGTCGTTGGCCTTGTCGATGCCGCCGTCGCGGGCAATGGTGAAGTAGGCCTCCGCATCTGCGTAGTTACCCTCGCGTGCAGCGATGATGCCTCGGGCAAAATCGGCTTGCGGAGAGTTGCCGGCCTTGACCAGATGGCGGCGGGCCAGGGCAATGTCGTTCGCGGCCAGCGCTATGCTTGCGGCATTGAGGTTAAGCATCGGGTCGTTGGGATAAACCTCGGCGGCCTTGGTCATTACCTCTATATAATTTGGCGAGCCCTCGGGATATTGCGCTGCAATGGTGTAGAAGTCTACCGGGCGCAAACGGGTCGGGTCGGTGCCAAACAGACGGTTAAGGTCGTTGATGTCGGTATAGACTTTAATGCGGTAGTTGATTTTATAGTCGGAATGGCGCAACCAGGGATACACTTCCTGCAACAGGATTTGGTAATCGGCCGGATAGGTGCGCTTAAGGAGTTCATTCTTTGCGTCGGGCTCCATTGGGCTGTCGATCATCGCAATGATTTCGTCGCGGTTGCTGAGGTTGAGCTGCAGCGAATCTGCAACGTAGCGACGCAGGCCTTGCCAGTCTTCAGGCTCAAAGGAGTTGCTGAAAACGGTGTCGCTGAGGCTGAAATAGCGGCGGCTGTAGTCGCGGACATATTGCGTCAAGGTTTCCGTACGGCCTTTAGCCAGGCGGATGTTGTTGGAATACGAACCTTCGGGCGACGCGAAGCCTTTGATGTGGATGCCGGTAATGATGGCGTCGGAGTCGTTGCGCACGGCATCGATGGAGTTGATGATTTTTGAGATTTCGCGGCGGTTGACCATATAGTCGGGCTTCAGCTCGGTGCGGTTAACCACGAACGAAACGAACGCGCTGCCTTCGATGTTCTTTTCAACCGGAGCGTCGTCGATCGGCGGAGCGAAGACATATTCTTCGATCAGGGCCGGACGCGAGGTGTTGATGCGGGCAATTTCAGTCATGGCGCGCGGGCTGGTGCCGGGAATAGGTTCGGGGCGCGAGCAGCAGGTGGCGGTTGTGCGCATCAACTCGATTTCGGAGTTTTCCATCCAGGGGAGCAGCTCCACGGTTGATTCGAGGCGAACCTCGTCGGTTTTGCCGGCACGGAAAATGGTCTGATGGCCGGTTATATTGTCGAGTTCGCCGTTGCGAAGGTGCCAGTACCAGCGGTTGCGGCCGCAGATGCGTATGGTGTCGAGCGCCAGAGTGTCGGTGCCTTCAATGCTGAAAATCATCGGCACGAACACCTGCTCGGAATTGCTGCCGATAGCAAGTTTTTCGGGGTGAAGTTCAATGGCCACACTGAGCGTGCGCTGATGTTCGTCAACAGCCACGCTAACCGAGTAGATTTCCGGGTCGGCGGGAACCATAGGCTTTGCCGCCATGGCCGAAAGGGCCACAACCGTAAATGCGAAAAGGGCGGATAATTTCTTTTTCATACTCAAAAAGTGTAGACCAGATTGATTGCGGCCTTGGTCAGACCGAAATAATTATGAGGCTCGTTTTCCTTGACTTTCTTGCCGCAGTTGGCGCAACGGAAGGTGTCGCTGTTGGTATAAATCCAGCCGATGCCAAGCTCGGCTTCGATATTCCAGTGGCGCGACAGAATCCACGAATAACCGTAGGCAACGCCCAAACCGGCCATCCAACCTTGCTTGCGGTGGTCGGTAAGAGTCGAGAAATCAGTGCCGAGAAACTTGATGTTGTTTTTCAGGTTGCCGAAGTTATATTGGCCGCCAATACCATGAAAACCAAGGAAATGGCCACTGAAACGCTGACAAAACCAGTAGCGGACTTCTGGCTGAACCATCCACTGCTTCCAGCGGTGCTCCTTAACGGGCCAGTTGTTGATAGTAGCCGACAGGTCGATGGTCCACTTAGGTGCCACACCGGCCTCTATGCCCAAAGTGGGGCTGAGCAGGGCATCGTAAAGTAAATTCGTCTTCAGGGCAACATTCTGCGCTGCCGATTCCGAACACAAACTGCCCAAAGCTACGCAAGCGATCATTAGGCATCGCCTGATAATGTTGGTTTTGATATTCAGCATCTCAATGTATAGTTTCAAACCGGGCGCATGAGCTACAGGGCGCAGCAAACGCCGGAATTGTGTAGTGTGCGTATGATCATTTATACCTATTGTTCAAGGATATTTGTGCTAATTTATTGGCAAAAAGCGACAAAGCCTATTTTTAGAGGTGCAAAGATACAAATAAAAAACGAAACCGCAAAGAAAAAATATGTTTTTTAACATAAAACTTCCATAACCACTTGAATCATAAACGTAAGTTTTACAACTTCAAGTTGTAAGACAGGAGCAGCAATAGGTGAAGCTATAGCAATTTCTGCACCCGTTAGAACGATTAACGCCAAAAAGACTTTGATAAAACATTTCATCTTACGAAATAATTTATGTGCCGCGGTCGTCCTCTCGTTGGCAATTGATTGGTTTATACACTAAAAGCGTAGGAGTCTGTATCTGTTACCGTCCTACCATTGGAGGCTTCTCGCATTGCCCTATAGATGTTGGACGGCAACTGCAGAAGCCCACGCTCGAATATATGAAATCGGCGTAACCGGTCGATCTTTCTCTCGAAAAGGCGCCGGAAACGGTAACATACATTTCCACGGGCATCTACCGTTGCTCAATCCTTGACATCTATACGAATTTTGCGAGAATTCCCAATGGTCAAGAATCAGCGCGGATAAACGCTTTCTAAATATGTCGGTGCAGCCCACCCGCTTCGCCCTGACCGGGCTTCTGCAAGCGGTCTGCACTGCAAAGTTACGCATTAAATTACTAATTAGCAAATCTTCCCCCAACTATTAGACTAATTAGACCAATAGGTCTAATAACTGCCGCTAAAGAAAAAGCCGGGCTGCTGTGGGCAGTCCGGCTTTGAGGGAAGGGGCGGTTACCTACTCTCCCGCTTTCGCAGTACCATCGGCGTGGCAAGGTTTAACTTCTCTGTTCGGAATGGGAAGAGGTGGAGCCCTTGCGCTATTGCCACCTTAAGAGGGTGAAAAAGAGCTTGCAGTGGAACAAGCAGCAATCTTGCGAGCAGCTTTTAC
>CAZKPP010000086.1:0-7518 GCA_964554665.1 uncultured Bacteroides sp.
TTGCTCCGGAGGCAATCACCGTACCGCGGGCGTCGACGATGCCGAACACTGTGTTCGTTCCGCCGATATCAATGCCGAGTACGTATGGTTTGGTCATTGGCATGGTTTTATTAGGTTTAAAGGTTATTTTGGTTATAGTTTGTCGACTTCGAGGTCACCGTTGAATTCTTCTTCCCAGGGCAGACCGTTCAGGGCGAGCTGCTCCAGGAAAGGATCCGGATCAAACTCTTCAACGTTTCTGACCCCCTTAAGGTTCCATTTGCCGGTCAAAAACATCATTGCGCCTACCATGGCGGGTACGCCGGTGGTATAGCTAACGGCCTGCATGCCGGTTTCGCGATATGCTTCCTGGTGGCTGCAATTGTTGAAGATATAGTAGGTTAGCGGTTTGCCCTCTTTGTCTTTACCGGCAATGCGGCAGCCGATAGAGGTTTCGCCCTTGTAGTTTTCGCCGAGGTCTTGCGGATTGGGCAGAACGGCCTTGAGGAACTGCAGGGGAACGATTTTGGTGCCGTTATAGTCTACTTCGTCAATGCGGGCCATGCCGATGTTCTGGATAACGCGCAGGTGAGTGAGGTATTCCTGGCCGAAAGTCATCCAGAAGCGGGCGCGCTTGATTGAGGGGAAGTTCTGAACCAGGCTCTCCAGCTCTTCGTGGTAGAGCAGATAGGAGTCGCGGCCGCCGATGCGGGGGTAGGTCAGGGTGCCGTGAATTTCCAGGGGCTTGGTGGTTACCCATTTGCCTTCCTGATAGTAGCGGCCGTTTTGAGTGATTTCGCGAATGTTGATTTCGGGGTTGAAGTTGGTGGCAAAGGCTTTGCCGTGGTCGCCGGCATTGCAGTCAACAATGTCGAGGGTCTCCATGTCCGAGAAATAGTGTTTGGCAGCGTATGCGGTGAACACTCCGCTGACCCCGGGATCGAAACCGCAGCCGAGAATGGCGGTTAGGCCGGCCTTTTCAAAGCGTTCGCGATAGGCCCATTGCCAGGAGTATTCGAAGTGGGCAACGTCTTTGGGCTCGTAGTTGGCGGTGTCGAGATAGTTTACTCCGCACTGCAGGCAGGCCTCCATAATTGTGAGGTCCTGATAGGGGAGGGCAAGGTTGATAACCAGCTCGGGCTTGTGGGCGTTGAGCAGTTCAACCAGCTCGGCAACCGAATCGGCGTCGACGCGCGCGGTAGTGATTTTCGGAGCGTTGGGAACGGCCTTGGCAATTGCGGCGGCTATGGCGTCGCATTTGCTTTTGGTGCGCGAGGCAATAACGATTTCGGGCCCGAACACTTCGGGGTGTTGGGCGCATTTATGGGCTGCAACGGTAGCTACGCCGCCGGCCCCGATGATGATGACTTTTGCCATTTCTTAATGAGGTTTCAATTATTTAGTGACCGCTAAATTACAAAAATTTATCGGAACATGAAAATTATTGTCAATATTGTTCGTTGGCGTTGGGAAAGTCAACGGCCTTTACGTCGGCAACATATTGGCCCAGAGCGCCGGTGATAACGTTGCCCAGGTCGGCATATTTGCGCAGGAATTTCGGGGCAAACGAGCCGTTCATGCCGAGCATGTCTTGCAGAACCAGCACCTGGCCGTCGCAGCCCGAGCCGGCTCCGATGCCGATGGTCGGGATGGTAAGCATTTCCGATACGCGCTTTGCAAGGTCGGCGGGGATTTTTTCAAGAACCAGCGCAAAGCAGCCGATTTCTTGCAGCATAAGGGCGTCGTCGATGAGCTTTTGGGCTTCGGCTTCGCTTTTTGCGCGCAGGCCGTAGCCGCCGAACTTGTTGACGCTCTGTGGAGTAAGCCCGAGGTGGCCCATAACCGGAATGCCTGCCGAGAGTATCAGCTCGATGCTTGAGCGGATTTCGGAGCCGCCTTCGAGCTTGAGGGCTTCGGCGCCCGATTCCTTGACCATGCGTACGGCGTTGGCCAGGGCCACTTGCGGATTGCCCTGATAGGAGCCGAACGGCATGTCGCACACCACCAGCGAGCGCTTGGCGGCGCGAACAACCGACGAGGCGTAGATAATCATTTCGTCAACGGTTATGGGGAGAGTCGATGAGTAACCGGCCATGACGTTCGCAGCGGAGTCGCCGACCAGAATCACGTCCATGCCGGAAGCGTCGACCAGCTGAGCCATGGAGTAGTCATAGGCGGTGAGCATTGCAATTTTTTCTCCGTTCTCTTTCATCTGGCGGAGACGCACGGTGGTTACCTTGCGGGTATTATCAACAGTATTTGTAGACATTTTTTCGGATTTGTTTATTTAAGATTGATAGTCTTTTGGTCGTTAAGATAGTCGAGCAGTTCTTCGAACACCCAGCGGCGGCTTTCGGCCAGGCGTGTGCCGCGGGTCAGCGGGGTCATATAGTCGCCGCCGTTGGCCAGGTAGTCAATCGTGGCGACGCGATAGCTGCGGGTAGGGTCGATGGCCTTGGGGTCGGAAATGCCGCCGATGATGTCGCCGCCGCGGGCATCCATAACCTTTATGGCGTCGATAAGGTCGGAGCCTTTGAGTTCAAGCACTACGAGGCGGTTGCGGAAGGGCATCATGTCGAGCACGGCGCCTTCGCTCACCGGGCCGGGGCTCCAGGTGGTGCGCAGACTGCCTTTGTTGCCTATGGCCACATCGACGGGCTTGCCGAGGATTTTTTCGCCGCGGTTGGCAATGAACTTTGCGGTGAACTGTTGCAACGCCACCGAGCGGCCGTTGACCGGTTCGTTGGCTTCCAAAATGAAGATTTCGCGGTTATATAGCGAGTCTATGCCGGCGCGATAGGGCTCGATTTTGGCCATCAGTTCGGAGTCGCGGCGCGCATCGAGGCGCGAATCAACCGAAATCAGCCGGTCCGTGACTTTGCCGCTTTCGAGGTCGAGGGTCAGTTCGCCTACGGCGGTGCCATATTTGCCGGTCTGCACAATCAGCACCGAGTCGCCGGCAGCGTTGACAACCTTGCGGCCCGGTTCGAGGCGGGTGTGGCTATGGCCACCGATAATAATGTCGATACCCGAGGTTTGCTGTGCAACCTGCAAGTCGCCGAAGAGTTCGGGGTTTTCGTCGGAGCCATCAACGCCGATGTGGGTAACGGCAATTACGTAGTCGCATTTTTCATCGTTGCGCAATGTGTTTACAACCTGTTCGGTCGATTCCTTCCAGGGAAGGAACGTTATGCCGTCGTAGTTTCCCTCGGAAATCATTCCCTTGGGATTGAGGTTCAGGGCAAACAGGCCGACGCGTTTATTGCTGAACTGCTTAACCACGTATGGCTTAAAGCGCGATGCAAGGAGCGAATCCTCGAAGGCATAGTTGGAGCTTAGCAGGGTGGGGCGGGCTTGTGCGGCCATTTTGCGCAAACCGTCAACGCCGTTGTCAAACTCGTGGTTGCCGAGAATCTGCAGGTCGTAGCCGAGCTCGTTGAGCATCTGCTGCTCCACTTCGCCGCCATAGAGATGGAAATAGAGGGTGCCCTGAACAATGTCGCCGGCGTCGACAACAAGAACGTTAGGCTCGGCGGCACGCACCGAGTCGATAATCACCTTGCGCCGGGCCACGCCGCCGAGGTCGGAATCGGCCAGCGGGTCGATGTGGCTGTGAGTGTCGTTGGTATGAAGAATTACGAGTTGCTCCGGGGCTGATTGCGAAGCTGCGCAGGCCGAGAGCAACGTCAGGGCCGCAGCCCCACATAGAATTTTACTGCGAATTTTGGTACGTTTCATCTCTGCAAAGTTACGAAAAAATCGGTTTGCAGCAAAAGTCGGGGATTTTTTCGTAAATTTGCATCAAAATTAAGAACAGTTTTCTATGGTTTCTATTGATGGGCTGACCGTTGAGTTCGGCGGCACTACTTTATTCAAAGACGTTTCTTTCGTTATCAATCCCGGCGACAGAATTGCCCTGATGGGCAAAAACGGCGCCGGCAAGAGCACGCTGCTCAAGATTCTGGCCGGAGTGCGACAGCCTACGCGCGGGTCGGTCTCCGCTCCTAAGGATTGCACGATTTGCTATCTTCCGCAACACATGATGACCAACGATGACGTCACCGTATTTCAGGAGGCGTCGAAAGCTTTTGCCCACCTGCACGAAATGGAGGCTCACATCAACGAACTGAACCACCAGCTCGAAACCCGCACCGACTATGAGTCTGATTCATATATGGCGCTGATTGAGGAGGTGGCGACGATTAGCGAGAAATTCTATGCTATCGACATGACTCACTTTGAGGAGGATGTTGAAAAAGCCCTGCTCGGCCTCGGCTTCGAACGGTCGGATTTCGACCGGCCTACGTCGGAATTCTCAGGCGGCTGGCGCATGCGCATCGAGTTGGCCAAACTGTTGCTGCAGAATCCCGACGTGTTGCTGCTCGACGAGCCCACAAACCACCTTGACATCGAGTCGATCGGCTGGCTCGAAGATTTTATTATCAACAGCCAGATGGCAGTGGTTGTAATCAGCCATGACCGTCGCTTCATCGACAACATCACCACGCGCACCATTGAAGTGACCCTGGGCCGCATCTATGACTACAAGGCAAAGTATTCTCACTACCTTGAGCTGCGCAAAGAGCGTCGAGCCCAGCAGCAGAAGCAGTTCGACGACCAGCAGAAGCAAATCGCCGAGGCCAAGGAGTTTATCGAACGGTTTAAGGGGACATATTCGAAAACATATCAGGTTCAGAGCAAGGTTAAGTGGCTCGAAAAACTGGAGTTAGTCGAGGTGGACGAAGAAGATACTTCGGCGCTGAGGCTTAAATTTCCGCCCTGTCCGCGCAGCGGCTCCTACCCGGTGATCGCCGAGGGAGTAGGTAAGAGCTACGAAGGCAAGGCGGTGTTCAGCAATGCTTCGTTTATGATTGAGCGAGGCGACAAGGTCGCGTTCGCCGGTCGCAACGGCGAAGGAAAGTCAACCATGGTCAAGGCCATAATGCAAGAGATTGACCACGACGGCACGTTGACGCTCGGCCATAACGTTAAAATAGGTTATTTCGCTCAAAATTCCGCTTCGCTTCTCGACCCCGAGCTGACGGTGTTCCAGACCATCGACGATATTGCCGTCGGCGATGTGCGCCTAAAAATCCGCGACCTGCTCGGCGCCTTTATGTTTGGCGGCGAGGAAAACCAAAAGAAAGTAAAGGTTTTGAGCGGTGGCGAGCGCGTGCGCCTGTGCATGATAAAACTATTGCTCGAACCGATAAACGTGTTGATTCTCGACGAACCCACCAACCACCTTGATTTGCGCACCAAAGATATTCTCAAACAGGCTCTTAAAGATTTCGACGGCACGCTGATAGTGGTTAGCCATGACCGTGATTTCCTTTCAGGTCTGGTGACCAAAGTTTATGAATTCGGAGGAGGCAAGGTTCGCGAACATCTATGCGGAATTGATGAATTCCTTGCCTCGAAAAAAGAGTCGTAAATTTCATCTTTTTCGGAAATTTTAAGACATAAGTCGTAAAAAATCCTTATATTTGCACATTCATTACGTCAATTCATAAAATAATCAAATAAAAAGATATTCAACTATGGCTAATAAAGCACTGCTTATTATTCTCGACGGGTGGGGCATCGGCAACCACTCTAAAGGCGACGTTATTTATCAGACTCCCACCCCCTATTGGGACTCCCTGCTCAAAACCTATCCTCATTCCGAGCTCCAGGCGAGCGGCGAAAACGTTGGCCTGCCCGACGGCCAGATGGGCAACTCCGAAGTAGGTCACCTCAATATCGGCGCCGGCCGCGTTGTTTATCAGGACCTGGTTAAAATCAACAAGGCCATTGCCGACGGCACCATTCTCAATAATCCTCAGATCAAGGCCGCTTTTGAAACCGCCCAGAAAACCGGTTGCGGACTTCACCTGATGGGCCTTACCAGCAACGGCGGCGTGCACTCCAGCTTCGACCACCTGTTTGCCCTCTGCGACATCGCAGCAAAATATGGCCTCGAAAAAGTGTATATCCACTGCTTCATGGATGGCCGCGACACCGACCCCCGCTCCGGCAAAGGCTTCATTGAACAGCTTCAGGCTCATTGCGCACAGAGCGCCGGCGTGATTTCCGACATCGTTGGCCGCTACTATGCCATGGACCGCGACAAACGCTGGGAACGCGTAAAGGTTGCCTACGACCTGCTGGTTAACGGCGTTGGCGAACCAGCTACCGACCTGGTGGAAGCCATGCAGAAGAGCTACGACAACGACGTTACCGACGAGTTCATCAAACCGATCAAGAACTCGGCAGTTGACGGCACCATTAAGGACAACGACGTAGTTATTTTCTTCAACTACCGCAACGACCGCGCCAAGGAAATGACCACAGTGCTGACCCAGCACGACATGCCCGAAGAAGGCATGCACACCATTCCCGGCCTGCAATACTATTGCATGACCCCCTACGACGCTTCGTTTAAGGGCGTGAACATTCTTTTCGATAAGGAGAACGTTGACAACACCCTGGGCGAATATCTGTCGAACAACGGCAAAAAGCAGCTCCACATTGCCGAAACCGAAAAGTATGCCCACGTAACTTTCTTCTTCAACGGTGGCCGCGAAGCCCCCTACGACGGCGAAGACCGCATTCTGGTTCCGTCGCCTAAGGTTGCCACCTACGACCTGAAACCCGAAATGAGCGCATATCAGGTTTGCGACAAGCTCACCGACGCCATCCGCTCCGAAAAATATGACTTCATCGTGGTTAACTATGCCAACGGCGATATGGTGGGCCACACCGGCGTTTACGAAGCTATTGAAAAGGCTGTTGTGGCAGTCGACGAATGCCTTATGGCAACCGTTGAGGCCGCTAAAGAAGCCGGCTATGAAGTCATTATCATTGCCGACCACGGCAATGCCGACAACGCCATCAACCCCGACGGCACCCCCAACACCGCCCACTCGCTCAACCCGGTTCCCTGCGTTTACGTTACCGACAAAAAGGATGCACACGTTGAGAACGGCAAGCTGGCTGACGTTGCTCCGACAATCTTGAAAATCATGGGCATGCCCCAGCCGGCCGAAATGACCGGTAAGGCCCTGATATAATGGACCGCAAAGGTAAGCTCTATTTCCGCTATGGCACAATGGGGTCGGCAAAAACGGCCCTGTTGTTGACCACGGCGTATAACTTTGAGGAACGAGGCATGCGCTATGTGTGCCTCAAACCTATTATCGACACCCGCGAAGAGCGCAACGTTATTCATTCGCGCATAGGCATTGAGCGCGAGTGCGGATGGATAATGGCCGATACCGACCTCTATCTGCTGGCGCAGCAGCTTTGCGAGCAGGACGGTTGCCTTATCGACTGGTTTTTGATTGACGAGGCACAGTTTCTCACCGCC
Organism: uncultured Bacteroides sp.; assembly: GCA_964554665.1. GTDB lineage: Bacteria > Bacteroidota > Bacteroidia > Bacteroidales > Muribaculaceae > UBA3263. Next base: position 7,328 of record CAZKPP010000086.1, read on the forward strand.
GACCAGGTAGATCAGCTTGCCCGGTTGGTCGACGACTATGGAGTGAACGTTATCTGCTACGGATTGCGCACCGACTTCCGCACCAACCTTTTTGAGGGTTCGCGCAGGCTGTTTGAAATCGCCGATACCATCGACGAAATCAAAAGCACCTGCTCCTGCGGCCGCAAAACCATTGTCAACGCCCGCATTGA
>CAZKPP010000087.1:0-7229 GCA_964554665.1 uncultured Bacteroides sp.
CATGCCATACCAGTTGGCAACCTGTTCTTTCCAATACTGCTGCCATTTGGTCAGCGTGTGCTTTTCGAGCATCTTGTGGGCGGCGATGATCAGCATCGGGCCTGCAGCCTCGAAGCCTACGCGGCCTTTAATGCCGATTATGGTGTCGCCGATATGCATGTCGCGGCCGATTCCGAACTTGGAGCCTGCAGCTTCAATTGCGCGGATGGCGTCGACCTTGCTGGCAAACGGGCGGCCGTTGACAGCCGCTATTTCGCCCTTTTCAAAGGTGATTTTCAGCGTTTCTTCTTCCGTTGCGGTGACCTGCGAGGGATATGCGCTGTCGGGCAACGTAAGTTCCGATTTCAGGGTCTCCTTGCCGCCGATGCTGGTGCCCCATAGGCCCTTGTTGATGGAATATTCCATCTTTTTGAAATCAGCCTCAAAACCATGTTCTTTAAGGTAGTTGATTTCATATTCGCGGGTGAGGGTCAGGTCGCGCGTGGGGGTGATGATTTCAATATTGGGGGCGAGAATCTGGAAGGTCAGGTCAAAGCGAACCTGGTCGTTGCCGGCGCCGGTCGAGCCGTGGGCCACGCAGTGTGCGCCAATCTCCTTGGCATACTCAATAATGGCAATGGCCTGGAAGGTGCGCTCGGAGCTGACGGAGATAGGATAAGTGCCGTTGCGCAGAATATTGCCGTAGACCATATAGCGGATACATTTGTCGTAATACATCTCGGTGATGTCGAGAGTGGCATGACTAACCGCGCCCAACTCGTATGCCCGCTTTTCGATATTAGCGAGTTCTTCGAGCGTAAAACCGCCGGTATTGGCAATTGCGGTGTGTACTTCATATCCGAGGTCTTCGGTAAGATATTTTACGGCAAACGAGGTGTCGAGGCCGCCGCTGAAGGCGAGCAACACTTTTTTCTTTTCCATGGCTGATTTTGGTCTATTTTAGATGAAATATTTTGGCTATTTTGTTTTTAACATACATAACATAGGGGGCGAAGCGGCCGCGGCGCGGAGCCTGCTGCGCCGGGTCATACAACATGCCGGTGCAAAGACACATCCTGCGCTTGTTGCGCTGCAGAATATCGTAGTTGCAGCAGCCCTCGCAACCCTTCCAGAACTCGTCGTCGGCAGTCAGCTCGCTGAACGTAACGGGAATATAGCCCATGCGCGAGTTGAGTTTCATAACCGGCAGCGACGTGGTTATGGAAAATATCTTGGCAAAGGGGAAGCGGGTACGCGCCAACTCAAAGGTTTTTTCTTTAATTGCCTTGGCCAGGCCTAAGTGGCGATACTCGGGGTCTACAATCAGGCCCGATGTTGCAACATAGTCGCCATGGCCCCAGCACTCTATATAGCTGAAGCCGACAAGGCGGTCGCCGTCGAGAGCCACCACGGCTTTCCCTCCGGTGATTTTCGAGGCTATGTATTCATTGCTGCGGCGCGCAATGCCGGTGCCGCGCTGCAAAGCGGATTCATATATAAGATTGCAGATGTGTTCTGCATAAACCGCATGCTGCGGCTCGGCGAACATCACCTTTACGGAATTTCCGTTCATTATTATTTTTTTGTGTGAAATTATTGGATTGTTTTGACTATTGCATTCAAGTGCACCAACACGGTGCGGACGCGATTTTTCGCGTCCCTACATTCGTCGTCGCTTAATGTCGGAGTGTACCTTTTCCATATTTGATGGTGCAAATTTAAAAATAATTTCGTTTTCTACAAAAAAAACTTGCATGATAACAAAAATTTAGTTAAATTTGCACTTAAAAGTTAACACCCTCATTAAACTAAACAACTATTAAATTTGTTAATTTTTTAAAATTCCGCTTCTAAAACCGAATGAAAAAGTCTACGATTTGGTTCCTGACCATAACTATGGTTCTTACTTTCATCGGGCTCATATACGTGCAGTTCCTGTATATGAGCTCCATGGTGCGCATGCGCAACGACCAGTTCGATGAAAACGTAAGCCGTTCGCTTTATGCAGTTTCCGTTATGCTCGAACAAATCGAAGCCAAACACTTCCTCGAAGAAAACATGGTTGCCCTCGAAGACTTCACTTCAATCAAAGCCGCACGCTCCGGCGAAGGCGTAGCCATGAATTTCACCACTCCAGGCGGAGTTTCCGGCAACCTTACGGTCGACCACTCCAAACTCCACGGTCAATATCTTTATCAGCGCGGACTGCTCGACGAAGTGATTCTCAAAATCATTTCGCAAGGCTCAACCCGCCCCATTTCGCAACGAGCCGACTCCGCGCTGGTGCGCTCGCTGCTCCACTCCGAGCTTGCCAACTACGGCATCGACATCCCCTTCGATTTCGCCGTTACCAACCGCTACCACACCCTGATTTATCGCTCCGAAGGCTTTCCGCTCGCCTCAGCCAAAGCCCTGCGCAATAATCCCGACGTCTTTTCAACCGTTCTGTTCCCCAACGACCCCCAAACGCGCATCAACTACCTAAACGTATATTTCCCCACGCGAAAAAACTACATCTTCTCGTCGATTCGCTTCATGATTCCGTCAATGATTTTCACCTTCATAATGCTCATGATATTCATCTATGCCATCATGACCGCATTCAAGCAGAAGAAAATCAACGAAATGAAAACCGACTTCATCAACAACATGACCCACGAGCTGAAAACCCCGATCAGCTCCATATCCCTGGCCGGACAGATGCTCGCCGACCCGGCGGTCCGCAAAAGCGAAACCATGATGAAACACGTTTCCGACGTGATTCAAGACGACACCCGCCGCCTCCGCTTCCTGGTGGAAACCGTGCTGCAGATGTCGCTCTACTACCAGCAGGAGCAGGTTCTAAACCTGACCGACGTCAACGCCAACGACGCCATTTCATCCATTGCCCACAACTTCAAGCTCAAGGTTGAAAAATTCGGCGGCTCGCTATCTACCAGTCTCGACGCACCCAATTCGCGCGTAGAAGTCGACGAAATGCACTTCACCAACGTTATTTTCAACCTGCTCGACAACGCCCTGAAATATCGACGCAAAGACACTCCCGTAAAACTCTCCATAGCAACCTCAAATCCCAACCCCAAAACCCTCAGAATCGACATTTCCGACAACGGCATAGGTATCAAACGCGACGACCTTACAAAGATTTTCGATAAGTTCTATCGCGTAAACACCGGCAACCGCCACGACGTTAAAGGCTTTGGCCTCGGCCTGGCCTACGTCAAGAAAATGGTCGGCGACTTCGGCGGCGAAATCTCCGTTGACTCCGAGCTCGGCATCGGAACCCGATTCTCAATTACCCTCCCTATTTTGACACAAAATAAATAATACATATAACAACCATGGAAGAAAAAACCAGAATTCTGCTCTGCGAAGACGACGAAAACCTCGGCATGCTCCTTCGCGAATACCTCCAGGCCAAAGGCTTCGAGGCTGAACTTTACCCCGACGGCGACCAAGGCTACAAAGCCTTCCTGAAAGGAAAATACGACCTCTGCGTGCTCGACGTAATGATGCCCGAAAAAGACGGCTTTCAGGTTGCCCAGGAAATCCGCAACGTCAACTCCGAAGTGCCCATCATTTTCCTCTCGGCCCGCGCTCTGAAGGAAGACATCCTCTCCGGCTTCAAAATCGGTGCCGACGACTACATCACCAAACCCTTCTCGATGGAAGAACTCGTGTTCCGCATCGAAGCAATCTTGCGCCGCGTCCAGGGCAAGCGCGACAAGGACGTTACCGTATTCCACCTCGGCAAACTCACCTTCGACACCCAGAAGCAAACCCTTATCAACGGCGACAAGTCAACCAAACTCACCACCAAAGAGAGCGAACTGCTAACCCTGCTCTGCAACCACGCCAACGAAATCCTTGAGCGCAACTATGCCCTCAAAACCATTTGGATTGACGATAACTACTTCAACGCCCGCTCTATGGACGTCTACATCACCAAACTTCGCAAACACCTCCGCGAAGACCCCTCCATTGAAATCATCAACATCCACGGCAAAGGCTACAAACTCATCGTCCCCAACGCCGACTAACCCCTCTTTTTAAGATAAATGAACAGTCCGACCTCCTAAACGGAAGCCGGACTGTTTTTTATCACACCTATAATAATAAGCCCACACATTAAAGAAAGTAAACCTATAAGTTGCAACTTTTAAATATTTTTCTTAACTTTGCACATACTAAAAGCGTTTACAAGATATGAAGTTCGTAAGGATAATTCCGAAATACAACCATCTATGGGCCGTAAAATCAACCGATGAAGAAGTTGACGAGTTGACGCTATTGTTTCGTAAGTGGAACAATGCCGAATACCTCCTTGATTTCTTTATGGAGAATTTTGATGACCTTAAAAGCTTCTTTAAAATTGAACGTCTCGACCGTGCCGTTGAAGACACTCTTGAAGATTCAGAAGCGCTTCAAGAAATGATTCTTGATTTTCCTTACACAGAGCATCTTGACGAATTATTCAAGCCACTTGATATTTCTGATAAGCGACTATCGGAATTGACACGCGAGAAAGCACGGAACTGGGACAGAGACAGGCACGCAAGCTGGCTAAGGATTTATGCAATCAGGTTGGAGCCAAACGTTTATGTAGTTACAGGTGGGGCCATAAAGTTGACAAGAACGATGCAAGAGCGTGAACATACAGCACTTGAACTTAATAAGCTCAACCGTTGCAAAGCCTTCTTAAAGGCAAATGGAGTGTTCGACCAAGATAGTTTTATCGACCTTAATAATGAAGAATAACATGGCAAGTAAAGCAATTAAATTTTTAGAAACCCACCAAAGCGAAACACCGTCTCGCTTTGTAGAAGAAGCCTGTTGGCGCAAAGAAAATGCAAGTTGGCTCCGCTGGTCTCGTCAACTTGCCGTTACGCTTATCGGATATATGCAGGATAACGGACTTAAGCGCGCAGACCTCGCTTCCAAACTGGGCGTTACACCTCAATATGTCAGCAAACTTCTTTCAGGCTCTGAAAACCTCAGTTTCAAAAGCATAGCCAATATTGAGGACAAACTGGGCATATCTTGTCTTGTTATTGCCTGAACAAACTAAAGTTTGAACCAAGGGCGGCCGGAAAGCGTTTTATAAGAAACTATAAAACACACAAAAATTATGACTGAAGTAACATATCTTGACCATAGCGGCTTCGCCATTACTACCGACGACGCTATACTCGTGTTCGACTACTACCGCGACCCCTCCCATGCCCTCCACAAACTGCTGAACCATAACCCGGAAAAACCTGTTACCTTCTTCGCATCTCATCGCCACCCCGACCACTACAACCCCGGAATCTTTGAGATAGCCCAGAACCACCGACGCACCTATATTCTATCGAACGACATTCCCGCCGAAAAAATCCCCACCCGCCTCAACGTTCAGGGCATGAGCCCCGGCGACATCGTCGAAAACGTACCCGGCTGCCGACGCATAAAAGCCTACGGCTCAACAGACGTCGGCCTCTCATTCTTCGTAACCACCACCGACGGCACAACCATCTTCCATGCCGGCGACCTCAACCTCTGGCACTGGAAAGACCAATACACCGACCGCCAGATAGTGCGCGCATCCCAAAAATTCGACACCGTACTCCACTCCATAGCCGACGAAGTTTCCGAAATCGACATCTGCATGTTCCCCGTCGACCCCCGTCAAGGCACCGACTTTGCCGAAGGCGCCCACCGCTTCCTGCAGGTCATCGACATCAAAAACTTCTTCCCCATGCACTTCTGGGGCCAATACCAAGAAGCCTGCGACTTCCCCGTCTACGCCCCCTCATCCTCCACCGCCTACCACTGCCTCCACTCCCCCGGCCAAACCCTCGACCTCACCCCCGCCCATCACCCCGCCTAATCCCCCCATACTCCCCCCTACTACCCAAAGAGGCTGTCTAACTATAAGTGTTAGACACCCTCTTTTTTATGGGATTTCTTGCTTGGGTTCAATATCGCCAAGTCGGCAACATTATTGTGTTGATTGTTTCCAGCGGCTTTGTCAAAAAAATTTACTATCTTTGCATATCATAAACCTCAATTATCAACATTAAGGATGTCTATACAGAGCGAGGCCGCCTTGGAAAAAGGTCTTATCGATGCTCTTCAAAAGATGGGCTATGAATATGTCCGGATTGAAGAAGAGACGAATCTTAAGTCTAATTTCAAGAAGCAGCTTGAAATACATAATAAGAAGGCTCTTGCCGAAATCGGAAGGGAACATCTTACAGACAGTGAATTTGACAAGGTTCTGATTCACCTTGAAGGTGGCACCCGTTTTGAAAAGGCTAAGAAGCTTCGTGACCTCTATCCATTGGAAACGGAGGACGGTCAGCGTGTCTGGCTACAGTTCCTCAATAAAAAGAACTGGTGTCAAAACGAATTTCAGGTTTCCAATCAGATTACGGTGGAAGGACGCAAGAAGTGTCGCTATGATGTCACTATCCTCGTCAATGGTCTGCCGCTGGTACAGATTGAGTTGAAACGCCGAGGTATAGAACTCAAACAGGCATATAATCAGATACAGCGTTATCACAAGACGTCGTTTCATGGCTTGTTTGACTATATTCAGATTTTCATAATATCCAATGGTGTCAACACTCGGTATTTTGCCAATAATCCTAATCAGGGTTTCAAGTTCACATTCAATTGGACTGACCGTTCCAACAATCCTTTCAATGAATTGAGTCTCTTTGCCGCTGATTTCCTCGATAAATGTACTCTCGGCAAGATGATAAGCAAATATGTGGTGATGCATGAGGGTGATAAATCGCTCATGGTGCTTCGCCCTTATCAGTATTACGCGGTCGAGGAGATTATTGACAAGGTTCAGAATACCAACCGAAACGGATATATTTGGCACACAACAGGAGCAGGAAAGACCTTGACCTCCTTCAAAGCTGCCCAGCTTGTATCTGAACTTGATGGTATTGATAAGGTGATGTTTGTTGTTGACCGTCATGATCTCGACACGCAGACTCAATCGGAGTATGACGCATTTGAGCCGGGAGCCGTTGATAACACTTCAGACACAAGCGAGCTAACACGCCGTCTGCAAAGCGACTCAAAGATTATCATAACAACTATCCAAAAGCTCAATGCGGCTGTGACCAGACCTTGGTACAGCAGTAAACTTCAAGAGATTAAGGACAGTCGCATTGTTATGATCTTCGATGAGTGCCATCGATCACATTTCGGTGATAGCCATAGGAATATAGTAAAGTTCTTTAATAATCTTCAGA
>CAZKPP010000088.1:0-6904 GCA_964554665.1 uncultured Bacteroides sp.
AGCGCGACGGCGGGCCGCCGTCGCCCCCCGCAAGGCTCGGAGAGCCGATTTGTGGTAAACCCCGGGCTTCAGCCCGGGGACAGTGCCGCCTCCCGCGTTGGGGCGTCGGAGATGCCCTTTGTGGACGGCGATTTCACATAGGTCTTCTCCGAATCCCTTTGAGCATCAGTACGCTGACCACGGACTGAAGTCCGAGGTTTACCACACTCACGGCTCTCCGAGCCTTTTGCGAAAATGAAAGTTTGGCGGTTACGAAATTTATTCGTAAATTTGGAGCAAAATATAATTGAACCAATCATAATGTTAAAATTCGTAAATGCCGCATTGGCGGTAGTCGGCGGCGCCCTGACGGCGTTTGCCGAAACAGTGGCTCCCGACGCAAGCTGGACTGAGGATCAGACCGTTGTGGGAGTCAATAAGGAACGAGCCCATGCAACCTATACTCCATACGAGTCTGTTGCCGACCTTAAGGCCGACACCGAGTTTTTTGCGCGCCCCTGGCTGGCCACGAAGTCAACCTTGCGCAAAAGCCTCAACGGACAGTGGCGCTTCAAATATTATAAGCGCTCGTCGGCCTCCAAAAATGAATTCTGGGCTCCGGATTACGACGCCTCGTCGTGGGACCTGATTCCGGTGCCGTCGTGCTGGCAGATGCTCGGCTACGACACTCCGATGTATGTCAACGTAAACTATCCGTTCGACAAAAATTCGTGCCCCAAAGTGTCGCCCCGAAGCGACAATAACGGCTACGACCCGTCGCCGGTAGGCTGCTACCTGACCTCGTTTGACGTTCCCTCCGGCTGGGCCGATAAGCAGCTGTTTATCAACTTTGAAGGCATATATTCCGCGGCATACGTGTGGGTCAACGGCGAGTTCGTCGGCTATACGCAGGCCGCCAACACCGACCATGAGTTCGACATCACTCCCTATGCCAAAACCGGCAATAACACTCTTGCCGTAAAGGTTTATAAATGGACCGACGGCTCTTATCTTGAAGACCAGGACATGATGCGCTACGGCGGCATTTTCCGCGACGTGAACCTCACGGCGGTTCCGAAAACTTTTGTCCGCGACCATTATATCTCGTCTACGCTCGACACCAAGCTGACTACCGCCGACCTCAACGTGCAGCTCGAAATCAACAACCGTTCCGCAGCTGATTTCACCGGCACGGCGTCGATTCAGCTCATTCACCCCGACGGCAAGACCGTTGCGGCAACGTTGCCCGACGTGGACGTTAAACTCGCCAAGGGCGAAACCGCAACCCTGACTTCGACGGCAAAGGTTTCCGACATTAAGCTCTGGAGCAGCGAGGTTCCCGACCTTTACACCGTCGTTGTTGCCCTGAAAGACAAAAACGGCAAGGAAACCGAAGCGTTTGCAACAAAACATGGTTTCCGCAAAATCTCCAAAGTCGGTAAATTTGTGCATGTTAACGGAAAAAAAATATTCTTTAAGGGCGTGAACCGCCAGGACACGCACCCCATTACAGGCCGCACGCAGATCGACGAGACGCTGCTCAACGATGTTATTCTCATGAAGCAATATAACATCAACACCGTGCGCACCTCCCACTGCCCCCATTCGCCCAAAATCATGGCGATGTACGACCATTTCGGCATCTACGTTATGGATGAAGCCGACCTTGAGGCACATGCCATGGACGGTAAGCTGACCAACGACCCGACCTGGTCGGCGGCGTTCGTCGACCGTCAGGAGCGCATGGTTCTGCGCGACCGCAACCACCCGTCTGTCGCCTTCTGGAGCCTCGGCAACGAAACTCGCAACGGCTCCAACTTTGCCGACTGCTATGCCGCAGTGCGCGCTCTCGACCCCCGCATGATTCACTATGAGGGTCAGCAGGCCAACGGCTTCCCCAACTCCGACTTCACCTCAAAAATGTATCCGTTCGAAGAAGACGTTATCGCCGCCGACGGCTGGAATGATTCGCGCCCACACTTCTTCTGCGAATATGCCCACGCCATGGGCCAGTCGCTCGGCAACTTCAAGGATTATTGGGAATACATTGAAAAATCGAGCCGCATTATCGGCGGCACCATCTGGGACTGGGCCGACCAGGCCATATATGACCCCAAGCAGATTCTTTCGGGCTCTTATAAAAAAGGCGACTACCGCACCGGCTACGACTATCCCGGCCCCCACCAGGATAACTTCATGAGCAACGGCATTGTTAACCCCGACCGCGAGGTGAACCCCAAGCTCCTGGAAGTCAAAAAGGTTCACCAGTGGATCAAGATGACCGATTTCGCCCCCGAAACCAAGTCGCTGAAAGTCAAGAATGCCTACGACTTCATTGACCTCTCTGACTTCTATATTTCCTGGACAGTAAGCCGCGAGGGCATCGACGTTGAGCACGGAACCATCAACGACTTCAACATCGCGGCCCGCAAAACAACCACCCTGACCGTTCCCTACAAAACCCGCATAACCGACAACGCCGAATTCCTGCTGACTCTGCGCTTCCACATGCGCAACGCCAACGAGTGGGCCGATGCCGGCCATGTTGTTGCCGAAGAACAGTTTGCAATAACCGGGCGCCCGCGTCTGCCCGAAGTTGACCTGACGGCTCTTTCAGCCTCGCTGCAAACCAAGGGCAACGGCCCCGTAGTTATTTCCGGCGAAGGCTTCTCCTATAGCTTCGACGTTTCCGGCAATCTCGTGTCCATGGAGTTCAACGGCCACGATTATATCTACAACAATCAGCCCATGGCTTTCGACTCATATCGCTGGATCGAGAACGACGCCCCCTATAGCGGCATGCCTCCGTCGGCCGGCATGACCGGCTATCAGGTCAAGAGCATGGGCCTTTCGTGTAAGTATGTCGACGGCGATGCCCGCGGCGCCAAGGCCGTGCAGCTGGTTGCAAAATTCGAGAACCCCGATGCCGTAACCTATACCAACTGCTACACCATCTATGCCAACGGCACGATGGACCTCAAAACCGACTATATCAACCACACTTCGGACCGCGACGACACCAAGGGCATTCAGCGTCTGGGGCAGACCCTGGTGCTCGACCCCGCGCTTGAAAACCTCGAATATTTCGCCCGCGGCCCCTGGAGCAACTATGCCGACCGCAAGAGCGCAATCTTTGCCGGCGTATATCACTCAACCGTTACCGAGCAACACGAGCGGTTTATCCGTCCGCAGTCGATGGGCAACCACGAAGAACTGCGCTACCTCAAGCTCACTTCGACCGAAGACCCCGACTATGGCCTGCTCATCGAGGCCGAGGGTCAGGCATCGTTCTCGGCGCTCCACCACACCGAGGCCGACTACGGCACGGTGCGCCACGACGCCGAACTAACTCCCCGCTCGGAGGTTATCCTCCACCTCGACTACCAGCAGAAAGGCCTCGGCAACGGCTCGTGCGGCTCGCGCGTTTGGCAGCGCTATCTGATTCCCTCGGGCGTCAATCTGTCGCACAAACTGCGCTTCACCCCGCTGCTCTCCAAGAGCGCCGGCTATGGCGTCCCTTCGGGCACCAAGGGCGTTTACCTCACCTCGCTCAAAGCCGATTCCGAAGATGTTATCGCCAACGCATCGGAGCCCGCCGAGCTCTACACCATGCGCGGCGAACGCCTCAGCGGCGACGTTGGCCACACCATTGCCCTCGAAGCCACTTTCTCGGCCGGACAGCCGCGCACCGGAGTGTTCGTTGACTGGAACCAGAACTGCCTGTTTGAAGCGGACGAGGTGGCATCCATGAACCTCGAAATTCCTCAAACTGCCAAGCCCGGCGACTATCGCGTGCGCCTGGTTATCGACGCCGCATCGGAGCCGAAGCCCTACGGCCCCGTCGGCAACGGTTCGGTTTATGACTTCAAGCTCAACGTCGGCTCGCTCCATGCCGCCTCGACCGACTATAAGACCCCTTCCGGCAAGCTGCATCAGGATAAAAAGGCGTTCCTCACCTCCATTTCTTCCGAAGGCGCCCTGGATAATATTTCATATCAAACCAACAGCTGCCCGTCGAGGGTTTACACCCTGCTGACCGACACTATCGTTGTTGAGGCCGGTTCCGACTTCTACCTCAACATCGAGGCCAACAAGGCAGGCCCCCGCAGCGAAAAAGATATTTACCAAGACCTGCGCTATAACTATGCCGGAGTGTTTGTTGACTACTACAACTCGGGCGAGTTCGACGAAGCCGGCTTCCATGGCCAGCGCATAGTTTCGTGGATGGACAATAGCCGCGACATTTGCGGTAACTACGACGACGTTATGGACATCCGCCAATATATGTTCGTGCCCGCCGACGCTCCTTCGGGCCCCGGTCGCGTCAGAATCATATATAATAATGCGTGGGTCGACCGCGGCAACTTCCATGCCGACATGCAGGATATTCTCGACGGCATTGCCTACGATATTCCGCTGCTGATCTATGGCAAAGCGGCCAATGAGGAACTCGACTTCTCAACCCTGCCCGAACCCTCCATAGCCCGCCCCGACGGCTCCATGCACCCCGACGGCCACGCCTGGGTCAAGAAGCTGACAACCCAGGGCGCCCGCCAGAACGTTGCTTTCGACCTCAACGCCCCCAAGGAGTTCTACACCGAGCTGCCGGACACGATAGTTGTTGACCACGGCACTACCTTCACCCTGAACCTTACGGCCAACTCCGCAGGCCCGGCAAGCAAAGACAATGCGTATCAGGACCTGCGCTTCAACACCGCCAACTTCTTCGTTGCATGGCCGGGCGACTTCACCATGGGCCCCGTTGCCACGGTCGGCAACCGCTTCAACAACTCCAACTTCTATGGCAACTACGATGAGGTCATGAATATTTCGCAGAAGATTGAAGTGCCCGACATGGTTGCCGACGGCGCCGGCCTGATTCGCGTTATTTATCAGAATGCGTGGCGTCCGTCGCCCGCCTACGACTCGCAAGACGTGTTTGAAGGCGTGGCCTACGACCTGCCGATGAAGTGCGTTGCCAAGGCGCAGCTCGCAATTGAGGAAATCTCGTTCAGCGGCGATGCCTCCGAGGGCGCCTACGACCTTCTGGGCCGTCGCGTCAGCGGCAAACTCAAACCGGGAATCTACATTATCAACGGCGTGAAAACAAACATCCGCTGATAATCGTTACATAACTAAAGGGGTAGGCATAACGTCTACCCCTGTTTATTATAATTGATAAGAATATGACCACTTTTAAAGACCTTGGAGTTCGCGAAGACCTGCTCCATGCCATTGAAGACCTTGGCTTCGAACAGCCCATGCCCGTTCAGGAAAAGGTTATCCCCCATCTGCTCGAAAAAGATAACGACGTCATTGCCCTGGCTCAGACCGGCACCGGCAAGACCGCGGCCTTCGGCCTGCCGCTGCTGCAGCGCGTCAACGTTGACAATTCCGCCACCCAGGCCCTCATTATTGCTCCTACCCGCGAGCTCTGCCTGCAAATCGCCTCCGACCTTGCCGACTTCTCGAAATATATCAAGGGCCTGAAAGTGCTGCCGGTCTATGGCGGCTCGTCGATTATGAGCCAGATTCATGCCCTGCGCAAGGGTGTGCAGATTATTGTGGCGACTCCGGGCCGCTTGATTGACCTGATCGAGCGCAAGGAAGTGAACCTGAGCGATGTCCACACCGTGGTGCTCGACGAGGCCGACGAAATGCTCAACATGGGCTTCCTCGATTCGATCGACGCCATTCTTGCCCACGTTCCCGAAAACCGCAAGATGCTGATGTTCTCCGCAACCATGCCGAAGGAAATCAGCGGCATTGCAAAAAAATATATGCACTCGCCCGAAGAATTCGTTATCGGCACGCGCAACTCCGGCGCCGAAAACGTGCGCCATATATATTATATGGTCAAGGCGTCCGACAAATATCTTACGCTCAAGCGCGTGGCCGACAATACGCCCAACATCTACGGCATTATTTTCTGCCGCACCCGCAAGGAAACCCAGGAGATTGCCGACAACCTGATTCAAGACGGCTACAACGCCGACGCGCTCCACGGCGACCTGTCGCAGCAGCAGCGCGACATTGTTATGAAGAAATTCCGCGACCATGTGCTTTCGCTGCTTGTGGCAACCGACGTTGCCGCCCGCGGCCTCGATGTTGACAATGTCAGCCACGTTATCAACTACGGCCTGCCCGACGACACCGCGGTTTACACCCACCGCTCGGGCCGCACGGGCCGTGCAGGCAAGACGGGCGTGTCGGTAGCGATTATCCATTCCCGCGAAAAAGGCAAACTGCGCGAAATCGAAAAGAAAATCGGCAAGACCTTTGAGCATCGCGACGTGCCCACCCCCGACCATATCATCGAAAAGCAGATTTATAACCTTGCCGACCGCATAGAGCGCGTGGAGGTGAACGAAGAGAGCATCAGCCAATTCCTGCCCGGAGTTGAAAAGAAGCTCGAATGGCTCAGCGGCAACGACCTGCTCAAGCGCGTGCTGTCGCTCGAATTTAACCGCTTGCTCGACTACTATCGCGACGCTCCGGTAATCGAAAACGTCGGCGACAAACCGCGCAAGGAGGAGCGCAAGCGCGAAAAGCGCGAAATTCCCAGCGACGAAGAAAAAGACCGCCGCACTGCCGCCCGCGGCATGGCCCGCATCTATGTCAGCGCCGGCAAGCGCGACGGCTTCTATGCCGGCAATCTGATTGACATGCTGAACCACCTGGTTCAGGGGCCGCGGGTCGACGTCGGCCGCATTGACCTGATGCCTGCCTATACGCTTTTCGACGTTAAGAAGTCCGACGCCGGGCGCATAGTCGCCGCCCTCAAGGGCGCTGAATTCTTCGGCAAGCGTCTGCATTGCGAAAAGGCCGAAGCCGACAAAGACTACTCGCGCCTCAATGCCAAGAAGGGCCGCTTTGCCGCAACCGACGAAGTCCCCTTCCAGAAATTCCGCAAAAAACGCTAACC
>CAZKPP010000089.1:0-6727 GCA_964554665.1 uncultured Bacteroides sp.
CCTTTGAGGTAGATTTCCGATGAGTCGTTGCTGAACTGACAGAGCCAGTCAACCAGGTTCATGTCGGTATTGAAAAATTCGGAGTTGTCGAGCGGCAGGTAGGCCGTGGTTATGGTCTGGCCCCATTCATATTGGCCCGCATCGGCTTTGCGTCGGCCGTTGATGATTTCAAACAGTGCCGTCATTGCGCGCGGGTCGTGGCTCAGGAAGCACACTTTGTCGCCTTTCTCAATCTGGAAGTTAACGTCTTTAAAGAGCAAATCGCCGTCGATGGAGGCGGTCAGGCCCTTGACTTCGAGAATCTTGTTGCCCGGTTCGCGCTGGGGGGTGAAAATAATGCCCGGATAGCGGCGCGAGGACGGCTGAATTTCCTCAACGTTGAGCTTTTCAAGCATCTTCTTGCGCGAGGTGGTTTGCTTGGATTTGGCAACGTTGGCCGAGAAGCGCTGAATAAATTCCAAGAGTTCCTTGCGCTTTTCTTCGGCCTTTTTGTTCTGTTGCTGCTGCTGGCGCAATGCCAGTTGCGATGATTCATACCAGAAGGAATAGTTGCCGGCAAAGAGCGTCATTTTGTTATAGTCGATGTCGAGGGTGTGGGTGCACACCGAGTCGAGGAAGTGGCGGTCGTGGCTCACTACCAGCACCGTGTTCTCAAACTTCGACAGGTAATCTTCGAGCCAGCTTACGGTTTCGAGGTCGAGGTCGTTGGTCGGTTCGTCGAGCAGCAGGTTGTCGGGGTTGCCAAACAGCGCTTTAGCAAGCAGCACGCGCACCTTTTCGTTACCGCTCATGTCTTTCATGAGCATCTGGTGCTTTTCCTCTTTGATTCCGAGGCCCGAAAGCAGGGCGGCCGCATCGCTCTCGGCATTCCATCCCTCCAGCTCGGCGAATTTTTCTTCGAGCTCGGCGGCACGAACGCCGTCTTCGTCGCTGAAATCGGGTTTGGCATAGAGTGCGTCCTTTTCCTGCATTATGTCCCAGAGCACTGTGTGGCCGCGCATAACGGTTTCCAGAACCGTGCATTCGTCGAACTTGAAGTGGTCCTGTTCCAACACGCTCATGCGCTCGCCGGGACCCTGCGTAACGCTGCCGTGGGTGGGCGACAGCTGGTCGGAAAGTATGCGCATCAAAGTTGACTTGCCGGCGCCGTTAGCGCCGATAATCCCGTAGCAGTTGCCCGGGGTGAACTTCATGTTTACGTCTTGAAACAGCACGCGCTTGCCAAACTGCATGCCCAGGTTATTTACAGCAATCATTCTCTCTTTCTTATCTTTAAGTTTTCTGCCCGCAAAGTTACGAAATAATTAGTAATTGGCAATTAGCAATCGGTAATTTTTTTGAATCCGCCGGGGCCGTCGTGGTATGCATAGCCGCCATAGCGGCCAAAAAGCAACGTTAGTTGCGTCAAGAGGTTAGCCAGGGGTGAGGAGCGCGTTAGCGGTCCGTAAGCCCTGGTCATAATGCCACCCACAAAGAGAGCTGCGTTAGCTGCGACACGATTCTGTCGCACCTAAAGGCGCTCCTACATGAGGGCGGTCGCCCCAACCAGGGGCTGCGAAACGCTACGCGCTTCTTGCCTCCTGGCTATGTTCTTGCAACCCGCTCCGCGGGTGCACTTGCGGGGGCGATGGCGGCTCGCCGTCGCGCTCCCTCATGGCTTCCTGTGGGCAAGCTGCCCACACCCCCACAAAGGCCTGCGGAGCTGGCCGGCAGAAATGTAGCGTAGGGTGAAGCCCTACGTGTGCGAGCAAAATCCCCCCACCGCCAATAAAAAAATCCCGCCGGAGCGGGATTTTCAGGGGAAGGGTATGTGTGTTTTTTTAGATCGCAACTTTTGTCGTCTTGCCGGCCGACTTGACAATATAAACGCCATGAGGTAGGCCCTCCGTCGACTTGCCTACGCGAACACCGCGCAGGTCGTAGACCACTTTAGTTTCGTTTTCGGAGTCGATGTTGACGGCCTTAATGCTTCCTTCGTCCGGATCTTCTTCATAACCTGCTATGTGCTGGAAGAACCTCCATGGTTCGGTTGATTTATATGCTTCGACCGATTGTTGAGGAACGTAGAGAACGGCGTTTTCGCAAACATCATCATCAAAAAGAGACCATACAGGATAAAGATATGTCGGGGGTACCACTGCTTTAATGGTTATAGTATCCATTTGACCGTATATCCAAAATGCATGCTCCTCTATTTCTTCAACTGACTTGCCAATAACGAATGTTTCCAATCCGTCAAGGTCCCAGAAAGTACGTTCTTTTATTTTGGTAACTTTATCGCCGAAAATCACAGATTTCAAGTTATAGAGCTCTTCAAAGGGGGTGTAATCGTATGGAAACTTCAAATCTCTCCCAACATATAATGTTTCAAGATTTGCAGCAGCCTTAAAGAGGCCACAAGGTACATTCCAAGGCTGTCCGTTTCGCTCGCCTAAGTATGATCCTCTTGACAGTTCAAGCGTTCCATCGCCATCGGCTAAGGTAAGGTGTTTAATAGCCACGCAGTTGTCAAACGCTTGTAGGCCAATCTTTGTTACTGAGCCCCCAATGGTAACATTCTCTAAATTAGAGCAATTCATGAAAGCGGCATCACCAATGTTTTTTACCAGGTTCGGAACTTCTATCGAAGTCAGAGACGAACAATCGCAGAAGGCCCAACCGCCGATTTCATTGACTGCTTTCGGGATTCTTACTGAGGTCAAACTGCTGCAGCCGGCAAAAGTTGAAGAGTTAATTTGTGACATACCATCCGGTAAATTTACGGAGGTTAGGCTACTGCAAAAGGTAAACGCCTCACCGCCAATCTCGCTTACGGAATTGGGAATTTCTACAGAGTTAAGCCCGGAGCAGCCATAGAATGTATATCTACCAATTTTGGTCGTGGTATCCGGTACTTTGAAATCACCGGTAAATATTTCTTTTAAAGGCTTGCCATTGATATATGCTTCAGCTTCATAGCGCATGTAAGGTTTGTCTGCCTCAATCCATTTTGCGATATCAGAAACGATGAAATTATATTGTTTCAAGTTTGTGCAGCCATAAAAAGCATCTCCAATATTTTCTATAGAAGCCGGGAAGGTTACTGAAGTAAGCCCCGTACACCCCTCAAAGGCAGACTGGCCAATGGTTGTTAGAGTTTCCGGGAAGGTCACCGATGTTAGCCCAGTGCAGTCCTCAAATGTGCGAGAGCCAATTTTGGTTACAGAAGCCGGAATTACATAATCACCTGTAAATATACTCTTGAAATCAACCTTTTCACCGTTTGCATACAGCGAAACATTTTCGGGGAACATATTCCTTCCCTTATCTATCGCAATCCAGTTAGGGATCGCGGGAATATTTACTATCATAAGCCCGGTGCAGTCTGAAAACGCTGAGCCGCCGATTGTGGTAACTGAGTTGGGAATGGTTATGGTTGATAGCCCGGTGCAACCTGAAAAGGCGGAGCTACCGATTGTGGTAACGGAGTTGGGGATGGTTATGGTTGATAGCCCGGTGCAGTCCGAAAAAGCATCGCTGAGGATAGCGGTAACTGAGTTGGGAATAGTGATAGTTGATAGTCCGGTGCAACCTGAGAACGCTGAGCTGCCGATTGTGGTAACTGAGTTGGGAATGGTGATAGCCGATAGCCCGGTGCAACCTGAAAAGGCGGAGCTGCCGATTGTGATAACTGAGTTGGGAATGGTGATAGTTGATAGTCCGGTGCAGCCTGAAAAAGCTGAACCAATTTCTGTAACTGAGCTCGGGATTGTTATAGCCGATAGCCCGGTGCAGCCGACGAAGGCTCCATCTCCAATCTTTGTAACTGAATTTGGAATAGTTATGGATTTCAGTTCAGTCCATCCGGCGAATGTGTTAACGAGTTCGGTCGTGGAATTGGGAATAGTGCAGGTTGTCACCTCCTTACCCGCGATATAGAGGTGATGAGCATAATATAACGGGTTTGAATCAGTAGTTAAGAAATTGATTTTGCAGAGGTGTTCAATACTCGTAAATTCCGCCTTAGTGAGTCCGGTGCAAGCATTAAATGCCCATTTTCCGATTGTCTTTACCGATTCAGGAATAGAGATTGAAGTAAGAGCTGTGCAGCCGTCAAAAGCTTGTTGGCCAATCTCCGTAACTGAGTTGGGAATGGTTATTGATGCTAACTCGGATGACTCTCTGTAATTGTAGCGAATATAGAAAGCAAAATCATCGATTTTAGTAACCGTGTTTGGAATAACAACAGATGTTAAATTGATAAATCCGTAAAAAGAGTAATCACCGATTTCAACCAAAGTGTACTCCGTATCGCCATCGCATGGGTGTTCCGGAAGAATAAGGTCTCCTGAAATATGATGGTAAACACTACCGGAGTCATAACCTTGTTTGGTCATGCAGGTTTTAGCCGATTCGTCGATAACTGTGTATTCAACAGTCTGGCCTTCATAGGTATACCGGAAATCATAGGCCATTGCCGGGAGGGCAACGAGTGCCCCAAGCAGCGAAAGTAAAAGTTTTTTCATGATGTGATGATTTAATATTAGTGTTTATTTTGCGATTTTAGCTGTTTTGCCGGCTGACTTGACGATGTAGACGCCGTGAGGAAGGCCGTCGGTGGTGTCGCCCACGCGAACGCCGCGGAGGTTATAAACCTCGGTAGCACCGTCGTTCGAGGTGCGAACCTCAGAAATTGCGCTGTCATCCTTGAAATCCGCATCGCGCCCAATACGATTAACGAAATTGCACCACGGCTCAGTCATGGCAATTTTATACTCTGCTGACTTCAAATAGTTCAGTGTCGCATGCTCATAAACCTCTGTAGCAAAACCTGGATCGCATTCCAATGGTTCTTCCGCAAGGTAGGTGACCGAGGTCAGGCCGGTGCAGCCTTCGAAAGCCGAGTTGCCGATTTTGGTAACAGAGTTGCTGATGGTCACCGATGACAAGCTGTTGCAGTCATAGAAAGCCACAGGGCCGATAGTAGTCACGGAGTTGGGGATAGTCACCGAAGTCAGACCGCTGCAGCCTTCGAAAGCCCAGCCGCCAATAGAGGTAACAGAGTTTGGGATGGTTACCGATGTTAGACCGCTGCAATCTTTGAAAGCCCAGCTACCGATAGAGGTAACGGACTTGGGGATAGTCACCGAAGTCAGACTGCTGCAGCCGCAGAAAGCATCATTACCGATTTTAGTAACGGAGTTGCCGATGGTCACCGAAGTCAGACCGCTGCAGCAGAAGAAAGTACTCCCGCCGATTGAGGTAACGGAGTTGCCGATAGTCACGGAGGTAAGGCCTCTGCAGAAGCAGAAAGCGCCATCACCGATTGTTGTAACTGAGTTGGGGATTGTGACCGAAGTCAGACCACTGCAGCTATCGAAAGCCCTGTTGCCGATTTCGGTAACGGAGTTACTAATAGTCACTGAGGTCAGACCGGTACATTCGCAGAAAGCCGAGTCGCCGATTTCGGTAACTGAGTTGGGGATAATCACCGATGTCAAGCCGGGGCAGTAGTAGAAAGCCGAGTTGCCGATTTTGGTAACGGAGTTGCCGATGGTTACCGATGTCAGGTCTATACATTCGCAGAAAGCCGAGTCTCCGATTTTGGTAACGGAGTTGGGGATAGTCACGGAGGTCAGATTCAAGCAGAAGTGGAATGTCCGGTAGCCGATTTCGATGAGTGTAAACTCGGTGCCTCCATCATAGGGATTTGCCGGGAGGTTTAGTTTTCCCCATAAATGTCCAGAATAATCGACGACTTTGCATGTTTTGGCTTCTTCGTCGATGACGGTGTACGTGAGGGCTCGGTCATCGTAGGAATTATATACGGTGAAGTCGCGGGCGAGGGAGGGGAGGGCGACGAGGGCGCCGAGCAGTAGGAGTAGATGTTTTTTCATGCTGTGATGATTGGGTGCCGCGGTCTTCCCCTCGTTGGCGGTTAAGTGGTTGGTTAATAAATGAAAAGCGCGGGAATCTGACTCGTTGCCGTCCCACGTTTAGAGGCTCTCGCATTGCCCGAACAAGTTGGACGGCAACGGCGAAGCCCACGCAAATATGAATGCTTGCGCATTGCTCCTATGACAACATAGACGCAACGCGGACGTTCATATCCAAGTGGCGCAACCCATTGCTTGGTCCTTGACTTGTTCTTTGAAATTTGCGAGATTTCTAAACGTCAAGAGACGAAGCGCAAAGTAACGCTTTTCAATATGTAAGTTACCGACCCACCCGCTTGCCCGCAGACCGGGGCTTCGCGTTTCGGTCGACGCGGCAAAGTTACGCATTAAATTAGTAATTAGCAAATAGTAAATAGTAATTTTTTTACCCATCCGGGCACTTGTTCAAACCATTGGCCCGGATTTCTTGTTGTATCATTACCTTAAACTCAAGAAAAATGGAAAGTAAAAAACAAAACGTGGCCGAACAGGTTGTTGACATGATGGCCGAATCGGGCGTCAAACATATTTATGCAATTACGGGCGATAGTCTGAATGCCCTCACCGATGCCATCCATAAAGATGGGCGAATCAAGTTCGTGCACATGCGCCATGAAGAGTCCGGGGCGTTTGCGGCAAGTGCCGAGGCCCAGTTGACCGGTAGAATTGCTGCGTGTGCCGGAAGCAGCGGCCCGGGCCACGTGCATCTTATCAACGGGTTGTATGATGCCCAGCGATCCAACGCGCCGGTGCTCGCAATTGCGTCGACTTGCGCTTCGGGCGTATTCGGAACCGAATATTTTCAGGAAACG
>CAZKPP010000090.1:0-6594 GCA_964554665.1 uncultured Bacteroides sp.
TCGTTGGGGTTCACCTTGCGGCGGCGCAGATAAACGGGCATGAATACCGGTTCGATGCCCGACGAGGTGCGGGTCATCAGCGACACGGTGCCGGTCGGGGCGATGGTCAGGCAGGCGATGTTGCGGCGGCCATGTTTTTCCATGCGCTCCTTCAGGGCCGGGTCGGCGGCAAAGAGGCGGTTGATAAACGGATTTTCGGCTTCGCGGGCGGCATCGTAGACTTCAAACTTGCCGCGTTCTTCGGCCATGGTAACCGACGAGTTAAAGGCTGCCAGGGCAATGTTTTTGTGCACTTCGACGCTCATGTCGGTGGCTTCCTTGGTGCCGTATTTCAGGCCTAAGGAGGCTATCATGTCGCCCTCGGCGGTGGTGCCGAGGCCGGTGCGGCGGCCCTTGAGCGTGCGGGAGCGGATTTTCTCCCAAAGGTGGCGTTCGGAGTGTTTCACGTCCGAATCCTCGGGGTCGGCATCGATTTTTGCGAGTATGGCGTCGATTTTTTCGATTTCGAGGTCGATGAGGTCATCCATGAGGCGCTGGGCCTTGGCGGCATGGTCGCGCAGACGCTCGAAGTTGAGTTTGGCGTTGGGGGTGAAAGGCTCGTCGACGTAGCTGAACAGGTTGATGGCCAGCAGGCGGCAGCTATCGTAGGGGCAGAGGGGAATTTCGCCGCAAGGGTTGGTGGAGATGGTGCGGAAGCCGAGGTCGGCGTAGCAGTCGGGGAGAGATTCGCGGGTTATGGTGTCCCAGAACAGCACGCCCGGTTCGGCCGACTTCCAGGCGTTGTGGACAATCTTGCCCCAGAGCTTGGAGGCGTCGATTTCTTTGGTAATCTGCGGGTTGTCGCCGGTTACGGGGAACTGCTGGGTAAAGGGTTTGCCCTCTTCGGCGCAACGCATGAACTCGTCGGTTATGCGCACCGACACGTTGGCGCCGGTGATTTTGCCTTCGGTGAGCTTGGCGTCGATAAACGCTTCGGAGTCGGGGTGAACAATGGAGGTTGTGAGCATCAGGGCACCGCGGCGGCCGTCCTGAGCCACCTCGCGCGTGGTGTTGGAGTAGCGCTCCATAAAGGGCACGAGGCCTGTTGAGGTGAGGGCCGAGTTTTTGACCGGCATCCCTTTGGGGCGGAGCTGCGACAGGTCGTGGCCCACGCCGCCGCGGCGTTTCATGAGCTGCACCTGCTCTTCGTCGAGCTTAAGAATGGCGCCGTAGCTGTCGGCGGGGTCTTCGAGGCCGATAACGAAGCAGTTGCTGAGCGACACGGTTTGAAACGGGTTGCCGATGCCCGACATCGGTGAGCCTTGCGGCACCAGATAGCGGAAATCTTTGAGCAGGCCGAAGATTTCTTCTTCCGACATCGGGTTGGGATATTTGGCTTCGATGCGGGCAAATTCCGATGCGAGGCGACGGTGCATATCGTCGGGCGTCAGCTCGTAGACGTTGCCGAAGCTGTCTTTGAGGGCGTATTTCGAGGCCCACACTCTTGCGGCGAGTTCGTCGCCCTGGAAGTAGGCCAGGGTTGCGGCGTGGATTTGTTCGGGGTCGAGGGGAGTAAGGTTTTGTTGTGGTTCCATGGGGGGATTGGTTTATTATAGTGCTTTGAGGGCTGCTTCGAGGGTTGATATGCGTTTGAGGGCGTCGGCCTGTTTGCGGCGTTCGGCGTCGACAACTGCGGCGGGGGCGCCGTTTACGAACTTTTCGTTGGAGAGTTTCTTTTCAACGGAGGCAAGGAAGCCGCGTTCGTAGTCGAGTTCCTTGGTGAGTTTTGCGCGTTCGGCCTCGATGTCGACTCCGGCAGCTTCCATAGGAATTGCAAATTCGAGGTTAAAGGCCATGAACACTGCCGAGCCGGCGGCTTTGGCATCGACGGTTTCGATTTTTTCGATGTTGGCGAGCTTGGCAACCGCGGCTGCTACCTGCGGGTCGAGAGGCGCGGAGCACTGGAGGGTCAGGGCCACTTTCGGGGCAATCTGCTTGGAGGCGCGCACGGCGCGGATGGCGTTGACCAGCTCCTTGGCGCTATCCATGGCGGCAAGGATTTCGGCATTGGCGCCTGTCGATTCAGGCAGCGGGGCATACATGATGCTTTCGCCGTCGGCGCGCTCGGCCAGGTGTTGCCAGAGTTCTTCGGTAATGAAGGGCATGAACGGATGGAGCAGGCGGAGCAGGCGGTCGAAGTAGTCGAGAGTGGCGGCGTAGGTCTTGGCGTCGACGGGCGAGCCGTAGGCGGGCTTAACCAGTTCGAGATACCACGACGAGAACTCGTCCCAGAAGAGCTTATAGGCAGCCATGAGCGCTTCCGAAATGCGGAATTTCGACAGCAGGTCGGCCATTTCGGCGGCGGTTTGGCGCAGCTTGGAGTCGAACCACTCTACGGCCACGCGCGCTGCCTCGGGCTGAGCCGCGGAGTCGTCGACCTGCCAGCCCTTGACCAGGCGGAAGGCGTTCCAGATTTTATTGCAGAAGTTGCGGCCCTGCTCGCAGAGCTTTTCGTCGAACATAATGTCGTTGCCGGCAGGGGCGGAGAGCATCATGCCCATGCGCACGCCGTCGGCGCCGAAGTTGGCAATCAGTTCCAGCGGGTCGGGGGAGTTGCCGAGCGATTTGCTCATTTTGCGACCGATTTTGTCGCGCACGATGCCGGTGAAATATACGTTTTTGAAGGGCATTTCGCCAACGTATTCATAACCGGCCATAATCATGCGGGCAACCCAGAAGAAGATGATGTCGGGGCCGGTAACGAGGGTGGAGGTGGGATAGTAATATTTCAGTTCCTCGTTGCCCGGGTCGAGAATGCCGTTGAACAGGGTGATGGGCCAGAGCCAGGAGCTGAACCAGGTGTCGAGGGCATCTTCGTCTTGCGCCAGGTCTTCGGGCTTGAGGTCGAGGCCGGAGACTGCGCGGGCTTTTTCGAGCGCTTCTTCGGCGGTTTCGGCAACGGCAATCTGAATTTCGCCCTGAGCGTCGGCATAGTAGTATGCCGGAATGCGGTGGCCCCACCAGAGCTGGCGCGAGATACACCAGTCCTGAATGTTTTCGAGCCAGAGGCGATAGGTGGTTTTATATTTTTCGGGAACGAACTTGATGAGGTCGTCCATAACCGGCGCGAGCGAAATCGAGGCGAAGTGCTTCATGTTGATGAACCACTGCTGCGACAGGCGCGGCTCGATAACGACTTTGGTGCGTTCGCTGTAGCCCACCTTATTATTATAGTCCTCAACTTTTTCCATCAGGCCGGCTTCCTGCAGGTCGATGGCGATTTGCTTGCGGCAGTCGAAGCGGTCCATGCCGGCGTATTTGCCGCCGTTTTCGTTGAGGGTGGCGTCTTCGTTGAAAATGTCGATGGTTTCGAGGTTGTGGGTCTTGCCGAGCTGATAGTCGTTTTTGTCGTGGGCGGGGGTCACTTTCAGGCAGCCGGTGCCGAACTCGATTTCAACGTAGCGGTCTTCGATAACCGGAATTTCGCGGCCCACCAGCGGCACGATTACGCGTTTGCCCTTGAGCCATTCGTTTTTGGGGTCTTTGGGGTTGATACACATTGCCGTGTCGCCCATGATGGTTTCGGGGCGAGTGGTGGCAACCACTGCATAGCGGCCTTTGGGGTCGCCGGCAACGTAGTAGCGCAGATAGTAGAGTTTGGAGTGCTCGTCAACGTAGTTTACTTCGTCGTCGGATATGGCGGTGCGGTTCTTGGGATCCCAGTTGACCATGCGCAGGCCGCGGTAGATGAGGCCTTTATTATATAGGTCGCAGAAAACCTTGGTTACCGACTTCGAGCGCTGTTCGTCCATGGTGAACGCCGTGCGGCTCCAGTCGCAGCTGGCGCCGAGTTTGCGGAGCTGCTGCAGGATTATGCCGCCATGGGTGCGGGTCCAGTCCCAGGCATGGTCGAGAAACTGCTCGCGGGTGAGGTCGGTTTTCTTGATGCCCTGGGCGGCGAGCTTGGCAATCACCTTGGTTTCGGTGGCGATAGACGCGTGGTCGGTGCCGGGCACCCACAGGGCGTTGTAGCCTTCCTGGCGTGCGCGGCGCACAAGAATGTCCTGAATGGTGTTGTTGAGCATGTGGCCCATGTGGAGCACGCCGGTAACGTTAGGCGGGGGAATGACTATGGTGTAGGGCGTGCGCGAGTCGGGAGTGGAACGGAAAAGCTCGTGTTCCATCCAGAAGTTATATAAACGGTCTTCAACCTCTGCGGGAGAATACTTGGTGGGGAGTTCGTTCATGATGGTGATGATTTAATTAAATATGGGCGCAAATTTACGAAAATTCCCTAACTTTTCAAACCCCGTTAAAACTCAAAATTCGGGGGCGGATATTGTAAATTGCGAAAAAATGCGTATTTTTGCACTCTAATTTATGAAAAAAAATAATCAGCCTTCACTTGCCGAGCTCATAGTGGCCGGCATACAAGAGCGCAAAGGGCGCAAGATAACGCATATTGATTTGTCGGGCATAGAATCGAGCCCGGCCATGGATTTTTTTGTTTGCGAGGGAACATCGGCAACCCATGTGGCGGCCGTGGCCGACTCCGTGCGCGACTATCTGTTGGAGCAGGCCGGCATAAAGCCGTATAACTACGACGGCTACGGCACCGCGCAGTGGATAGTGCTTGACTACGGTTCGGCCCTTGTTCATATCTTTGTGCCCGACGAGCGTCGCCGCTATAATCTCGAAGAGTTATGGAGCGACGGAGTAATTAACGAAATTCCAGATCTTGACTAATGGCAGAGAAAAAGAAACCCGGATTGCCCAATATGCCCAAGATGCCGAAATTCAGCATCTGGTGGATGTATATGATTATTATGGCAGTGTTGCTCGGAATATTTTATTTCGACCGTCGCGGCCTTGAAAAACCGA
This sequence comes from uncultured Bacteroides sp., assembly GCA_964554665.1. Lineage (GTDB taxonomy): Bacteria > Bacteroidota > Bacteroidia > Bacteroidales > Muribaculaceae > UBA3263. Next base: position 4,861 of record CAZKPP010000090.1, read on the forward strand.
TTGACTCAATCGACGAGTTTGAAAAAATCGTTGAGACCGGCGGAGTTGAGCGGATAGTGATTTTCCGCAACAGCAAGGAGGCCGAGGCGGTGCTCACCACTGCGGCCACCGACGATAACTTCCCCGCAGCAGAGCGTGCGCAGGTGCCCGACGCACAAGGCAAAATCATTGTTAAGTTCGGCGACACGCAATCGTTTGAGAAAAAAATCGAGAAATGGCGTCAGGAAGGCGTTTTCACCGGCTCGGTGAGCTATGAGGACGCTACCGACTATTCGCATCTTCTGTGGGGCTTCGGCCCGATACTGCTGCTTGTCGGCGTTTGGATTTACTTTATGCGCCGCATGGGTCGCGGAGGCGACGGCGGCGGAATATTCTCCGTAGGCAAGAGCAAAGCGCAGGTCTTCGACAAGAACAACGGCATGCGTGTAACCTTTAAGGATGTTGCCGGCCTGAACGAAGCCAAAACCGAAATCGAGGAGATTGTCGAGTTCCTGAAGAACCCGAAGCGCTATACCGACCTTGGTGGCAAAATACCCAAGGGTGCGCTGCTTGTGGGCCCTCCCGGAACCGGTAAGACCATGTTGGCCAAGGCGGTAGCCGGCGAGGCTAACGTTCCGTTCTTCTCAATGAGCGGATCGGACTTCGTTGAAATGTTCGTAGGCGTCGGCGCCAGCCGCGTGCGCGACCTTTTCCGCCAGGCCAAGGAAAAGAGCCCCTGCATCGTGTTTATCGACGAAATCGACGCCGTTGGCCGCGCCCGCGGACGCAATGCCAACATGGGCTCCAACGACGAACGCGAAAATACGCTTAACCAGCTGCTTACCGAAATGGACGGCTTCGGCTCAAACAGCGGCGTTATAATTCTTGCCGCCACCAACCGCGCCGACATTCTCGACAAAGCTCTGTTGCGCGCCGGACGTTTCGACCGCCAGATCTACGTTGACCTGCCCGACCTGAACGACCGCGTGGCGATTTTCAACGTTCACTTGCGCGACAAAAAAGTTGAGCCCGGACTCGACGTTGACCTGCTGGCGCGTCAGACTCCCGGTTTCTCCGGCGCCGACATCGCCAACGTTTGTAACGAAGCCGCGCTTATCGCAGCCCGCCGCAATAAAAAGGTTATTGAGCGTCAGGATTTTATCGATGCCGTTGACCGCATTATCGGCGGCCTTGAAAAGCGCTCGAAAATCCTTACCGACGACGAAAAGCATGCAATTGCTATCCACGAGGCCGGCCATGCCACCGTTTCGTGGCATCTGCAGTATGCCAACCCGCTGATTAAGGTTACCATAGTTCCCCGCGGTAAAGCCCTGGGCGCAGCGTGGTATCTGCCCGAAGAGCGTCAGATTGTGCCGCAGCAGGCGCTGCTCGACGAAATTTGCGCCACTTTGGGTGGCCGCGCAGCAGAAGAACTCTTCCTCGGCCACATCTCTACCGGCGCCGCCAACGACCTGGAGCGAGTAACCAAGCAGGCCTACGCCATGGTTGTTTACTACGGCATGAGCGACAAAATCCCCAACGTTTCCTATTATGATTCCACCGGCCAGCAATATGGTTTCACCAAGCCATATTCCGAGGAACGCGCCCAAGCTATTGACCGCGAAGTGAGCCGAATCATTACCGAGCAATATGAGCGCGCCAAGGAGCTGCTGCGCAACCGCGCGCAGGGCCACGGCGAACTGGCCGACATCCTGGTGTCGCGCGAGGTAATCTTTACCGAAGACGTTGAAAAAA
>CAZKPP010000091.1:0-6502 GCA_964554665.1 uncultured Bacteroides sp.
GAAAATGAACTTTTGGGGGGTGGGAGGGGTTGGTTTTGTATGAAGAAGTTAATTTTATGGTTGGGGGTATTGGCTTTGGTTGGTTGCGGCCACAGCGTCTCGGCGCCGCAGCTGCCGAACATTGTGCCCGACACGCTTCGTGTCGGAACAGTCTACTCGCCAACTTCGTTTTTTATCTACCGTGGCGACTCCCTGGGCATAGACTACAGCATGGTCCGCTCGCTGGCCGACTCGCTGCAGAGGCCTATGACTCTGGAAGTTGCGCCGTCGCTGCCGCGGCTGTTGGAGATGCTCGATTCCGGCCGCATTGACCTTATCGCATATCCGGTTCCGATTTCGCCGGAATATGAATCGAGGGGATTGCCCTGCGGCTTCGTGTCGACCGACTGCCAGGTGCTGGTTCAGCAGGTAGCTATAGGTGGAAGCCCCGAAATCACTGATTCCACCGGGCTGGCCGGCAACAAGGTTTATGTGCTCTCCGGTTCACGCTTCGACCATCGGATGCAGCAGCTCAGCGCCGAGCTGGGCGATTCGATTGAAATTTGCAGGCTCGACCCCGATTCGGTGTCGCCCGAAGACCTTATCGACATGGTTTCCGACGGCCGCATACCCCGGGCGGTGCTTTCGGCGGGCCTGGCGCGGCTCCATGGCTCGTATCACACCAATATAGACGCGTCGGTGGTGTTGTCGCCCGAGCAGCGGCTGGCCTGGGCCGTGGCCCCCGGCCGCACCGTGCTTGCCGAGGCCATTGACCGCTGGGCCGAGCAGGCCGCGCCGGCCTACGACCATGCCGAGCTGCTCACACAGTATTATAAGCTCGATAAGCTCGACGGGCGTCTGACCTACGGAAAGATTGACTTCTCTGACGGCACCATGAGCCCCGACTTTGACCCGCTGTTTCAGCGCTGGGCCCCGACCATTAACTGGGACTGGCGTCTGCTGGCCGCACAGGCCTATACCGAGAGCGGCTTCAACCCTCGGGCGCGCTCGTTTGCCGGCGCACGCGGCCTGATGCAGATAATGCCGCGCACCGGCCGGAGCTATGGCCTGCGCAACGCCAACAATCCCGAGCAGTCGGTTAAGGCCGCCGTGAGCTATCTCGACGACCTCGACCGCATTTTTGCCTCAAAAGTGCCCGACAAGCAGGAGCGCATAAAATTCGTGTTGGCAAGCTATAATGCCGGTCCGGGCCATATTTTCGACGCCATGCGTCTGGCCCGGAAACATGGCCTCGACCCGACAAAATGGGACGATAATGTTGAAAAAACAGTGTTGATGTTGTCAAATCCGAAACATTATAATGATAATGTCGTAAAATTTGGTTATCTTCGCGGTCGAGAAACGTATAACTACGTTGACCGAATCCTTACGCTCTATAATCTGGGCAAAACCGCAATACCCGCATAACCAACCATATTAGATACTGTTATTTATGAGAAAACCTTTTGTTAAAGTAGCCATAGTCCTGGCCGTTGCCGCTTCGCTTGGCCTGAGCTCCTGCCTGGGAAGCTTCACCCTCACCAACCGCCTGCTCAGCTGGAACAAAACCATCAGCAATAAGTTTGTCAACGAGCTCGTGTTCGTTGCCTTCTGGATTCTGCCCGTATATGAAGTTTCGTCGCTGGCCGACATTATTGTGCTTAACTCCATCGAGTTCTGGAGCGGCACCAACCCCATGGCCTGCTCCACCAAGCGCATTGACGGCACCGACGGTCAGCGCTATCTGGTTAAGTGCGACGGCAAGGGCTACGACATTATCAGCGAAAGCGACCAATCGTGTGTGCGCCTCGACTTCGACGTTGACGCCCAGCGCTGGGACGTTACCGTTGGCGAGCAGACCTACGAGCTGATGACCTTTGTTGATGCCGACCATGTTTCGCTCCCTGCCCTCGACGGCAACCGCATGACCGTAAGCCTCGACCAGGCCGGCCTCATGGCCTACCGCGCCGCCTCGCTCCCCACCCTCGCCCAAAACTAAAGTTTTGGGGGGATTAGTCGGATTCGCGGTGGAGGCGGTCGGGAGGGATGACGGAGGCGGTTGCGGGGTTGAAGCGCGGGCCCAGGGAGATGTCGAAGCCGGCGTCGAGCAGCTGTTGGGCCAGCTGTGGCTTTCCGCGAAAGCCGTGGATTATCCATTTTTGGGTGGGCTTCAGTCGCTTGCGCAGGGCAATTATTTCGCTCCAGGCGCCAACAATGTGGAGCAGCAGGGGTTTGCCCAGCTCTTCGCTCAGGCGCGCATGGGCCTCGGTCAGGGCCAGCTGTTGGTCAATCGAGCCGATGCCGCGCCGGCGGTCTACGCCGCATTCGCCTATGATTACCACCCGAGGGTCTATGGCTGCCGCGCGCACCCAGTTCATGTCGGGCTCGGGCCACCACGGGTGCCACCCCACGGAGTAGAGTGCATGGTCGGGGCGCATTTGGCCGTGGCGCTCAAGGTTGATTACCGCGCTGGCCGGCGCCTGGGGGTTGTGGGTGTGGATGTCGGTGATGTTAAAGGCTTTCACTGCGCAGCTTTTCGGCATTTTCGGCAACCGTCAGCTTGTCTATAACCTCTTGAATGTCACCGCCGAGGAAGGCCTGAAGGTTATAAATGGTGTAGTTGATGCGGTGGTCGGTTATGCGGCCCTGCGGAAAGTTGTAGGTGCGGATTTTGGCTGAGCGGTCGCCGGTCGACACCAGGGTTTTGCGCCGCGAGGCAATGTCGTCGATATACTTCTGATGTTCGCGGTCGTAGATGAACGTGCGCAGGCGCGACAGGGCGCGCTCTTTGTTTTTGGGCTGGTCGCGCGTTTCGGTGCATTCAATCAGAATTTCCTCGCTCACGCCCGTAACCGGGTTTTTCCACATGTAGCGGAGGCGCACGCCCGATTCGACTTTGTTGACGTTCTGGCCGCCGGCGCCTCCGGAGCGGAAGGTGTCCCACTTGATTTCGCCTTCGTTGATTTCAACGTCGAATTCCTCGGCTTCGGGGAGCACGGCAACCGTGGCCGCCGAGGTGTGGACGCGCCCCTGGGTTTCGGTTGCCGGAACGCGCTGAACGCGGTGAACACCGCTTTCATATTTCAGAGTGCCGTAAACGTCGGGCCCGCTGACCGAAAAGACTATTTCCTTGAAACCGCCGGCCGCACCCTCGCTGAAGGAGCTGACAGCCACAGTCCACCCCTTCGACTCGCAATATTTGGTGTACATCTTGAACAGGTCGCCGGCAAACAGGGCAGCCTCGTCGCCGCCGGTGCCTCCGCGGATTTCGACTATGGCATTTTTGGCGTCCTCGGGGTCGGCGGGAATCAGCAGCAGCTTTATTTCTTCTTCGAGCTGGGGAATGGCGCGTTCTGCGGCGTCGATTTCCTCGCGGGCCATGGCGCGCATTTCGTCATCTTTTTCGGTTTCGAGCAGCGCTTTGGCTTCGTCGCGATTGGCCAGCAAGGTTTTGTAGCGGCTAACGGTCTGAGTCAGTCGCTCCAGCTCCTTATATTCTTTGGTCAGGGCGGCGTAGCGCTTGCGGTCGCCGATAACTTCGGGGTCGGTAATCAGCGTTGCCACTTCGGCAAAACGTTCGTCGAGGCCTTCGAGTTTCTGAAGCATAAATCACTGGCGGCTAATTAGATTTGCGGCTTGCTCGGTCATCAGCGGCAGCAGCTCGGTGTAGATCAGGGTGCATGAGGGCTGGCCGGCAGCGTAGGGCGCTATTTCATACTGGCCGTAGGTGAAGGTAACTCCGTTTGGCCCGAACGAGGGGTTGCATGCCGGCAGCTCCATTTCGTCGGGGTTTATCAGCAACACCTCGGCCAGCGACTGCGGACCGTCGGGCTCCGAAGCATACACCGGCTGGAAATACTGAACCCAAAGCCCATGGCGGATTTTGGCAACAAGCTCTTTGAGGCGGTCGGGGCGGAATACTTCGCCGTAGGAGAGGGTGCGACCGGTCGACACGGCAAAAGAGGCTACGCGCGAAATCGTTGAGCCGTGGGCGCCGCCCAGGTAGCTGTAGGCTGTGTAGCCATACGTAACTATGGAGTCTGAAATCCATGTGGGTTCGAACGAGATTTGATATTCATAGCCGGCGCTGAGCTCCGGTTCCGACTCAAATTCAATGAAGTCGCGGCGCGCGGAGTCGAGAATTTTCTTCGACAGGTGGGCAATCAATCTTTGCGGGTCGGCAATTTCGGCGCGGGTAGGGTGAATGAGCGGCTTGGAAGTCGTAAAGGCTCCCATGGTCAGACAATTAACAAACCATTGGCGGCACGAGTCCAACAACACGGGCACTCCCGAGTCGGGATACTGCCCCGATATGGTTACTTCGGCCGACGAGCGGCCATAGTTCAGCGAGTCGGTCAATTCAACGGCCTTGGTTGTGAGCACCTGCCCCGAGCTTTGGGCCGATGGCTTGCAGCTGCAAACCAGGCCAACGGCGGCCATAGCCACCAGATAAATCATGCGTTTCATGCCCGCAAATTTAACGAAAAATTATGAATTTTATGGTCGGCAATTAAAGAATTGGAGTTTATTTGTTTTTGGTAGATGAGTATAATTGCAAATAAAGATCTTCGTTTATTTGCCAGTGGCCGCCGTTGAGGCCTCCCGTGCGGCTAAGAATACCCTGTTGTTTTAACAATTTTACCCTTTCATATATGGTTGAGTAACTGGATTCTAATTTGTGAATCAGGTCGTTATAGGTGGCGTTGGGATTGGTGCGTATAACCTCACAAATTGCTTCAACCTGACTCTTTATTCGGTGCTCTTTATTTACTTTTTTATTTGTTTTTTTATTTGTTTTTTTATTTGCTTCTGTGGAAATGTGCTCCACAACAAGAAAAGCGGTTACAAGATGCAACTTAAAATCGGCCTCGCCATTGCCGTTAGCTTTAAGTTCATCTTGAACGGTCTGCACCCCACGGCTATAGCGGTTTACAAAGCCTAAAACTTTCATTCCTTCTGCAACCACGCCGTTTCGGTAGTCGTTAACGTACGGAAAGTTCTCAGGCGTTGCCTTGCCATATAGTCCACCGGGATTCATTATTTCAATGCGGTCATCATATTGATAAAACTGAACAGGACCGTTACCCTCATAGTCGCGGTGGCAGATTGCGTTCATCAACAGTTCTCGGGTGGCCCAATGCGGATAATCAACCCTCATCTCTTCCCTTAAGGCCGAAACCGGAACGGGGCGGCGATTGGTAATCGATGCATCAACAAACGTGTCGAGCTGCGATAAAATCTTTACGAGGTTACCCGAAAACTTATATTCGCTTTTAATCTCTCCGGCGCGGGTCAAACCGCCGAATCTTACGTATTGAACATAACATCCAGGCAAAAAACGTTCGGGATTCTTGCCGAACATTATAATTCCCGCATAGGTCGGGCAATTATATTTTATATTATAGTAACCAAGGGCCTGCATTTGTTGCTCCACGCTGCGGGTGTCGGTTTTCAACACTTCCTCCGGAAATGCTTTAGGCAGATAAATCTGCTTAAACGCATTCAGGTCGAGGTCGTCGATAGACGAATCCAGGCAGGGCAGCGCATCAAATGTTAGCATCCGGCTTGTACGCTTTTCTAAAAGTCGCTTTTCGTCGGCCTCGCCGGCAATACACTTGCGTGGGCCATTGCGTATCCATATTCTGCCCTCGTATCTTACGGGCGTGAAATGACATGGCTGCACGGTAACCACTGCTACGTCGCCGTCGGGAAGCGACACCTTTTCAACTGTCATGCTAACCTGTGGTTGAAGTTTACCGTCGGTTTTTATACCGCCTAAATTCTGCAGAAGCTGGTCGGTAATTTTTACGTCGGGATTTACCTTGCCGGTTTTGTCGTCTGCTCCTATTATCAAATATCCCGGCATATTGTGGTTCGGCAAATCATTGGCAAAGGCGCAGATTGCCTGACCGAATTTATCGGTGTTGGAAGTTGATATGGTGCGCTCAATCCGGTCGCTCTCAATATCGCTTAAAAGTTTGAGTACTTCGCTGGGGGTTAACATGTGGCTCACTATGGTAATTTAATATCGCAAAGGTACTGAAAATTTGGTAACTTTGCAATATGAGGGGGAGGGGTTAGAGGAGGGTGCGGGCTTCGGGGCCGAGGTTGAAGATGGGGTCGAGGATGCTGAGGCCGCCAATGAAACCGAGCTGTTGGGCGCGCACCTGCCAGTAGGTTATGGCGGGGACGGGCTGCAGGTCGACGGGGCGCACGTCGGGGCGGCGGCTGTAGGCAACGTCGATGTCGGTCAGGTCGAGTGCGCGGCGAATAAAGCGGTCAACGGCCTCGTTCATGTCGGCAACGGAGCCGAAGCGATAAGGGTCGTTCAGCAGCGGCAACAGGTCGGGAGCGTAGAACTCAAAAAACGGGGTGCGCCCATAGGCGCTTTCCATGGCCGCGGGAATCGTTTCCCACCATGAGCCGTGGTCCGAAATGCGCGTGTCTGCCCAGGTGTGGCCATACGGCTTGGCTATCGGCACTGTCAGCTCCAGGCGCCCGCGGGTGTCGGCAATTTCAAATC
>CAZKPP010000092.1:0-6116 GCA_964554665.1 uncultured Bacteroides sp.
TGTCGTCGAGATGCTGGCGGTGCATACGCATCGGCACTTCGTAGATCGACGGTGCATCGGCGCTCTGCACAACCGCGTCGGGCGCAACGTTGCAGAACTGCGCGATTTTGGCGCGCATCTCCTGCGGAATATCGTGCTCGGTGCGTAGAACCAACACGTCGGGCTGAATGCCAAGCTGCTGCAGCTGCTTGACGGAGTGTTGGGTGGGCTTGGTTTTGAGCTCCTTGGCGGCACCGAGGAAGGGCACGTAGGTCAGATGTACGCAGCAGGCGTCGTTGCCTAACTCCCAGCGCAACTGGCGAACGGCTTCCAAAAACGGGAGCGATTCAATGTCGCCCACAACGCCGCCGATTTCGGTAATCACGAAGTCGAAGTTGCCGGTTTTGCCGAGCAGCTTTACGTTGCGCTTGATTTCGTCGGTGATGTGGGGAATAATCTGCACGGTTTTGCCCAGATAGTCGCCCCGGCGTTCCTTGTCGATTACGCTCTGATAAACGCGGCCGGTGGTAATGTTGTTGGCGCGTGAGGTCCTGACGTTGGTGAAACGCTCGTAGTGGCCGAGGTCGAGGTCGGCCTCGTGGCCATCGACTGTAACGTAGCATTCGCCATGTTCATAGGGGTTTAGCGTCCCCGGGTCGATGTTGATGTAGGGGTCGAATTTCTGGATGGTGACTCTAAAGCCGCGAGCCTTGAGCAAGCAGGCCAGCGACGAGGAAATTATTCCCTTGCCAAGCGACGATACTACGCCGCCGGTAACAAATATATATTTTGTGTTCACAATGTGAGAATTTAAGCCGCAAAATTACGAAAAAATTCCTGAAAACCAAAATCGAAAAACCACCCTGTGTTCAGCCCTGTGCGCAGCCTGCGGCGGCAGGGGGTGAAAATGCCAATAAATGACCCGGAAATTTGTTAAATTCAGAAAGGTTTGCTAAATTTGTGGGCGAAATTATAGTTAGAATATGAACTACAGCATTTTGGACCTGCTGTGTCTGTTAGGCGCAGTATGCCTGTTTCTCTATGGCATGAAGGTGATGAGCGAGGGCCTGCAGAAGGTCGCCGGCGATCGCCTTCGCAATATTTTGTCGATAATGACCCGCAACCGCTTCAGCGGCATGGTTACCGGCATGGTTATTACGGCTCTCATTCAGTCGTCGTCGGCCTCTACGGTGATGATTGTCAGCTTTGTAAATGCCGGTTTGATGACTCTGTCGCAGGCCATGGCGGTGATTTTCGGCGCCAATGTGGGCACTACGTTCACGGCGTGGGTCATTGCCCTGTTTGGCTTCAAGGTCAACATGTCGGCATTCATGCTGCCATTGGTGGGTATTGCGGTTCCGCTGATGTTCACTTCGTCGAGCCGCAACAAGAGCACGGGTGAGTTCCTTATTGGTTTCGCCTTCCTGTTCATGGGCCTCGACCTGATTTCGAAATATGTTCCCGACCTGCAGGCCAACCCCGAAATGTTTGCGTTCCTGCAGCAATATACTCACTCCGGCTTCGGCTCGGTTCTGATTTTCGCGCTTGTGGGCTGCCTGCTCACAATGGTTATCCAGTCGTCGGCGGCAACCTTTGCCATAGCGTTGATTATGTGTGCCAAAGGCTGGATTACGTTTGACCTGGCATGTGCCATCGTTCTCGGCGCCAACCTCGGAACCTGTATCACCCCCGTGCTGGCATCGCTCAGCGGCAATGTCGGGGCCAAGCGCACGGCTATGGGCCACGTGCTGTTCAACGTCTTGGGCCTGGTTTGGATGCTGCCGGTGTTCTTTCCGTTTGTCAGCATGATCGAGTGGCTCACTTCGGCCATAGGCCAGGGCGACCCCACGCAGCTCTATCACTACGTTACCCACATCGAACAGACCGACCCCGAGGTTTATAACCACCTGTTTGACAACTCGCTGCCAACGACCCACCATGTTATCCGCCAGATTGCGGCCATGCAGATTTCGGTGAGCTTCGGCATGTCGCTGTTCCATACCGTATACAAGCTCATCAACGGCTCGCTGATGATTTGGTTTACAGGCTTCTATGTTAAGGCGGTTGAATATTTCATCCCCTCGAAGACTCAGGACGAGGAATTCTCGCTCAAGTATATCGGCTCGAACCGCATCAGCGCTTCGGAACTCAATATCGTACAGGTCGAAAAAGAGGTGGCAGTCTTTGCCCAGCGCGTTGACCGCATGCTCGGCATGGCCCAGCAACTGCTCCACGTCAATGCCAAGACCAAGGAGTTCAACCAGCTTTATTCGCGCCTGGAGAAATATGAGGACATTTCCGACCGCATGGAACGCGAAATCGCCGATTTCCTCAACCGCACGGCTCAGGGCCGTTTGTCAAACGATGGCAAACTGCGCGTTTCCGCCCTGTTTAACATCAACTCCGAAATCGAGTCGATAGGCGACGGCTGCAATAACTTCGGCCGCGTGCTGTCGCGCAAACAGGAGGTTAACGTTCATTTCTCCGACCTGATAAAAGATAACATCGACCAGATGTTCGTTTTGGTCAGCGAGGCGATGAACGGCATGATTACGATGCTCAACGGAATCGAGAGCGTGCGCGAGGAGCAACTGCTCAACGCCTATAATAAGGAACGCGAAATCAACAACCTGCGCAATCAGCTCCGCGCCAAAAACGTTGAGAACATCAACAACGGCCTCTACGACTATCAGGCCGGCATCTTCTATATGGACGCCGTGGCCGACCTGGAAAAAGTAGGTGACTATATTATTAACGTTGTGGACACCATCCGCGACTCTATGACCAAGAAATTATCATGAAACTACGCCTTTCGGCACTCCTTGCAACCTTAATGCCGCTTCTGGCTCAGGCCGAAGTGCTCACTCCGGCCGAAGCTCTCGGTCGCGCGGCTGAAAGCCTGCCCGCAACCGTTTCCGCATCGCGCCGGGCTGCCGCGCGCCTCAACTCCGAGCCGCTGCTGACCATCGGCGCTGCCGAGCCCGAAGTTTATGTTTTCGGCTCCGTTGCCGGCGGCCTTGTCGTGGCTTCCGCCGAAAGCGAAACCGCGCCCCTGCTCGGCTATTCCGAATTTTATGTCGAGGGAAGCGAGCTGCCCCCGGCGCTGGAATGGATGGTAGAGCAGTATGGCCGCGAAATCAACGCCCTCCGCGCAGGCGACGTTATTGAGCGCAAGGTGCGCCGCGATGCCAAAACTGACTATGCTGCCATAGCCCCGATTTGTAAGACCACCTGGAACCAGACCAAGCCTTATTGCTACGATTGCCCGGTTATCGGCGATTATTATTGCGTTACCGGCTGCGTGGCAACCGCTATGGCCCAGGTGCTCAAAACCTACGAATATCCCGCCAAGTGCTCCGGCGGCACCTTCTCCTATCGCTGGTCTAACGGCAACAAGGATTTGAGCAAGAACTTCAACAATGTTACCCTCGACTGGGCAAATATGCTCGATAGCTACCCCTCGTCGCCGAGCACCACTCTGGCAACCAGCAAGGCCGTGGCTAACCTGATGAGTGCCCTCGGCTACGCTTCGCAGATGAACTATAGCACGAGCAGCTCCGGCACCAACGGCGCATATTGCGCAGAAGGCCTGGTACGCAATTTCGGCTATGACTATAATCTTCAGTACCACGAGCGCAGCTGGTATGACCTGGCCGACTGGAACAAAAAGGTTTATGACGAAATCGCCGCAGGTCATCCGGTCTACTACGACGGCCTAAACCTTAAGGAAAAAGTTGGCCACGCGTTTGTTATCGACGGCTATCAGGCCAATGGCTATTTCCACGTTAACTGGGGCTGGGGAGGCCAGCTCAACGGCTATTTCCTGCTTACGGCCCTCGACCCGGACGGCGAGCAGGGCGTCGGCGGCTCATCGGGCGGCTACAGCGACGGCTGCGCCGCGATTTTCAATATGAATCCCGGCCAGACCATGACTGCGGCTACCGCGCCCCTGACCCTCTATTGTTCGGAACCGCTGAAAGCCCCCTCGACGTCGATTAAGCTCGGCGGCACGTTCGCCGACGCTATGGTAATCTACAATTATTGCCCGTTTGTGATGCCCGAAGCATGGATTGTGTTGCGCTTTGCCGATGAAGCGGGCAACGAGTATTATTCGAGCGCTGTTTCGGGTCTGGATAATATGCCGGTACTCTCCGGCCTTGGCGGTGACGTGGGTTTAACTATTCCCAGTAATCTGCACGAAGGGGTTTACACCGTATCGCGCGTGGCTTATAATCCTAACACTGATGAGTTCTATGAACTCTTCTACGACTTCGGCGTGGCTTCGAAGCTGACCGCGGAGGTTAAGGGCACAAATATTACTTTCAGCAAATATGTTGAACCTATCGAGGGCACGATGTTTTTCGACAACGTCACCTTCCCTTCGGAAATTTATTTCGACGAGCCTTTTCAAATTACCTCGGAATTCTATAACGTAACCGACAACGATTATACCGGCCGCCTCTACCTGGATTTCTATAAAAAAGGCACCTCTCAGCTGATTCTGAGCTACAGCACCGTTGAGCTTACCTTGCCCGCGATGACCTACATGAGTTTTAACCCGACCGCCTCGATTGAAACCGGGGCTATTGAACCGGGCGAGTACACCATCTGCCTGAGCTGCGACGATGAATCGGTGATGTCCGAAACCAAGGACGTGGTAATCAAATACCGCGCCTCCGTGGTTCAAGGCTCGAATTTCGAGTGCACCTCAACCGATATGTCGGGCATCGGCTTTAAAGTTGACCTGACCGCCCTGAATTCCAACTATTCCGGCATGGTTGCGTTCGCAATTGCCAAAACCAAGAACTCGCCGGTGCTCTGGAGCGACAAGTTCAACATCAATATTCCCGCCGGCCAGACCGTTACCAAAACCTACACCGACATTGACCTTTCGTCCAAACTTACCGCCGGCACCAACTATATCGTTTATGGCCTCTACGTTGATGAAAGCGGCAAGAGTGTAAACCTCGATGGCGAATCGAAGGTTTCGTTCACCGCAACCGCCGAGCAGGTAGGCATTGAACCCATCAGCACAGAAAGCGAGAAATCAGAATACTTTGACTTGTCGGGCCGCCGCGTAAAGAATGCGTCGACCGGCATATATATCCGCCGCAAAGGCACAAATACACAAACCATTCAAATCCGATAAATGAAACGACTACTGATCGTAACTCTGGCCGCGATGGCCACTGTTGGCGCAAGCGCCGAGCTACTCGACCCGTCGGCAGCCCTTGAGCGCGCTCTGGAGCAGATTCCGTCGGCGCCGGTGCGCCGAGCAATGCGCTCCGCCTATACAACACCGCTGAAAACCGTGGCCCTGCACTCGCAGGAGGCCGAACTCTATGTGTTTGGCGCTCCCAACGGCCTGATGCTTGTCAGCGCCGAAAGCGAAACCCCCGCACTGTTAGGCTACTCCGATAACTACGAGCAGGGCCGGCCACTGCCCCCGGCTATGGAAATGATGATGGAGGCCTACGCCGCCGAAATCGCCGCTGCCCGCGCCGGCAACGTGGCCAAAACCGCATCTGCCGGCTCGCGCGCCGACTATGGCGAAATCGCCCCGATTTGCAAAACCACCTGGGACCAGGGCGCACCCTATAACAGCCTTCTCCCCACCGTCGACGGCCGTGCAACCGTTACCGGCTGCGTGGCCACGGCTATCGCCCAGGTGCTCAAAACCTACGAATATCCCACAACCGGCACCGGCGGCGTTTACTCATACCTGTGGCGCGCCGGCAATAAATACCTGAGCCTCAACTACGACGAAATTACCTTCGACTGGGCGAATATGCTTGATAGCTACGCCGCCAACGGCAGTAATCCCGCCGTTAACAAAACCGCCGTTGCAACGCTGATGCAGGCGTGTGGCTACGCAGCCGACATGAGCTACGGCGTTGAGGCATCCGGCGCCAACGGCCACACTCTGGCCTGCGGTCTGGTGCGCAATTTCGGCTACGACCCCACGCTGCAATATCTTGAGCGCCGCTTCTTCTCGCTCGAAGAGTGGATTGCAAAGGTTTATGGCGAGCTTGCAGCCGGTCATCCTGTATATTACGACGGCGTTTCGATCAACAACGAGGGCCATGCCTTTGTTGTCGACGGCTATCGCGGCGACGGCTTCTTCCACCTCAACTGGG
>CAZKPP010000093.1:0-5920 GCA_964554665.1 uncultured Bacteroides sp.
CCGGTAGCAACTGCGGGAAGCAGTTCGAGCAGCAGCTCTTCTTCCTTATTCGTAGCTAGCTTAACGCCACCGAATTCGTCCAAAGTCGGATTTTCGGGTGTTTTATACTTGGATGTGTCGTAGGCAACTTCCTCGGGCGAGCCGGTAATCTTTTCGCGGAAAGCAGGATCAATGGCAACCGGAGTGTGACCATACTCTCCCTTAACCAGCGATGTGAACTGCATTGAGGGTGTTGAATAATCGGGTTTACCCTTCTTGCGGTCAAGCGCAAGGCTAACTGCCTGCGAGCCTACAATCTGCGAAGTGGGCGTTACCAGCGGAATCAGACCGGCATCGCGGCGAACCTTAGGAATCAACTTCATGGCATCGTCGAGCAAATCGCTGGCCTGAAGTTGCTTGAGCTGAGCAACCATGTTGGAATACATGCCGCCGGGAACCTCAGCCTCGCGAACGAGTTCATTGGGTTTAGGGAAACCGAAGTAATCTTCAATCTGATGACAAAGGTCAAGCAGTTCAGCCTCATTGCCGGCCTTGGCTGCGTCGATAGCGCGGTCAAACAGCGCATCGATATTTGCCGGCATCGCATTCGGATCCAGGGGATTGAAATCGCGGGGGAACTTATCTTTCTGCAGGTCGTATGCGGCGAGCGAGCGGCGAACGTCAACCAGCTTTTCACGAATCTTGCCGACGGCTTCCATGTTTGCTTCAACTTCGATGCCCAACTTCTTGCAGAACACATAAATGAGCTCAAGAGCAGGAGCAGCCGAACCGCCGCCGAAATACCATATATTAGTATCGAGAATGTCAACACCGTTGAGAATAGCCATTACCGACGATGCCAGACCGTAGCCGGGAGTGCAGTGGGTGTGGAAATCTACCGGAACGCTGACATTGGCCTTGAGGGCTGAAATAATTGAGGCAGCCTTGGCCGGATTAACCAGGCCGGCCATATCTTTGAGCGTGATAATTTTGGCGCCCAAAGCTTCCATTTGCTTGGCCTTGTCAACGAAGTATTCGTCGGTGAAGATTTTCTTGGGCTTGGAGCCGAATAGTTTTGCAAAGAACGAGCGCTGCTCGGCGTCCTTGGGGTCTACGGTGTAGCACACGGCGCCGTCGGCAATGCCACCGAGTTCGTTGATCATCTTAATCGAATCACGAACGTTGTCAATATCGTTGAGCGCATCAAAAATACGCATAACGTTGAGGCCGTTGGCGATAGCTTCCTTATAGAAACCTTCTAGCACGCTGTTGGGATAAGGCACGTAGCCAAACAGGTTACGGCCGCGACTAAGGGCAGACAACAGCGATTTGCCGTTCATTGCCTTGGAAATGATGCGCAAACGGTCCCAGGGGCTTTCGTCGAGATAGCGCATCACGGAGTCGGGCACTGCCCCACCCCAAACTTCCATGATATAGAAACCTGCATCTTCATAAAGCGGCAGGAGTTTGTCGATTTCGGCCTGCGGCATACGGGTGGCAAACAGCGACTGCTGGCCGTCGCGTAGCGTAAGGTCACGGATTTTAAGTTTACGAGTTTGCATATTATTGTAATACTTGAATTTTAATCATTTAATGAATGGATAATCAGGCCACTGCGGAGCTTGGGCTCAAACCATGTTGTTTTAGGAGGCATAATATTACCGGAATCGGCAATATCCATGAGCTGCTTCATCGAAACCGGATAAAGCGCCAGCGCGGCAACCATTTCGCCCGAATCGACGCGACGCTTCAACTCGCCCAGACCGCGGATGCCGCCTACGAAATCCACGCGCTTGGAGGTACGCAAATCCTGAATATCTAGAATATCGCGCAAAATCAGGTCGGAACTGATAGTCACGTCCAAAACGCCAATCGGATCATCGTCGTTATACGTGCCCTCTTTGGCGGTCAGCGAATACCAGCGGCCGTCGACATAGAGCGAAAAGTTATGGAGATGCTCGGGCTTGTAAATCTCAGTTCCTTTATCTTCAACTATAAAGTTTTGCTTTAGTTTTTCAATGAACTGGTCAACAGTATAGCCGTTTAAGTCCTTAACAAGGCGATTATAGTCAATAATCTTCAGGTGACTGGCAGGGAAAGCCACGGCGAGGAAATAGTTATATTCCTCCGTGCCGGTATGGTCAGGATTCTGCTGCGCTTTCTCGTGACCGACGAGCGCGGCGGCAGCCGAGCGATGGTGTCCGTCAGCAATATAAGTTGCCGGCATTTTTTCAAACTCCTCGGTAATCGTTGCGATGTGTTCGGGCTTATCAACAACCCAGAACTTATGGCCGAAGCCGTCGGGAGCGATAAAGTCATATTCAGGGTCGCCGGCAGCTACTTCGCGGATTACGCGGTCGAGAACCTCATTGTCGTGAAAAGCAAGAAAAACCGGCTCGATGTTGGCATTATTTATGCGAACATGCTTCATGCGGTCTTCTTCCTTATCTTTGCGGGTCAGCTCATGCTTTTTGATGCGCGACTGCATGTAGTCGTCAACATTGGCGCCGAGCACAATTCCATATTGCGTGCGGCCGTCCATGGTCTGCGCGTAAATGTAGTAATGCTCTTTCTCATCCTGAATCAGCCAGCCTTGGTTTTGGAAATTCACAAAATTCTCAACGGCCTTTTCATATACTTTGGCATCGTGTTCATCCGTGCCGACCGGAAAATCAATTTCCGGCTTGATTATGTGGTAAAGAGATTTCGGATTACCCTCGGCTTCGGCGCGTGCCTCATCCGAGTTCAGAACATCATAGGGGCGTGAAGCAACGTCCTCAACCAGTTCGCGAGGCGGGCGTATGCCTTTAAACGGTTTTACTTTCATGGCTATTGACTGATTAAAAGTTATTGCGAACAATCGTTTGCTTTCTGTCGGGGCCTACGCTGAGAATCGTTACGGGCACGCCGAGCTCCTTCTCGATAAACCCGATATAGTCAACGAACTTGGCGGGCAGGTCCTTTTCGTCACTTATGTTGGTCATCGAGGTTTTCCAACCGGGCAGGTCAACATAAACCGGCTCAATTTCAACGCTCTGCAGATCGTAGGGAAGTTCGCTGACAATCTCTCCGTTGATTTTATAGGCGACGCAGGCGCGAATAGTATCAAAATCGTCGAGCACATCGCTCTTCATCATAATCAGGTCTGTAACGCCGTTAATCATCACGGCATATTTCAAAGCAACAAGGTCAATCCAGCCGCAGCGACGTTCGCGACCCGTAACAGCGCCATATTCGTGACCGATGTCGCGCATGCGCTTGCCGGTTTCGTCAAACAGTTCCGTGGGGAACGGTCCGGCACCTACGCGCGTGCAATAAGCCTTAAAGATACCGAAAACCCGGCCAATCTTGTTAGGGGCTACACCCAGGCCGGTGCAAGCGCCGGCGGTGACGGTATTGCTCGAAGTAACAAACGGATACGAGCCGAAATCTACGTCGAGCATAGTGCCCTGCGCACCTTCGCAAAGAACTTTCTTATCCTCTTTCAGTGCGCGGTTGATATAATGTTCCGAATCAATCAGGTCATATTCTCGCAGATACTCGATTGCTTCGAGCCAGTTCTTTTCGAGTTCGGCCAGAGTGGGATGTTCGGTTAGTCCCAAGGCTGCCATCTGGTCGATGTGGCGCTTCTTGGCAGCTTCATATTTTTTCTTGAAATCAGGCATCAGAGTGTCGCCCACGCGCAGTCCGTTGCGCGAAATCTTGTCGGTATAGGTCGGGCCGATGCCTTTGCCGGTAGTGCCGATTTTAGCAGCACCTTTGGCGGCTTCGTTTGCCGCGTCGAGCAGGCGGTGGGTAGGAAGAATCAGGTGTGCCTTCTTTGAAATTTTCAAAACCTTGGTCAAATCCACTCCGCTTTGGCGCAAAGCCTCAGCCTCTTCACGGAAAAGCACCGGGTCGAGAACAACTCCGTTGCCGATTATATTGATTTGTCCGCGCTGGAACACACCCGAAGGTATGGAGCGCAAAACATATTTCTTGCCTTCGAACTCAAGGGTATGGCCGGCGTTAGGTCCACCTTGAAAGCGGGCAACCACGTCGTAGCGCGGTGTGAGCACGTCTACGACCTTACCTTTTCCTTCATCGCCCCACTGGAGGCCTAAAAGCACATCGACTTTCATTATTTCGTAATACTGATTTGGTTATTATGAGTTTTTAATTTTTTCTTTGGAATGCGGTTCCTTGCACTGGTTGCAGCGGCCCGACAAATAGGCAATCGAAGTATTCGGCTCGACATGAAACCCTCGGGGAGTCAACATTGCCGCCCATTGGCCAAAGCCGGCCGAATCGATTTTGCGGGTTTTGCCACATAGGGTGCAGACAAGGTAAACCGTGGGTTTGGTAGCCTTTCCCGGACGCAGCGGCTCATAAAGAGCCTCGTCGCCGAGAAACACACGACGCAACAGCCCGGCACGCATCAGCAGCGGCAAGGTATTGTATACAGTGGCACGGCTTACGCTGATCGACGATTTCTCAGATAAATCCGAAAGCAATTCGTCAGCTCCGAAGGGCTCGGTGCGGTCCAAGGCCGCATCTAATACGGCAAGCCGCTCGGGAGTGCACCGTCGGGAGCAACTGCCGAGGAACTCTGAAAACGCAAAGCGCGCGCGTGCCTTTGACTGCATTCGTTCCATCTACGCCACAAAGTTAACAATTCCCACGCATTTTAGCAAATTTTTTAAACTATTTTGAGTAAACAGGTGTTAAGAAAATATCAAACATCTAATTTATTCCTCTATAACTAACAAATACTACTAACTATGAACACTGCACCTCTTCAGGGCATTAAAGTGATCGACTTCACCGAAGTCCAGTCCGGCCCCTCGTGTACTCAACTGCTGGCATGGCTCGGCGCTGACGTTATTAAAATCGAACGCCCGGGCGTTGGCGATGCAACCCGTAAGGAACTCCAGTTTGATCCCAACCTGCCCAGCTACTACTTCCTGCAACTTAATTCCGACAAAAAATCGCTTGCTCTCGATGCCAAGACTCCCGATGGAGCTAAAATTCTTACCGAACTTTTGAAAACAGCCGACGTATTTATCGAAAACCTCCACCCCGGAGCTATGGATAAACTCGGTTTTTCGTGGGAAGTGGTTCACGCCCTCAATCCCCGATGCATCTACGGCACTATCAAGGGCTTCCCTGTAAGCTCCAAATACAAAGACCTGAAGGCCTACGAGCCTATCGCTCAGGTAACCGCAGCCGCAGCCTCCACCACCGGCTGGTATGACGGCGACTACAACATTCCTACCCAGAGCGGTGCCGCCCTCGGCGACTCCAACACCGGCATGCACCTGACAATCGGTATTCTCGCAGCTCTGTTGCAGCGCGAAAAAACCGGCGAAGGCTGCTATGTTTATCAGTCAATGCACAATGCATGTCTTAACCTCTGCCGTATCAAGACCCGCGACCAGCTTACTCTCGACAAAATCGGCTACCTCACCCAGTTCCCGCAATATCCCGACGGCAAGTTCGGCGATTGCGTTCCCCGCTCGGGTAACATCGAAGGCGGCGGCGTTCTCGGCTGGACCTACAAGTGTAAACCTTCGGGCGACATGGACTCTGAAATCGACGCCAACAACTACGTATATGTTATTCTCCAGCGTGGCGAAAAAGACTTCGAGCTCTTCTGTCAGGCTACCGGATTTACCGACTGGCTTACCAACCCCGATTTCAACACCGCAGATGCCCGCGATCGCCACAAACAGGAAATCTACCAGCGCATCGGTGCATGGACTGCCGATAAGACCAAATACGAAGTTACCGAAATTCTCGGCAAGTATGGCGTGCCTGTAGGTCCCGTGCTCTCAACCAAGGAGATGATGAGCGACGAAAGCCTCTACGACGGCAACACCCTCGTGCGCATCAACCAGGGCGGCGAAATCGGCGAATTCGTTACCGTAGGTGTACCTTTCACCATGAGTAACTTCCAGCCTAC
>CAZKPP010000094.1:0-5675 GCA_964554665.1 uncultured Bacteroides sp.
CGAGTGCAAAGTTACGGCGACTTTTCGACATATCCAAATTTTTCAAACCCCCAAAATTTTATGCTCTACAACATATTTTTCGCAACCACCCCTCCCCCAGCCACTTACACCACACAAAAATTTTTCATCTTTAACATACTTTAACACTCACCCACCGAACATTTCCGCCCACAGTGCACCCAGAGACAAACAACCCCACCCCACAAGGGCCGCCACTGCGGTGCAGAAAATTCCGGAAATCACAAGAAAAATTTGCGCGATAAGGATTTTATTCGTAAGTTTGCAGTGGTTTATAAACAAAACATGTTTTTCTAATTCTTAACATTCTTAATTCTAACAATGGCTTACGTTATTACTGACAAGTGTGTTGCTTGCGGCACCTGCCTTCCCGAATGCCCCGTCAGCGCTATCAGCGAGGGCGAAATCTACCACATCGATCCGGACACCTGCATCAGCTGCGGCACTTGCGCATCTGTTTGCCCCTCCGAAGCTATCATCGAAGGCTAATCGTCAAATCAGAGCAAAAATCAAGGCGCTCCGCAAATGCGGGGCGCCTTAATTATATATAATTGTATCGTAAGTTTTAGAGCTGGGTGTCGGGATCGAGGTTAGCGCCTTCAATATCCTTGAAGTAGCGATAGGTGTCAACCTTGAGTTCGCCGCAAGCATCTTCGTCGGCAACGATGATTGCCTTGGGGTGCATCTGCAGGGCGGAGATGGTCCACTGCTGGGAGATGCCACCTTCAACACCATGGTGGAGAGCACGAGCCTTGTTGTGACCATTAACCATCAGGAGCACCGAGCGGGCAGCCATCACAGTGCCGACTCCAACGGTCAGCGCAGTCTTGGGAACCAGGTCGAGGTTATTGTCGAAGAAGCGCGAGTTGGCAATGATGGTATCCTTGGTGAGGGTTTTCATGCGGGTTTTGGAGGTGAGCGACGAGCCGGGTTCGTTGAACGCGATGTGGCCGTCGGGGCCTACGCCGCCGAGGAAGAGGTCGATACCGCCATAGGAAGCGATTTTTTCTTCATAGCGCTTGCATTCTTCAATGGGGTCAGCGGCATTGCCGTTGAGAATGTTTACGTTTTCAGCGGGGATGTCGATATGGTCAAAGAAGTTGGTGTGCATGAACGTATAGTAGCTCTGCTCATGGTCGCGGGGAATACCAACGTATTCGTCCATATTGAAGGTTACAACGTTTTTGAAAGAAACCTTGCCCTCTTTATAGAGTTCGATAAGGCGGCGGTACATGCCCAGGGGCGAAGAGCCGGTGGGGAGGCCGAGCACGAAGGGCTTATCGGCAGTGGGCTTGGCGGCGTTGATGGCAGCGGCTACATAGTTGCCGGCCCAGCGGGAAAGGGCGGCATAGTCGGGTTCGATGATGAGTCTCATGTTGAAGTGATTATTAGGTTATGATTATTTCGATTGGGCAAAGTTACGATTATTTTCTAACTTTAACAAATTGAAATTGTTGCCGTCGAAAGTTGCGTAACTCATATTGGAGAGCCAGTCGCCGAGAATTACTACGCGCGAGCCGCTGACTTCCTCGTCGAAAAGGATGTGATAGTGGCCGAAAACATAGAAATCGGGGCGTGGGCCTGATTCATTCCGGCGGCGGACCCACTCAAGCAGGGGCGCGGGCGACGCGGGATGAGGGTCCGGACCGGTGTGATGGCGCATGCGGTTCTTGGCGCTCCACCAGTAGGCGAAGCCCACGGTCCAGCGGGGATGAAGGCCGGCATAGAGCCATTGGAGCAGACGGCAGCGAAACATTGAGCGCATCAGCCGCTCGCGGGCGGGAATGGGGCCGAGGCCGTCGCCATGGGCAATGACGAAGCTCTTGCCATTGATTTCTTCGCGCAAAACGCCGTCAACAACACGAATACCGAGCTCCGAGGGAAGGTAGTCGAAAATCCAGATATCGTGGTTTCCGATAAGCCAGGTAATCTTGATGCCCGAGTCGGCCAGATCGGCCAACGTGCCGAAAAAGCGCACGAAGCCGCGCGGCACAACGTGGCGATACTCAAACCAGTAGTCCAGAATGTCGCCGACCAGATATATGCGCTCGGCAGTAGGAGCAATCTGACGCAACCACCGACAAACAAGGCGCTCCTGCTCCCGCGGATCGCGGAAGTAGTGAGCGCCTAAATGTAGGTCAGATAAAAAGTATGTCAGTTTTTCAGAGGCCATCAAAGAAAACCGAGTTCCAGTTTGGCTTCTTCGCTCATCATGTCCTGATTCCATTCGGGTTCGAACACGATGTTTATTTCAACGGCCTTGACTCCGGGAATAGTTTCGAGCTTGAGGCGCGCATCGTCGACCAGGAATTCTGCTGCCGGACAGGAGGGTGCGGTCAGCGTCATGTCGATTTGCAGAATGCGCTCGTCGGTAAACTCGATTCTGTATATCAACCCTAAGGAGTAGATATCAACCGGGATTTCCGGGTCAAAAACCGTACGGAGCAGTTCAACGGCTTTGGATTCAATAGATAGTCGTTCGTCGGGAGTGACTTCAACCATTATTTCAGTTTGTCGATATAGTCGCGGAGAGCCTGGTTCTGGGGATCGAGTTCGAGCATCTTCAGATACCAAACCTTAGCGGAAGCAGTGTCGTGCTCACCGATATAATATGCGGCAATCTGCGAGTATGCTTCGCGATAAACGTCGACGCGCTTATCTTTGGCTTCGGGGTCGGCATCGAGGATTTCGAGGGCCTTGGTGTAGGCATCAACAGTTTCCTGCGAGGGTTTGTTGCCGTTCTTAACGAGGGTCATGCGGGCCTTGTTGCGGAATGGCACATAGCTGGGGCTATCGGCCATACGCTCAATAACCTGGTCGGCAGCAGCGATTGCGGCGTTGATAGCAGCTTCGCGTTCGGGAGAATCGAGGGGAGAGGTAGCTGCAACGTTCTGCCAGCGGTTGCCGAGGTTCACGAGGTCTTGAGTAACAAAGCTGCCGCCGTCGATAAACTTCTGGGTCGCATCTTTGGCCTTAATATAATAAGCGTTGGCGGTTTCAATGTCGTTAGCCTTGTTGGCGCGACCACCGGCCTGCGAGTATGCGGTAGCCAGATCCTTGAGCAGTTCAAGCTTCTCAACATTAGCTTCTACGGCCTTTTCGCGGGCAATAACTTCAGCGTCGTAGTCCTCGAGTTCGTTGAGGATGTTGGCGTAGGTGGTGTAGTCGTTTGCGGTAAAGCTAACGCCCGGAGTCTGGAAGAAGCTTTCGGCAGCTTCGCGTGCACCCTTAAAGTCGCCTTTCTTTTCGAGGTTGAGGAAAAGCATGCGGCGCATCTGGGCCGAATTGGGGTTCTTTTTCAGAATGTTGTGGGCCAGTTCAAGGCTATCGTCGTAGCGGCCGCCGAAAAAGAGCAGCACTGCGTAGCGCTCTTCGTCTTTAGCAAAGTGGTTGGGGTTTTCGATATATTTGCCATACTGGCGGGCCGAAAGAGACCACTGGTCATTGTCGTAGTAGCGTTCGGCGAGTTCGCGCTGAGCCATAGCCGAGTTGGGAACCTTTTCGTTCAGCTCCTTCAGACGCGAAATTGCGTAGTCGGGATTAACGTGAACAAACACGCGCGCATATTTAATGGTGGCAACGGGCGAGTTGTTGTCGAAATGAACAGCCTGCTCGTATTCCGAAGCGGCGTTACCGATTGAGGTGCCGTCGTCAACGCCGCTGGCAAGAGCCTTGTCGCGGAAGAAGTCGCCGTTCATGATATAAATCGAGGGGTCCTTGAGGTTCTGTTTGCGGGCAGCATCCATGTGCTTTTCATATTCCTTTGCGTAGGCAATGGGATCCTGATTATAGTAAGCACGGGCAATCGCAACGTTGATAAACGACTTATTCTGGGCCTTGAGGGCGAGTTTAAATTTTTCGGCAGCGGTTTTTGCATCGCCCTGCTTCAGGGCAATCGCGCCGAGGCCAACATAGTTATAGCCATTTTTTGAGTTGAGCGAAATGCCCTCGTCAAAAGCCTGCTGGGCGGCTTTAACATTACCGTCTTTCAGCTCAATAGCTCCGAGATAGTAAAGAGCTTCAGAGCGTTCAGCGCCCGACTTGGGCATGGTTTTCGTAAGAATTTCCTTGGCATCGTCGAACTGATCGATGAGGAAGTATTCGATGCCATCTTTGTAGCCCTGGGTCTGCGCGGAAGCAAAAAGAGCCGATGCGGCAGCCATGGCGAGCATTAAGTTTTTGATTTTCATTGCGAATTGAATGGTTTATTGTGTTTTCTATATATTATTTAGAGTTATAACGCAGCTAAAGGTTTAATATTATTCGTCGCCGCCGGCAATCTGCACCATGCGCGGCTGCACGGTTGCGGGCAAAACTCCGGTGAGCTGAATCACTTTCTGGCCCTGCATGCCGGTTACGAAAGCATAAAAGGCATTGTTGAGAGTGCCGCCAACTGTGGTTGTTATCATATATATTGAGCGGAACAGCGGATAGCGGCCGTCGAAGATATATGCCTGATAGGGCTTGTAGGCCATGTTGGTGTCGTCGCCGCTGACTGCGAGCACCTTAACGTCGGGGCTGAAGCCGAGCGAGGTAGTGTCAGACATTTCCGAGCGCTGGCGCATTTCTTCTTTGGAAAGTGCGGTACCGTCCATGTCGGTCGACACCCAGCTTACGCCGATGATGCCCAAAGCATTGGGGCGACGGCTAACGGCATCGAACACCGCGCGGGCCGAACCTTCGGCATAAACATTGGGGCCGAAAGGCTTGCCGCCATTGATTGAGTCGCGCAAAAACTGCACCATTGAGCTGCCGGCATCGTCGAACACAATGCGAATTGAATCGAGTTTGGTAGGCCAGAGTTCTTTCCAGCTTCTAACTTCGCCGGAGAGCACCTGACGCAGCTCTTTCATGGAAATTGCCTCCTGGGGATTGGCATTGTTGACAATCAGCGCCACGGCATCGACAGCCACGCGCTGCTCGCGGGGACGCAGCTTGCGGTTGCGCAAGCGCGTTTTTTCAGCGTCGGTCAGCCGGCGGGCTGCAACAATGGTTTTGATTGAATTGTCGGGGTTCATCAGCGAGTCAAAGGCGGCCGCCTGGCTGACATAGTAAGGCACCACGAGGGCCTGGCGACGCGAGTTGTTGTAGTAGTACTCGAACACGTCGATTTCCTGGTCCATGATGTTTTCGAAGGTTGCGTCGCATGCAAAAGTCATGTGCTCAACCTTCTGTTCAACTTTTGCCGCCCGGCGAGGGCCGCAAGATGTAATTGTTGCGGCAAAAAGCCCGGCAACAGCAATCAAAAGCAGATTTTTTCTCATATATTAGAATCTATTCCGGCAAATTGACGATAACCGCGCCAAACGCCATAGATTACCAGCAGTACGCCGCAGATTATACGGGCCCATTGAAAGTCCGAATCCCAGCCAAAGAAGTTAATAAACAGAAGCACACCCATGCCGATGTAAACAACTATCATAAAGATGCCGAATACATTTCGCATAATCTGAGGAGTTGTCGGGTGGTTACCGCGATGATCGGGGCGCTCAATCTGAGGCATGTTGTTCGTTTCGTTTGCCATAATCGTTAAAAAATTAAATGTTATAGTATTTTAACGTGGTTATGAGTAATAAGGTTCACGGCTTATTGCCGGCGGAGCAAAGTTACAGATAAATTTCGGTTCGTGCAAAAAATTCCGCGAAATTCGTCTCAAC
>CAZKPP010000095.1:0-5644 GCA_964554665.1 uncultured Bacteroides sp.
CCATGTTCCTTGGCGAACTTATAGAGGGTGCGGTTCTTAAGGTTGGTAAACTCGGCCTCGGTCAGTGCGTCGAGCGAACGTATTTCTACGGAATAGTTATATTCCGAACGCGGTTTGTTGGGATAAATCATTTCCATGTCGCAAACCTGCGGAGTAACGAAGATTCGCAGCTCGGGCTGGCTCATGTGCATTTCAGAGTCCTGGAAAAGAACCTGGGCGTTTTTGTCGTCGGCTGCTGCGGAAAAAGCAGCGACAGTAGCTCCGGCGGCAAGGAGCAGAGCTTTTATGCTCATAGATTTTACCCTTTTTCGTGTCGGGCGCAACTTCCGGCGAGAGCCGGTCCCATAAGCATCTCATTTTTAACAATAGTTGAACCGTAGGTATCAGCCATAAACCAAAAACGTGGGACCTCACTTCTTTTGCTCATCCCATCCTTTTGGCTCTCGCATTGCCATTGACAGAGGATAAGCAACGCCAGTCAGCCCATGTAAGATTGATGATATATATCACATAGGGCACGACATTTCACATGCCGTGCGATTGAACTATATAACATAATCCACAGGACGCTTTTGTTGCCTTCTCTTCACTGTCTTAGGAATTTGCGAGATTCAAAGGATTGAAGAAGAACGCTTGAAATCGTCTTTAATATATGTCTCCCACCCGCCCTTTTACAGGCTGATAGGCGACTGCAAATTTACAAAAAATTCCAATAAATGCAAAAAATCTTTAACATTTCCCGATTTTACGGACTCCCGTGCTTTCCCGTTCAACAATATTCCTGAATTTCTTATGGCGTATTTTGATAATACAGATATATTTACTACCTTTGTGTTGAAAAAAACTGTTCCACGGAACAAAAAATTTCAATAAAATGATTATTGAACGTACCACATATCTTAACAAGTTGATTGCCAGACGACACAATGGCATGATTAAAATTGTGACCGGTTTGAGGCGATGTGGAAAGTCGTTTCTGCTATCTACCATTTATGGGAACTGGTTAAAGGAACAAGGAGTTGATGAAAATCATATCATCAATATCAATCTTGAAGACAGACGTAACAAAAGGCTACGCGATCCGGACGATCTCTTGGCTTATATAGATTCAAAACTAACGGACAATAAGGTGCATTACATCATGATTGATGAAATTCAGCTTGTCCCTGAGTTTGAAGATGTACTCAATAGCTATCTGAACATGCATAATGCGGACGTGTACGTTACCGGAAGCAATGCAAGGTTCCTGTCAAGCCAAGTCCGAACTGAATTTGCCGGACGTGGCGATGAGATAAAGTTATATCCGCTTACTTTCAGTGAATTTTATTCGGTGAAAGGAGGAGATATATCTCATGCCCTAACTGATTATATGATCTATGGTGGGATGCCCCAGGTTGTGTTGAAGGATTCTGAAAAAGATAAACGAGAGTTCCTGAAGGCTCTGTTTACCAGAACTTATGTCCGGGACATTGTTGAGAGGCATAAGATCAGGAATAAGGATGTTCTTGATGATTTTCTAAATATACTGGCGTCTTCCATCGGAGGTCTTACAAACCCAACCAAGCTTGCCAATACTTTTGAAAGTGTGAAACACGAGAAGGTCAGCAGAAATACGCTTGCTACATACCTTGATTATATATGCGAGTCTTTCCTTATGGAAAAGGCAAGTCGCTATGACATCAAGGGAAAGAAATATATAGAGAGCCTAAACAAATATTATTTTGCAGATTGCGGTTTGAGAAATGCGCGACTGAATTTCCGTCAGATTGAATACTCACATCTGATGGAAAACGTAATTTATAATGAACTGTTGGCACGAGACTTTAGCGTGGATGTAGGCGTGGTAGCAAAAAACGAAAGGACAGCTGAGGGCCGTGAGCGGCAATATTATGAGGTGGATTTCGTTTGCAATAACGGTAGCCAGCGTTACTACATTCAGTCTGCTTATCGTATGACGGATGAAACCAAGGTAGAACAAGAATCAGCATCACTGCTGCGTGTAGATGATGCTTTCAAAAAGATTATTATTCTTGGCGAATACACCCCTGCATTACATACTGAGAACGGGATAACCATCATAAGCATTTTCGATTTTCTTATGAAAGAAAACTCTTTGGAACTCTAATCTATCCTGCCGGATATAATATGCGGCATATAGGGAGGTGGAGGGGCTTTAATATGAGTCGCCCCAAAAGCGTTGTAATCAGCTTTTGGGGCGAAAGGTATGTGTTGGTTACCAGTTGTTTTCTTGCAGCTGGAAGTAGCCCTGGGGGTGAAGGCAGGCGGGGCATTCTTCGGGTGCTTCTTTGCCTACGTGGATGTAGCCACAGTTGCGACACTGCCATACAACCTCGTCTTCGCGGGCGAAAACCTTTGCGGCTTCAATGTTGCTGACAAAGGCACGATAACGCTCTTCGTGGCTTTTTTCGGCCACACAAATGTTGCGGTACATTGCTGCGATTTCGGGGAAGCCTTCTTCTTCAGCAACGTCGGCAAAATGAGGATAAGCCTCGGTCCACTCTTCGTGTTCGCCCTGAGCGGCGGCCTGAAGATTGTCGAGCGTGCGGCCGATTACTCCGGCGGGATAGGAGGCGGTAATTTCCACTTCGCCGCCTTCAAGATACTTGAACATGCGTTTGGCGTGTTCTTTTTCCTGGTCGGCAGTTTCAGCGAAGATTGCTGCTATCTGTTCAAAACCTTCCTTTTTTGCAGCTTTGGCAAAATAGGTATAACGCATTCTTGCCTGCGATTCCCCGGCAAAAGAAGTAAGCAGATTCTTCTCCGTGCGGGTTCCTTTGATGCTTTTAGTCATAATAATATGCAACTAAATATGATTGGTGGGTTATTTGAGAATCAGGCGGTTGGATTGGACGTAGATGCCGCGGCGGGGTGAGGCGGAGAGCACGCGGCGGCCCTGCAGGTCGTAGAGGGTGTCGTCGCAGCGTTCGGCAGCGGGCAGCTGTTCAATGGCGCCGAGGTCCGACTCGTTGGTGTAGACGATGCGTACGTCAACGTCGGTCTGAACATTTTTCAGCGCTTCCTCGCCCTCAATGGCCGTAATCTGATAACCTTTGCGGAAGGGGAGCTCAAGCACGTGGCGCTCGCCCGGGTTGGCATAGCGAAGGGCGGTGCCGAGAGTGTTGCCGTGGTTGTCGACGTAGGTAACGTTGACGCGGAAGAGCGGGTTGGCCATGAACTCATAGATTTCAATGGGGTGGCCGGTGCCGTTGGGCCAGCCAACGAGGTCGAGGTTGTCGAGGCCGTCCCAATACTGGCCGTTGGAGCCCTGAACAGTCCAGTGGTCGTCGGTGTAGGTAAACGAGAATGAGTCGCCGGTTTTGCCGAGTTTGGCGGTTGTTGACTTCTCCAGCGCGCGCACCAGCATGTCGTTGCCCAGGTTGCGGACCTTAAACTTGTTGCCATTGGCTTCGAGGGTCCAGGTGAACATCGGCGATACATTCAGCGCCGACTTGGCGCCGCTGACGGTGTTGGCTGCCGTTGCGCAGCGGAATGCGTGGCGGTCGGCGTGGGCGTCGCGAATCAGATATGCCTTACCGGCCTCAATGGCGGCGAGCTTATTGAGCGGCATTTTCACTCCGATAGCGGCAGTTGTTGAGTAAACGGTCCGCACAATGTAGGAGCCGTCGGGCTGAAGTTCGGCATCGCCTATCTCTTCAAGGGTAAAACCGGGGAATTCCTGACCGGTTATTTCTATGGGCCCGGTAATGGGGAAGATGTCTGTGTGGATGTCAACGTAGGCCCCGTTTTCGGTGCGGCCAATGTAGGTTACGGCGCGGGCGGTGCGGCGATAGGTAACGGTCATGCCGTCGGCCGACACCGGCTCGAAATATTCAATCTCGGGAGCGCAGGCCAAAATGTCGTCGTCGGCAGCCAGGCCGCGGGTTGCGGTGAGCAGTTCCTTGCCGTCGGTGTCGACGCAGGTATATGTTGCGGGGGTTACGGTGCGAACTGCGAACCATGCGCCCTGTTGCGGCGAAACGCCCGAGCCTTCATAGCGGTTTTCGCCGGCACGGATGGTCTGCGCGGCATTCGAGGCGTCGGTCGGAACGAGCCAGAGCGGCAGATTGTCAATCGCCATCATCAGGCCCTCGGAAATGTCGGGGCGCGGCTGCCAAACCTTAATGTCGCAGGCGGTTTCGCCGAGCGTCACTCCGCGCGCCATGCCTGAAATCGAGCCTGAGGTCAGGCCGCTCACGGCCCGGCCGGTAATTGCATTGCGCAGGCGAATGGTTGCGGTGTCGCCCTTGGCATTATAGGTTGCCGACTCGATGGTCCAAACCGTATTGCCCCAGCAATCGGGCGAGTAGGCCAAAGATTCGGCGCCGTTGTCGGCCATGGATGCGCCGGCAAAGTCTGCGGCAACGCTAACCAGCTCAACCGTAGTGCCGGCCTTGAGTTCGGGTGCAGCCACGAGCTCGCGCTGCGGCTCGTCGCGGTCGAGCATCCAGTAGGGAGAATATAGATAGCCGTTGAGGTCGAGCAGCTCGCGGTCGGCACTCATGCGCTTCTGAAACGACTCCCAGTTCTTATTGCTCTGCTGGGTCCAGCCGATTTCGGCAATTGCCAGCAGGCGGGGGAGCGCCAGGTATTCGAGGTATTCGCGATAGCCCACGCGTTCGGCCCAGAAAGTGCCCTGAACGCCATAGGCCAGGTGTTTGTTTTTAGCCTTAAGGATTTCGGGGGTAAAGGGCACGGTCTGATAAACCGACTTAACGTCGTCGCACTTATAGCCGTTGGCCGGCGGGTCGTCGGGGTGTTGCGAGCGGTTGATGTAGAACGAGCCTTTGGTGTCGCTGCTCTTTGAAATTGGGGTATAGATTGCGGGGAGACCGAGCTGCGAGGCCTTGTTGACTGCGCCCTCGGCTCCGGTCCAGCACCACACGGTGGCCCCGGTCTGCTTCAGCAGTTCCTCGTTGGTACCGCCGGCGGTTATCGATTCGTTCCAAACGCCGAGGCGGCGACCCTTCGAGGCGGCGTAGTCGGCCAGATGCTTGGTAAAGTAGCTCTGAAGCTGGCGCGGATGGGTCATGCCTTCGCGCTGATAAAGGGCTATGCACTCTTCGTTGCCGCCGGTAACCTTGCCGTTGCCGTCGATTTTCACCCATCCGCCCTCGGGGCATTCGTCGCCACCGATATGAATGATTTCGGAGGGGAAAATGTCGGCCAGCGCGTCAATAACATCTTCGGCAAACTTCAGGGCACCGGGGTTGGCCAGGTTGAGCACGTCGCCATAAATGCCGCCGGTCGACGCTACGGAGTGGCCGCCGTTGGGGTTGAGCGAAAACTCGGGGTAGGCGGTCATCAGGGCGCTGAGATGGCCTGGCATCTCAACTTCGGGAATGATGTCGATATGGCGCTCGGCGGCGAATTCCACCAGGTCGCGCATCTGTTCGCGGGTGTAGTAGTAGGGGCCGTAGGGCTTGTTGAGCCAATATTCGGTTTTGGTCCACATGTCAACAATCTGCACGTTCGGGGCCGTTGCGCCAACGGTTTGCAGGCGCGGATAGTCGGGCATTTCAAAACGCCAGCCCTGGTCGTCGGTCAGGTGCCAGTGGAACTTGTTCATCTTATAATAGCTCATCGCCTCGATCATGCGCTTGATGTCGTCGATGGGGAAGAAGTG
>CAZKPP010000096.1:0-5423 GCA_964554665.1 uncultured Bacteroides sp.
CATGCCTTTGTTGTCGACGGCTATCGCGGCGACGGCTTCTTCCACCTCAACTGGGGCTGGGGAGGCATTGCCGACGGCTATTTCCTGCTGACCGCTCTCGACCCCGTGAGTCAGGGCACCGGCGGCTCGGCCTCAGGCGCCGGCTTCGACCTGCTGCAGGGTGCAATTTTCGGCCTCAAGCCCACTACCGACATCGCGCAGGCGCAAGTGCCGCTGCTCTTCTTTTCGCAGGGCTCGTTTGTTGTCAATAACTCCACGGCCTCTCTCGGCTCCAATATTTCGATTTCCTATACCTGCTATAACGGCGGTAACTTCGCAGTTGAAGGCGTTTCGCCGGCAATTTGCTTCACCGCAGAAGATGGCACCCCCACTTACTCAAAGGCCGCAGCCCTGACCGGCTCGGTCCCTACCTATAGCGGCTTCAATTTCGGTGCGGTGCCCACTCCGTCTACCCTTGCCCCGGGCAACTACACGGTAACTCCTATGGTCTATAGCTCCGCAACCGGTAAATACTATCCCTGCTATGGCCCGCTGGCCATGGGCCAGAGCGTTCTGGCAACCGTTGCCGACTCGCGCATCAAGTTCCTGGGCACTCAAAAACCGGAACTATGGACAATGTTTATCGAGGCTCCCGAGGTTATTTACCCGCGTCGCGATTTCCAGGTGAACCTCACAATAAGCAACGGCTCGTCGGTGCCCTTCACCGGCACTCTCTATCTGGCGCTCTGCACCAGCGGCAAAACCGTAATCAAGGCGTTCCTGTCGACTTTTGTGGGCAACGTTGACGGCGATTCCTCCGAGGAGATTACCGTTACGGCCAACCTGGCGAGCCTGGCGCTGGCCGAGGGCGACTACGACATTTACCTGCTCGACACCAACCGCGAAATTATTTCAAATCCGGCCGAAGTGAAAGTTCAGGTGCCCGACGACCTGGCAACCCTGACCGCGTCGAACCTCGAAGTTGTGAGCAAGACCCCCGACGATTTGAGTGTTACGGTCAACATCGCCGCCAAAGATGGCAACTACTCCGGCGAAGTGTGGCTGCAGATTCACAACCGCGGCGACTATAACAACTACATAGCCCGCTATCCGGCCCGAATTCAGCTCAAAAACGGCGGCTCGACTGCCGTTACCCTCGGCGGCGCGTTCCCGCAGGGTATTCCCGGCCAGTCATATACCGCATATATTTACTATACCCGCGAAGGCGTTGAAACCGAATGTTCGGGTCGTCAGCGCAAGACCTTCATACTTTTGGAGGGCGCCGCTATCGACGAAGTGACTGCCGACACTACCGGCCAAGTTTCCGTTTACGACCTGACCGGCCGCAAGGTTAAGGCTCCGCGTCGCGGCCAAATCTACGTTACCGATAAAGGAAAGAAGATAATTTACTGATAAATTTACACACAACATAATCACCATGAAAAAGCTTAATATTCTCTTCGCAGCTTCGCTGGTGGCTCTCGGAGCCCAGGCTGAGGTGTTGTCGCCGGCTCAGGCCCTTGAACGCGTAAGCGTAAATGGCCCGGCCCGCCGCATGGCTGCCCGCGTGTTGAAGGCTGAACCGGTAATGACGGTCGCCAACCACGGTCAGGACGCCGAACTCTACGTATTCGCTCCCGGCGACGGCGGCCTGATGGTTGTCAGCGCCGAAAGCAACGCTCCGGCCCTGCTCGGCTACTCTGAAAACTACGTTGCCGGCGAGGATATGCCCCCGGCCCTCGAAATGATGCTCGAAGCATACGCTCAGGAAATTGAACAGATGCGCGCTGCAGGCATCAAAGCCGCTCCCGAGTCGCGCGCCGACTTCGACTATGTGCCCACGATTTGCGAAACATATTGGGGCCAGGGCGCTCCCTTCAATGAATCGCTGCCCAAGTATAACGGCGGCGCTCCCTACGTAGGTTGCGCCGGCACCGCCATGGCCCAGATCCTGAAGGCTCACGAGTATCCCGAACAGTGCATAGGCTCGGTTTCCTATGGCTGGAACGGCACCACCCTCACCGGCGACTTCAGCAACTACAAGCCCGACTGGAAGAACATGCTCACTAAGTATAACGGCAGCAAGGACCCCGCCGCGAACCGTCAGGCTGTGGCCGACCTCATGAAGGCTTGCGGCTATTCCTGCAAAACCAATTTCACCACCACTTCGTCGGGCGCCTCGGGCGGTGAAGTGGCCAGTGGCTTTATCAACATTTTCGGTTATGACTACACCGTAGTGATGCTCAATAAGGTTTGGTTCAGCCTCGACGATTGGAACAAGATGGTCTACGACGAAATCGCTGCCGGCCGCCCCGTTCACTATAGCGGCTACAACAACAAAGGCGGTGGCCATGGTTTCGTAATCGACGGCTATAAGGGCGACGGTCTGTTTCACGTAAACTGGGGCTGGACCGGCACCTCCGACGGCTACTTCCTGCTTAGCGTTCTCGACCCCAAGGTGCAAGGCATCGGCGGCTCGGCCGACGGCTATAGCATGAATATGTCGGCAATCATCGGCATCAAGCCCGGCCAGACAACCCCGATTAACGACGTGCCGGTACACCTGTGGATGGAAGGCGGCTTCAAGGCCGTGCGGAACTCAACCGTTCCCGGCGGTATGGTGAATTTCCAGATTTCCGGCACCAATGGCCGCGCCATTAACCGCTGCCCCATTACCTTCAACGGTATCGGCTCTGCCCTGAAGTTCGTTTCCAACGCCGATGGCAAAGAATACTACGCACATTGCGACGGCTCTAACGTTTCGAACGTCAAACCTATGTACGGCATGCAGTTTGCTCCCATAATCATGCCCAACAACCTTCCCGAAGGTACATATCAGTGCTATCCCGCCGTGTGGTATAAGGCTTCCGATAAGATTTATCCGATTCACTACGCAATAGCCGAGGAAGATAACTTCGTGATTCCGGTAACTGTTGAGAACGGCAAGATTTATTTCGGCACCGTTGATTCCGGCGAACTTAAATTTACCGGCGTCGATATTCCCAAGGAAATCCGCACCAACGTGCCTTTCTACGTTAAGGGCAGCATTGTTAACCCCTCGTCGGTTGACTTTGAAGGCTCCATATGTCTCGGCATGTATGAACCGGGCAAGTCGGTGCGCAAGGCCAACCTCGGCGAAGTGTGCAGCAAAGCCAGCGGCAAATATACTACCGAGTTTGACGCCAAAGTTGAAATGACGCAGGGAACTATCATTTCCGGCAACTATGAGCTCGCTTTCTTCGATGCCTCGAACAGCAAGATTCTGAGCGACCGCTTCCCGGTGCTGCTCATTGCACCCGACGATGCCGCAACCATCAAGGCCTCGAAGCTGACCTGCCTGAGCAAAACCCGCGAGAGCCTGAAGTTTGAGTTTACCGTAACCGCAACGTCGGGCGACTTCAAGGGTCAGGTTTACGTTGAAATCCGCGAAAAGGGCAACTCCAACGGCGGCTACGTTGAACGCTACCAGAGCGAACCGATGGTAATTCCGGCCAAGGAGTCGAAAACAGTAGTTGTTGGCGACGAATTCAAGGATGGCGAATTTGGCAAGAGCTACACGGCCTACATTATGTATCGCCACGCCGGCGAAATGGTTGAGGCTCCCGGAACCCAGCGCCACACCTTTACACTCGAAGACTCCACTTCGCTCAACGACATTGTGGCCGACAATTCTGCTGAACCTATCTATGACCTCAGCGGCCGTCGCGTAACCGTTCCGGTCAAAGGCAATATTTACATTCGCAACAACCGCAAATTCAAACTGTGAAATCAGTCCTTATAGTGGGCGCCGGCGGATTCATAGGCGGCTTCATTGCTCAAAAGGCTCTGGAACTCGGCTATGACACAACCGTCGGCGTTCGCGCTTCCACATCGAGGCGCTATCTTTCAGACCCGCGCTTGAAATTCCTTGAGTTTGACTACGATGACCCCGCGCAGGTGCAGTCAACGCTTGCCCAGGCCGGGCCATGGACCTATATAATCTACAATCTCGGGGCTACCAAATGCACCGGGTTCAACGATTTTAACCGCATCAACTTTCAGTATGTGCGCACTTTCGCCACGGCGCTGAAAGCGGCTGACCGTGTGCCTGAAAAGTTTCTTTACGTAAGTTCGCTGTCGGCCATAGGCCCCGGTGACGAAAAGGGCTACACGCCAATCTCCGAGCAGATGACCCCGCGCCCCAACACGCGCTACGGCCTGTCGAAAGTCAAGGCCGAGCAGTGGCTCGAAACTTCCGGCATGCCCTGGATTATTTTCCGTCCCACAGGGGTTTACGGCCCTCATGAGCAGGATTATCTGATGATGATCAAGAGCATAGACCGGCACTTTGACTTCGGAGTTGGCTGGCGCAAGCAGTTGCTCACCTTTATTTATGTCGAAGACCTTGTGCAGGCAATGTTTATGGCCCTGGAGAGGGCGCCGGTTCATCGCCGCTACAACATTTCGGAGCCGCGCAGCTACTCGCAGGCTGAATTCCGCAAAATCGTCAGCCGCGAGCTTGGCCGCAAGGGCGTGATTTCGTTGCGCATGCCGCTGTGGGTTGTTAAACCCGTTTGCTGGGTGTCGCAAAAGATAGGATTGTTTACCGGCAAGCCGGCAACACTGAATCTCGACAAATTCAATATTCTCAAGCAGCGCAACTGGCAGTGTACCACCGACGCCGCCGCGGCCGATTTCGGCTTCACGGCCCCCACCTCGCTCGCCGAGGGCATCCGCCGCACCGTCGCCGCCTACCGCCACCTCCCCTAACAAATGCTCGGATGATGGTGTAGCTGGCGGCTCTTCGAGCCTATTGGTAACATTGTACTTGTCTCTAAAAAAGTTGAGCCCAACTTCTATTTGTCACGAAGTTGGGCTCGAAACTGAATGTTTTTTGTGCTAAGCTATATTTTGCTTTATAGTACTTTATGATATTTTTTGTTGACCCAACCTACTGTTAGCCATATGCCTTCTTTATCTTCAGTGATTTCGTATTCGTATGTCTGAGGCGCAGTTAGGCCGTATGCAATTGATATAGTTGTGTCCGATGCGCTCCAAGTCAGTTCTTTAGTCAAGATTGTTTCGTCAACTATGGATTTATCTGCATTTCCGTCAGTAGAGGTGGTTACTTCCGGAGCTGTCGTTATTTCTGTATCGATAGTAGTTTCTGCGTAGGTCCATAATCCTTCGCCGTTAGCCGAAAAATTGAATGTTTCGGTATAGAGTGTTTTGAGATTTTCGGGTTGTTGTTTGTCTTCCTTTTTACCTTCACGTTGCCAAACTCCTACAAGTTCACTATTGATATTGGGTTCGTTGTTGTCTTTGCTGCACGATGATAAAACTGTGGTGATTGTGAACAATGCTACGAGGATTGTTGATGGTTTAGTCAAAAGTTTCATGGTAATTTTCATAATTGGTTTCATGCTGCAAATTTACACAATTATTAAGAATTACCCCCCCCCAAT
>CAZKPP010000097.1:0-5138 GCA_964554665.1 uncultured Bacteroides sp.
CCAAACCAACGCGCTCACGCGCGATTGGTCGGTTATATTCATATACCCATAAAGCATCTACTGTTGTCTCATCCTTGACAGTGATAGAAATTTTCCAGATTTCGGTATGTCAAGAAAGAGCGTCGAGTAAACGCATTTCAAAATGTCTGCTTCCCGCCCGCGTTGCCCTGACCGGGCTTCTGCAAAGCGGTCTGCGTCGGCAAAGTTACAAAATAATTTTGAATGTTGAATGTTGAATATTGAATTTTTTTGAGGACGCGGCTCGCCGTCGTTCATTCACTGTGTGAGCAAGCTGCCCACACCCCCGCAAGGCGGCAGGCTCTTTACTAATTGCTAATTATCAACTGCCAATTTGCGGAAAATTTTGTGGTGTGGATTTTTTTTTGTAACTTTGCGGCGCTTTTAGAGCATGTAAACCAATTTTTATTAACCAACAAAATCCAAAATGAACAACTACGAAACCGTTTTCATTCTGACTCCCGTTTTGTCTGACGCCCAGGCAAAGGAAGCGGTAGACAAGTTCACTAAGATTCTGACCGACAACGGCGCAGCAATCGTGAACGAAGAAAACTGGGGCCTGCGCAAGCTCGCTTACCCCATCGAAAAGAAATCGACCGGCTACTACACCCTGGTTGAATTCGATGCCGATCCCACCATCGTTAAAAAGCTCGAAACCGCTTATCGTCGCGACGAACGCGTTATGCGCTTCCTGACTTTCCGTCTCGACAAGTATGCTAAAGAATATGCCGACAAGCGCCGCGCTCACCGCAACGCTCCCGCTCAGGCTCCCGTTGAACAGGCTCCCGTTGCCGAATAATCCCCACTGAAGAAAATTATGGCACAAGCTAATTCCGAAATCCGCTATCTCTCCACCCCCAACGTGGACAAGAACAAAAAGAAATATTGCCGCTTCAAACGCGCCGGCATCAAGTACGTTGACTACAAGGACCCCGAATTCCTGAAGAAATTCCTCAACGAACAGGGCAAACTCCTTCCCCGTCGCATCACCGGCAACTCGCTGAAGTTCCAGCGCCGCGTAGCTCAGGCCGTTAAGCGCGCCCGCCACCTGGCTCTGCTCCCCTACGTAACCGACCTCATGAAATAATTAACCCAAATAGGAGACAAACAAAGCTATGAAACTGATTCTTATTGAAGATGTCCCCAATCTGGGATACAAAGACGACGTTGTTGAGGTTAAGTCCGGCTATGGCCGCAACTACCTGATTCCCCAGCGCAAGGCCGTAATCGCTACCGATTCCGCCCTGAAGGTTTTGGCCGAAAACCAGCGCCAGCGCGCCCACAAGCTCGCCGCCATCAAGGCTGCTGCCGAACAGGCTGCCGCCGCTCTGGAAGGCGTAGCC
The DNA here is from genome assembly GCA_964554665.1 of uncultured Bacteroides sp. Lineage (GTDB taxonomy): Bacteria > Bacteroidota > Bacteroidia > Bacteroidales > Muribaculaceae > UBA3263. The sequence goes on from CAZKPP010000097.1 coordinate 1,362, forward strand.
CTGACCATCGCCGCCAAGGTTGCCGAAACCGGCACTATCTACGGTGCTGTTAACGCCGCTTCGGTTGCCGAAGCCCTTCAGAAGCTCGGCCACGAAGTTGACCGCAAGCTCATTACCCTTAACACCACCATTAAGGAAATCGGCAACTACACCGCAACCATCCGCTTCCACAAAGACGTAACCGCCGAGGTTCCCGTGGAAGTTATTGCAGAAGTAACTGAAAACTAAATAATAACATAACGAGAGAGAGGCCGTGCTCGCGATGAGTACGGCCTCTTTTTTATATAGGGGTTTAACGATTAAGTTATTCAAGATCCATGTCCATCGGCATGTAGTGCTGATAGGGGTGGTCGCAAGCGGGGCAAACTTTGGGCGGCTCGGTGCCATAGTAGGTATAGCCGCAAACCATACATTGCCATTCAATGGGTTCATCGCGTTTCCAAACGGTGTTGGTTTTAATCTGATCGATGAGCTTGCGGAAACGTTTTTCGTGGCGAGCCTCAATTTCGGCGATAGCGCGGAAATGGGCGGCGATTTCGGGGAAGCCTTCTTCATCGGCAGTCTTGGCGGCACTGATGTAGGATTCAACACCCTCGGTCTGCTCTTCGTTGGCGGCGGTTTCGAGGTTGTCGACGGTCTGGCCGATAACGCCGGAGTCGACGGTCATGTCAACTGCAACCTGACCTCCTTCGAGGAACTTAAAGAACACCTTGCCGTGGCGCAGCTCGTTGGCGGCGGTGTCGGTAAATACTTTAGCAATGGGGTAATAACCCTCTTTTTCTGCCTGGGCGGCATAGTAAGTGTAGCGCGAATAAGCAGCGGATTCAGCCATGTAGCTGGCAACAAGATTCTGTTCGGTCTTTGTGCCACGAATTGATTTAGCCATAATAATAGTTTTTTATAATAAGTTTTATTTCGTTTTGTATACTATTAAAACATCCCGCCGGCGGAAAAGGTTCATGACTTGGCGACGGCCGCATCGTCGGCCTCCGGAGCATCCTTGGTCAACGCCGCGGTAATATACACGGTGAACACCGGGAACAATATCAGCCCTTCGGCGGCAAGGACCACGGCAAGCACCTGACCCGTAGCGGTCATTTCGGAAATCGAGCTGCCGCAGGTGTTCATATCCATTATCGCCCACCAGAAGGCATCCCACCAGGTTTTGACGTCGGGGTTGACCGGCTGCTCGGCAATAAAAAACATCAGCGATCCGAAATAGAGGCTCACAACAAGAATGGTCATATAGCTGACAAACAGCGTTGTCATCCTGTTGCGGGTAATGGCACCGAAAAGAATGCCGATAACGTAGGCCGCGCGGATAAGCGGCATGAAGCGGATTGCGTAAACCACCGACTCGGGCAGATTCCAGCCGAAATAGTGGATAATCTGCATGTAAGGAATGCTGACTATGATAAACAGCAGGTTAGACCACAGATAGTGCAGCCGGTGGCCGCTCAGGGCAAACTCCACAACGATGTCGAACAAAAAGAAGTAGCACACCCAGATCTGCAGCTTTTCGTAGAACGGGTCGGCAACGAACGACATGTTGCGCAGCGAGTCGAAGCTGATGGTGGCGACCAGCAGCGCCGCGGCCACGATTACGAGCAGCCGCATTATCAGAAGAATTGTTTTTTTGAGTTTCTCGGATTCGGTCATACTTTAAAAACCCCCGACAGCCCCAAAAGTTTCGCCCCGCACACAAAAAAAACGCCGCATACCCTTACGGGCCGGCGGCGCTCACCTTTTTTCGAGGGGAAAATAAAGGTTGGTTTTATAGAAACTGTGTAACAGGTGTTTTTTTATTTGCCCAGCTTTTCGCCACGAACAGGCTTGTCGCCACGAACGGCTTTGTCGCCGTGCTGGTGGTGAGGACGTTCGCGACCTACTTTCTGATTTTCAAGGAACTTGGTGTACTGTTCGGGAGTCAGAATGGTCTTAACTTTGTCGAGATAAGCCTTGCGGTCGGCGCGGCGGGCTTCCACTTTCTTAGCCTTTTCAGCTTTGTCGGCCTGCTTGGCTTCCACTTTTTTGGCCTTGCAGTCGCTCTTGAGGGCCTTGAGCTGGGTTTTCTGAGCGTCGGTCAGTTCAATGCCCTGAAATTCGCGGAGTTCGCAGTCGCCATGCTTCTTTTCGCCACACTCTTTCTTTTCGGCCTTTTCAGTTTTTTCGCACTTTTGAGCGCACTTGTGGGCACACTGTTTATGGTCGTTGGCGGCATTAGCCATGCCTGCGGTCATGGCAACTACGGCCAGAGCAAGAAGGAATTTTTTCATAATTGGTTTCAGTTTTTTTAGTGTTTAAAATTATTTCTTACATGCTATATGACGCACTGCGGCCCGAAAGGTTTAATCCGCCTGCTAAATTTTTTGATTTTTTTGCCTTTGGGGGCCAATTTGGTCGGGCCGAAAAAATTTTGTAAATTTGCGGTCTGAAATCTAACTCCTTATATAATATAATGACTCTTTTTGATCAAATCAGCGCCGACATCAAGGCCGCCATGCTGGCCAAAGACAAAGTGCGCCTCGAAGCCCTCCGCGGCATTAAAAAGGAATTCATCGAAGCCAAAACCGCCAAAGGTGCCAACGGCGACCTGGCCGACGACGTGGCCATGAAGATTCTTGCCAAAATGGTTAAACAGCGCAAGGAAACCGCCGAACTCTACTCAGCCCAGGGCCGCCCCGAACTCGCCGGAAACGAGCTGGCCGAAGCCGCCGTTATCGAAGGCTACCTGCCCAAGGCCCTGACCGACGAAGAACTCACCGCTGAGCTTAAGAAAATCATAGCCGAAACCGGAGCCACCTCGGCCAAAGAGATGGGCCGCGTTATGGGCGTTGCCTCAAAAGCCCTGGCCGGACGCGCCGACGGCAAAGTTATATCCGCAAAAGTTCGTGAACTTCTATCATAACTGATTCCCCACATGCTTACCCTTCAGCAAATCAAAGAAAACCCCGACCGGATTATTGAGCGTCTGGCCGTTAAGGGTTTCGACGGCAAAGAGCCGATTGCCCGCGTTATTGATGCCGACAACCGTCGCCGCGAACTCCAGCTCAAAAACGACAATCTCGCCGCCGAGCTCAACAAACTCGCCGCATCTATCGGCCAGATGATGAAAGCCGGCAAAAAAGAAGAAGCCAACGAGGTTAAAACCCGGGTTGCAGCCCTTAAAGAGCAGCAAAAAGCCATTGCCGCCGACCTGGCCGCTGCCGAAACCGAAATCCGCGACATACTGCTGACCGTGCCCAACGTGCCCTACTCCGGAGTTCCCGCCGGAACGTCGGCTGCCGACAACGTTGTTGAAGCCACCGGCGGCCCCATGCCCGAGCTGGGCGACGACGCCCTGCCCCACTGGGACCTCGCAAAGAAATATAACCTCATCGACTTCGACCTCGGCGTGAAGATTACCGGCGCCGGATTCCCCGTCTACATCGGCAAAGGCGCCCGCCTGCAGCGCGCGCTGATTCAATTCTTCCTCGACCAGGCCAACGAAGCCGGCTACCTGGAAATCCAGCCCCCCTACGTTGTTAACGAAGCCTCGGGCATCGGCACCGGCCAGCTCCCCGACAAGGAGGGCCAGATGTATCACTGCGAGGTCGACAATCTCTACCTCATCCCCACCGCCGAAGTGCCCGTCACCAACCTCTATCGCGACGTAATCATTCCCGGCGACCAGCTCCCCAAAAAGAACTGCGCCTACTCGGCATGCTTCCGCCGCGAAGCCGGCAGCTACGGCAAAGACGTGCGCGGCCTCAACCGCCTCCACCAGTTCGACAAGGT
>CAZKPP010000098.1:0-4897 GCA_964554665.1 uncultured Bacteroides sp.
TGCTGACGCTGATTTTCTACGCTGTTGAAATTCGTAAAAACGCTAAAAGACGATGAAATTCACCTATTGCCCCGACTGCGGCGCGCGGCTTGGCCTGCGCGAGCTTGGCGACGAAGGAGCGGTTGCGTGGTGTGACCGCTGCAACAAACCGTGGTTCGAGGTATTTCCCACGGCAACGATTTCGCTTGTTTATAATGACCGGGGCGAGGTTCTGTTGCTGCGCCAAGGCTATATTTCCACCGAGTTCTATAACCTCGTTTCGGGCTACATTCAGCCGGGCGAAGATGCCGAAACTACCGCCCGCCGCGAAATCTTTGAGGAAACCGGTCTCGAAGTGGACCGCCTGGAGCTCAAACTCACCCGCTGGTTCCCCAAAAAGGAGATGCTCATGATTGGCTTTTTCGCCCATGCCCTACCCGACCAGACGGTGCGCCTGTCAACCGAAGTCGACTCCGCCGAGTGGGTTCCCGCCGACCGCATCCTCGCCATGGTCCACCAGACCTCGACCTCAACCTCACGCGCCCTCGCCCGGGCTTTTCTCGCCAACCGCTAAGGGAACTGTAATAATTAAGCGAGGCGGCCGAATGAACGTCGGTCGCCTCGCCTGATTATACGCGGGTTGAGTTATCGGAGAAGGAACTTGCAGGTCGCCTTGTTGCCGCTACCGTCGGTTGCAACAACAACGTAGATGCCATCGGCAAGCGATGCAAGCGAAACCTTATTCTTTCCGGCTGCGACTTCCTTGCCGTCAACCGAGTAGACTTTCAGGATAGTGCCCTGGGAGATGACCATAACGCCGTCGAAAACAATCTTTACTCCATCGGCATCAACTTCAAGCTCGCTGATTGAAGATGCTGCAAGAATGTTGAATTTCACTGTCGACAATGAACCGTTAACATTTGCCGTAAATTCAGCGCTACCCTCTTTCAGAGCATAGAAACCGATGGTGGCAACATTGTTATTCAACGAGAGGTCACCATTCATTTCAACAACAGACTCGTCGGAGATTTCACCGGCGAAGCCATCCATAAACTCGGCTTCGGTCAGCGGCCGGCGCGACACAACAACAAGTTCGGCATTGAAACTGCTGTTGGCCTCGACGGTAATTTCATTGGCAACGAACATGGAACCAAACTCATGGTAGAGCGCGGGGTCATTGGCCTGCGCGTCGTTCCAGGGAGAATCAACGGTTGAGCCGAATTTGAAGCCGAGCGAGGCAAAGAATTCTTCGTTGAGCGCCGAAGCGTCAACATCCATGCCTTCGGTCGATGCGGCATCAGCTGCAATTGCGGAGTCAACCTTGGGCAGCGAGGCAACGGCGAAGTTATTCTTCAATCCGGCTTCGGCAACGGTGGGCAGGAATTTGTCGATGTTCATATAGTCGTCGATGTTATCCCAGTCCGGCTCCAGATCGTTGATTGAAGTGAAGCCCGCAATGCGGTGAACGGAACTCTGATGTCCGTCGGGCAACGCGGGAGTAGAAATCGACTCCAGGTTAACCAGACAGTTGGTAATAACGTCGTTGGCCGACGACTGCACGCCTTCGTCAGACGATTCGTTATTTGCATAGTAGGTCGAAATATTGCCGGCAATACCGCCCACGGCATAACCTTTGTTGACGATTCGGGTTCCATAGGTCTGCGACGCAGAGAGTGTGCCCTCAACATAGCAGCGGTCAATCGAGATGCGCGTGTCCATATCGCCCACAATGCCGCCGACAATGTGTTCGCCGGCAATATCAGCGTCGACATGGCAGTTGGTAATCGATCCTGCGTTAGGACCGGAAACGCCGAGGATGCCGCCAACGTTTGCCTTACCGGTCAGCGAGCCGGAGAAGGCGGAAGCGGTGATTGCCGACATGGTGCGGGTTTCGCCGACAAGACCGCCAACAAGCGACGCCTGAGGCAGGTTGATGTTGGCATTGGTTACCGAGCAGCCGGTAACCGAAGAAGATACAGTTGCGCGGTTTACAAGGCCACCGAATTCGCCTTCGGTGTCGGCGTTAACAGTGAGGCCTACAACATGAACATTTTTCAGAACGCTCGACTGCATGTCGGAAATCAGCAGGGCGTTATACGACGAGCCGTCGATATTCAGCGTCGGATTGATGAAAGTAAGGTCTGAAATCTCGGCATTGCTAGCGTATGAGAACATGGCGTTATAGTTGCTGCCAGTGCCTCCAACGGTCAGATTTGAAATATGATGACCGTTACCTTTAATCTTACCGGTAAAGGGATTCTGGAAGGAACCGATCGTGGCGAAATTGAAACCGGCGGCGTCGATATCGCTTATAATCTCATAATTGGCCGAAAGGTTATCGCGCACACACTGAAGGTCGCCGACCGTTGCAATCAGATAGGGATTTTCGGCCGAGCCGTCGCCCCCCTGATATTTGGTGAGCGGCAGAGAATAGAACTGCTCGGAATATTTATCCGTGGTGCTGTTATAATACAGTACCCAGAGCACCGGTGTGGTCGGGGTCGGAATCACGGCAATCTGGCCCAAAACGCCCATTTCCTTGTCGGGGGTGAGTTCGAGCAGAATCTTGCCTACAGGATTAGCCTTAGAGGCAGCGGCGCTGATAACCAATTCCTCCTGAATCATAGAGTTGAAGCGGTTGGCGCGCTTAACAATCATCATGTACTCCCGCTCGGGGGTAGTGTCATAAACGTATGGGTTGAGAACTTCCTGGTCGAGATAAACTTTCGCCATGGTGATGTATTTACCCATGTTGACTTCATCAACGCTCTCGATTTCGCCGTCGGTGCCGATCCATGCAATGCGCATAAGGTCGTTGCCCTCGCTGTCAACACCGTTGCGCATCAGTTCGAAGCAGTATTTATATGAATCGGCATCGCCGACACGGTCGCCGTTGACATAAAGGCTTTCATGGTCGCCGTTCCAGGGGAGCACCTGGTTGAAAGAATGGTGAACCGAGCCGTTATAGGGATTTATGAACTCAAAGGTATATTGGCCTTCGTCTTCAAGAATAAAGAGATATTCAGGTTCCTGACCTTTGATGTCGCTCATGGCCAACACGCCGTCGATATTCGTGCCTATGGTAGCTTTGCGGCTGCCATCGGGTGCAATGAGGTAGTAGCTGGAAGTAGTGCCCATTTCAGCGCCGTCCCAGTCTTTGGTGGTGATCAGCAGGTTTGCCTTGCCCTCTTCGTCGCAATATTCAAAGTTTACGTCGTCGCGATAGCCAAGGTAGCCCAGATAATAGAAGGTGGCAAATACGTTTTCGCCGGGAGATTTAACCACATCGATCTCAGTGTGTTGGATGCGGTTGGGATTTTCGAGCGAAACGGGCTGGTAAATATCAACAAAGAATTTGGTTTTGTCGTTCCAGTTTTGCTCGGCGTAGGAATATTCATCTTCCGGTTCGTCAAACGTCCAGAGGCCGTCGGTGTAGCCGTTAATGAAGATATACGGTTTGCCGTCGATGCTGCGCGAAATAAAAGGTGTTGCGTTTTCCTGATCTCCGGGCCAGTCATTGAGGCGCATTTTGAGTTCAAAGAATTTTTCAGGCGTTTTGGAGCTGTATGAAACTTTTTTATACGTTTCAATCAGAACGCCCATGGAGTTTACATAGCCGGCATAGGAGTCATCGCCCGGCTCAATCGGGAATTGATAATCGGTTGCAAACGTCATATAAAAGTTTTCTGACCAGGCATCGGTCTGAACTTCAAGAACATCGCAAAGATTACCGTTGATGGTGCAGAGAGGAATATCGTTACCATCTTCATCTTTCTCGCCGCCAAGCTGATAGGCAACCGAGCGGCTATTGACCGTGTAGTTCGGCGTATTCATGTTAAAATACACCATAACTTCAAAATCATTATTGGAGTTGAAGAATTTTTGGGTAAGGATAGGGCTGATACCCATTGAAGCAACGCGAATTTCGGGATTCTCGGGATTGCTGATAGAGTCGAGGCGAACTTTATCTTTGATTTCGCCAATCAGATTAAAATCTGAATCATAAATTTTGAATTTATAGGCGGCGATATCGGTGAGGGTATAATATTCGTCGGTGCTGACATCCTTGGTTTCAAACTCCGAAGAGCAGAAATATACCGTCCCGTTAGGGCCGTCGATGTATTCGTATTGATCCAGGCCCTTTAACGAAAAGTCAGGCTCGATAGCTTTGGAGCCGGTAGCCTGCGCCAGGCGTTTGTTCAGCCGGTCAATCTGCGAACTCCTTTCGGAATTAAACAGCGTTTTGTGGTTTTTTGCCTGATACCTGATTTTTGAAACATCAGGGAAATTTTTGCTCTTATCAGCCAACGGCGCAGCCGAAACGCTCAACGCCATCAAGGGAACCGCAAGAGCTAAAGCAAATCGTGTAAAGTGTGTCATTATTTATGTAGAAAATTGTGAAATAATCAGTTTATCAACTAAATAAACGTTTTAGACCGGCAAATATTACTTTATGGCCGAAATGATTTAAGGTTAGTTGCAATTTTTTAACTAAAATAGGTTGAAAGCGTTCCGGATTGCTCCGGAACGCTTTTTATTACGCTTGTTTTCTTAGGAATCAGAGGCGGACCTTGCGGCCGTTAACAATGTAGATCTGACCCTTGGCAGCCTTGGATACCTGACGGCCCTGAAGATCAAACACTTTCGAGCTTGAGGCGGCAGCATTGATTTCTTTGATAGCGCTCTGCTCCTCAACCAGTTCAACGGTTACGAAAGCATCGAGAGTTTCAGTGAAGTCAGCTTCGCCGGTGTAGGTTATGAAACCTACCTTGGCAATGGTGATAGGCAGAACCTTGCCGATAACGTCGGGACCGTTGAGGCCGGAAATCTTAACTTCACCATTTTCGTTGGTGGTGTATTCCTTACCTTCAAAAGTAACGGTAGCTTCGGCAACGGGGTCATTTTCTTCGCCGGTCAC
>CAZKPP010000099.1:0-4774 GCA_964554665.1 uncultured Bacteroides sp.
TGTTAGAATTCGAGGTTTATGCGTCCGAAGAACTGAAATTTGCAGCCGGCGGATTTAAACGGTTTGTTTGTGGAAATCATGTTGAGCTCATGCTCGCGCTCGTAGCCGGTGGCGTATTGCGGGCCAACTTCGACGTTCAGGGCGAAGCTTTCGGTGAAGGGCACGCGCAGGCCCAGGGCTACCTGGCCGAAGCCGCCGACGCCACCTTCGGTGGCAATTTGTACGCCCAGGCGACCGCCTATGTGGGGATATATGCGGCGCTGAAACTGCGAGCGGAAGAAGTAGCGGCCGTCGGCAAACACCGGAATCACCCCTTTTTTATTGTTAAAGTCGGCAAAATAGCCGGCGCCGCCGCCAATGAATATACGGTCTTTGAGCATTACGCCGTGGGTGGTCGACAGGCCGAAGTTTGCACCGCCGTCGCCGAAATAGCCGGGCGACACTAACTCCACGCCAACATAGCCAACGTATTTGCCCTCTTCGGGCACTTTTTCCAGCAGGTTGGTGTGCTCGTTTCTGGTTTTATCGTCAACCTTTTGGGCGGTGATAATCTGGGCTGAGGCAGGTAGGCTCAGCGCCAGCGAAAATAAGATTATGGAGAATATTTTTTTCATGATATGGTCATTATGTATGTGAAAACTACGCCAAAGTTACGAAAAAATTCGCTAATCCGCAAATTCACAGCTTGCGACGCAGGTAGAACCGGCGTGTGAACACCGCAAAAAGCAGCGCCCCGGCAAACTGAGTGGCCGCAACCATCCAGAAGGCCGCCGCATAGCCCGAATATTGCGCTATGAACCCGCCCAGGAGAATGCCGATGCCCATACCTAAGTCCCACGATATGAGGATAGAGGAGTTGGCTGTGCCGCGCTGGTCGTGGCGCGCAACGTTTAGAAACATGTTTAGAAACGCCGGATACATCTGGCCGTTGCCCAGACCAACAAACAGCGCCGACAAATAGAAACTCCACTGCCCCCAGGCGCCCGCAAAAAGCACGAATCCGATGGTCGACAGCGCAACGCCGCGCAGGCAGTTCTCAACAATTTTGCCGCGGCGCAGCTGCTTGGCGCCGATAAGTCGCGCCAGAATCAGTCCTCCCGACAGTATGGCAAAAAAGAGGCCGGTGCCGTCGGTGATGCCGAGCATCTCCTGGCCGTAGATTGCCACGTAGTTGCTCAATACCCCCCAGCAGAGGCCAAACAAAATCATGTTTATAGCCATCAGCCATGCCCGGCCCAAAAAGAAATGGTCTAAACTCAGTTTCGGCTTACCCGCAACAGGCTCGCGCCGGGGCAGGCGCACGCGCGTGGTTACTCCGAATCCGATCATAGCCAGAATTAGCGATAGCCAAAAGAGCAGCCGGAAGTTATGTGTGGCGCCGTAAAGCGCTATGCCCGCGCTCGGGGCTATGGCCATGGCCAGGTTGTTGCTCAGCCCGTAATAGCCCACGCCCTCGTTGCGGCGCGACGAAGGCAGAGTGTCGAACGCCACGGTGGAGTTCGCAACCGTCGTGGCGCCAAACGGCAGCCCGTGGAGAGTCCTGACTATGGCAAACATCAGCAGAGTGCCCGCGCCGATATAGCCCGCAAAACAGATGAAAAAGAAGAAAAAGCAGATGCAGAGAACCGTTTTGCGGTTAAACGTGTCGACTATGAAGCCCGAAAAAGGGCGCACCAGCAGCGTGGCAACGATATATCCGCTCAGGGCGACGCCGATGAGCCCCTTGTCGGCCTGAAACTGCGCGTCAAGATAGATAGGCAGCAGCGGCGCCAACAGGTAGAAGGCAAAAAACAGCAGAAAATTGCTTGTCATCACCTTCAGATACTCCCGATTCCAAAGTTTTTCGCTCATTTGCGGCCGCAAAGTTACTAAAATAATTTGGAATACATCGATTAGTAATTAGCAATTGCGGCAGCATATCACGCGCGGGAGCGTGTGAATGCACAATAGCCCTTGGTTGAGCGTAACGCGAAACCATGGGACAAAGGCCCGCCCCCCTCCACATTTCCGCACGCGCGGGAGCGTGTGCGAGCATAAATTCCCCTCAAAATTCGTAATTGCGAAATATTATCGTAAATTTGCAAGGTTGTTAACATTATCGGCGTATATGAATTCATTTACCCAGCAATATATAATGGCCGTTTTCGGCGTGAAATACCGGCTTGGACTCATCAACCGTGCTTGGGCAGCCAATTTGTATGCCCTCATGGGGTCAATCCTTAAAGAAATTGATGGCGTCATGCCGCTAATAATAAACGGCTATAAAGACCATGTCCATGTGTTATATAGCACAAAAGGGGTGGTTGCCGATGCCGAGATTGTCAGGAGATTAAAAACGGAGTCTTCGAGGTGGATAAATGAACAGCGACTAACCCAGGGGCGTTTTGAATGGCAGCGCGGCGGTGCACGAATATCTTATTCGCCGAGTGCGTTGCCAAATGTAAAAGCCTATATAGCAAATCAATGGGAACATCATCGCGTAAAAACATTCCGTGAGGAATACGAACAATGGTTGGTCTCGATGGGCGTCAATCCCAACACCTTCGATTTGCCTGAGAATCCGCAATAAAACTTTGCTCGCACACGCTGCCGCGCGTGCGTTTTTGGGGAGGGGCGTTTGGTGTCCTATGGTTTCGCCTTCGGCTCAACGCATAGGCTACTTTGTCGCCACACGCTGCCGCGCGTGGCCTGGCGATTCATTTGCGGGTGCGTGTGAAAACAAAAAATCCATTTTGATTTGCGGGAATGAAAATAAATTCGTATATTGCGGTGGCTTTAATAAACGGATTTTTAGTAATTTATAGTTCATCGATTATGAAACAGAAGTTCTTTTTAACGGTAATTTTTATGTTGTTGATATTGCCTAACCTGATGGCTGCCGATGATAACAACGAAGTTATGATTGAATTGAAGGTCAATAACGATACGACCAGGTTCAATGACTTTAAATATGATATATTCAATGCCGCCGATTCTACCGGAGTAAGTTTCGCCTCTGCCGTATCTAATAAAAACGTACTTAAACTTTGGGGCTCTAAAATAGAAAAAGGTGGCCGATATTTTATTATCATCACTCCATATAATAAACCGGCTCAAAAATCAGGAAGTGGCGCCAAAGTCAATCTCGGAGGCGGCATTAGTGCCGTATCCGGTGGTACCTTGCCGAGCAGAGACCCCCAAAATATCATGGAAGGCGAAAATATATTCCGCGTCGACGTCGACATTCCCGCCGACTTCCAAACCGACGAAAAACGCCAGATAGGCTGGAGTGCAACCCCCAAATTTATCCCCGTCCTCATCCTCCCCGACCTCAATATCTCAAATTAGCAATTAGCATTTTTTGCGACCACTTGCGAAGACAGCCTGCAGCGCGGTATCCTGTGGGCAGGCTGCCTACACCCCCCGGAAGGGTGTGCGAGTAAAATCCGCAAAAAAAATTCAACATTCAAAATTTAAAATTCAAAATTATTTTCGTACCTTTGCACGTGATAAACAAGGTTAAAACTAAACCCAATAAACAATTCAAGTAAATCCAACACTATGAGCAAGATTGATTTGACTCAGTATGGAATCACCGGCACCCCGGAGATTTTCCACAATCCCTCGTGGGATCAGCTCTTCATCGACGAAACCAACCCTTCGCTTACCGGCTACGAAAAAGGCCAGGAAACCGAACTCGGCGCGGTTAACGTTATGACCGGTATCTACACCGGCCGTTCGCCCAAGGACAAATTCTTCGTTATGGACGACACCAGCAAAGACACCATCTGGTGGACCTCTGAAGAATACAAGAACGACAATAAGCCCATCACCCCCAAAACCTGGGACGCCCTCAAGGAAATCGCCGACAAGGAGCTCTCCAACAAGCCCCTCTACGTTGTTGACGCTTTCTGCGGCACCAACAAGGACACCCGTCTGGCTGTTCGCTTCATCGTTGAAGTTGCTTGGCAGGCCCACTTCGTTACCAACATGTTCATCCGTCCCACCAAGGAAGAGCTCGACAACTTCAAGCCCGACTTCGTGGTTCTGAACGCTTCTAAGGCCAAAGTGGAAAACTGGAAGGAACTCGGCATCAACTCCGAAACCTGCGTAGCCTTCAACCTGACCGAACGCATGCAGGTTATCATCAACACCTGGTATGGCGGCGAAATGAAGAAAGGTATGTTCTCGATCATGAACTACTACCTCCCCCTCAAGGGCATGGCTTCGATGCACTGCTCGGCCAACACCGACAAGAACGGCGAAAACACCGCCATTTTCTTCGGTCTCTCCGGCACCGGCAAAACTACCCTCTCGACCGACCCCAAGCGTCTGCTCATCGGCGACGACGAACACGGCTGGGACGACAACGGCGTGTTTAACTTCGAAGGCGGCTGCTACGCCAAGGTTATCAACCTCGACAAAGAAAGCGAACCCGACATCTTCAACGCCATTACCCGCGACGCCCTGCTCGAAAACGTTACCGTTGACGCCAACGGCAAAATCGACTTCGCCGACAAGAGCGTTACCGAAAATACCCGCGTAAGTTACCCCATTGACCACATCAAAAACATCGTTAAGCCCTCGGCCGGCCCGGAAGCTAAAAACGTTATCTTCCTCTCTGCCGACGCTTACGGCGTTCTGCCCCCCGTCAGCATCCTGACTCCCGAGCAGACCAAATATTACTTCCTGAGCGGCTACACCTCGAAGCTCGCCGGCACCGAACGCGGCATCACCGAACCCACCCCCACCTTCTCGGCCTGCTTCGGCGCAGCATTCCTCAGCCTCCACCCCA
>CAZKPP010000100.1:0-4011 GCA_964554665.1 uncultured Bacteroides sp.
CCTCGAATTCACCTTTATATTTTGCGCCGGCAACCAGTGCGCCCATATCGAGCGAGAAAATCTGCTTTGAGCGCAGGTTTTCGGGCACGTCGCCGCGCACTATGCGCTGTGCGAGGCCTTCGGCAATGGCCGTTTTACCGGTACCCGGCTCGCCGATGAGCATCGGGTTGTTTTTGGTTCTGCGGCTCAGAATCTGCAGCACGCGGCGGATTTCTTCGTCGCGGCCGATTACCGGGTCGAGTTTGCCCGAACGTGCGCGTTCGTTGAGGTTGATGGCATATTTCGACAGGGCGTTGTAGGTGTCTTCAGCGCTCTGGTCAGTGGCTTTTTTGCCTTTGCGGAGTTCGTCGATTGCGGCCTGCAGTTCGCGTTCGGTCAGACCGGCATCTTTAAGCATCTGCGATGCGGGCGAGTTAACAACGAAAAGCGCCATCAGCAGCGATTCGAGGGTAACATATTCGTCGCCCTGCTTTTTCGACAGATCGATGGAGCGCTGCAAAACGTCGTTGCTCTCGCGGCTCAGGTACGGTTCGCTGCCCGAAACCTTGGGCAACGCGGCTATGGCTTTGTCGATATTGGCCTGGAGAAGCTGAAGATTGGCGCCGATTTTCTGGAAAATGAACTTAACCAGCGAATCGCCTTCTTCAACAACCGCTTTGAGCAGATGAACAGGCTCAATAGACTGCTGACCTGCCGCGCGGGTAATCTCAACGGCTTTCTGCACCGCTTCCTGAGATTTAATAGTGAAATTGTTAAAATTCATAAGACTGAGTTAATAAGTTTTTTTCTTTTTAACTTAAAAACACAAAAAGCGTGCCAAAGGTTTGCGCGTTCCCCCGAAATTTTGGAAAATAAAAAGAGACCCGTCATCTCGACGGGTCTCAATCTTGAAAAAAGGATTTTACGGTAGTACTTAAATGCTATTATTCGTTATGTCTAAGCCTATGTTATAGTACACTTAAAATGAAAAAGATTTGTTCGCTTTGTTTTTGTATTGCAAAGTTACAACCCATATCCGGAGAATGCAAGTAAACTGCTATTTAACATACGTTGGTTAAAAGGTCGAAAATATTGGTTTGAATATCTTTGGCAATTGACAAAACTGACGAAATTACCGTTTTTGGTGTCAAAATGTCAGCATTGGTTATTGATTACCATTCAAGTGTAATAAGTTAAAAAATGTTTCACAGGGCTTTTCGATAGCTGCGGCGGCGTTTATGTTGCTCGGTGTCGAAATATTCCCATTGCTTTTGAACGTTTGAGTTGGTTTCGAGCTCGGGATTGCTTTCGGCATATTTGAATCCGGCGGCGTTGTAGCGCGGAATCATGTATTCAAACAGCAGCGCGTTTACGCCCTTGTTTTGATATTCGGGCTTGATGGCCACCAGTAGCAGGTCGACGGTGTCGGCGGCATGGCCGCGCAGGGCCTTGATAAGAGGGAGCCAACCCATAGGGAAGAGCTTGCCGCCCGATTTCTGCAGGGCGCGGCTCAGCGAGGGCATGGATATACCGATGCCTACGAGCTCATCGTCTTTATCAACTATTACGCAAACGCTGTCGAGATTGATGATGTCGAGATACATTTTTATATAGTGATCAATCTGGCGCGGCGTCAGCGGTGAATAGCCGTAGAGTTGGTCGTAGGCCTCGTTGATTACCTGAAAGAGCTTCTGGCCATACATCGCCTTGAGCTTTTTGCGCGAGGTGAGTTTAGCGGTGTGAAGCCCGAAGCGGTTTCTGACGATTTCGCATACGCGGGTCATTTTAGCCGGCACCTCGGGCGGAACTTTCATAAAGAACTCCACCCAGTCGGCGTCGGGCTTGAAGCCCAAACGCTCCATGTGTTTGGGGTAGTAGGGATAGTTATATATGGTGGCCATGGTGCCGAGGCGGTCAAAGCCTTCAACCAGCATGCCTTCATAGTCCATGTCGGTGAAACCGAGCGGACCTACCAGTTCGGTCATGCCTTTTGAGCGTGCCCATTCCTCAACTTTGGCAAACAGGGCGTCTACGACTTCCGCATCATCTATAAAGTCAACGAATCCGAAACGGGCGTCGTTTTTGCCGGTGCGCTCGTTGACGGTTTTGTTGATTATGCCGGCAATGCGACCAACCGGTTTCCCTTCGCGATAGGCCATCCAGCATTTGCACTCGCAAAAGTCAAACGCCGGGTTTCCTTCGGGACGCAGGGTGTTAACGTCGTCCATGAGCAGCGGCGGCACATAGCAGTCGTTACCTTTATATAGGTCGTTGGCAAATTCAACGAACTTTTTCAGCTCGCGTTTCTTAAGGGGAATTTCCTTGATTTCGATCATGGTTTAATAATGAGTGTGATGGAAAGAATTGCGACCATAACGGTCAGGAATGCAATAAGGGCTATATAGAGCCGGCGGTCGGATGCGCCGCTTATGTCGCGTTTGAGGCTTTGAACCGACGAATAGGGCAGTGGGCCCGAGGCGCGTTCGGCAATCAGACGCAGTTTCTGGTCGTCGCGCAGCTCGGGGCAGGCATCGAGGGCCTTGGAGAGCACCTGGCCGAAAGAGCGTATGTCGTCGGCCACATCGGTCAATGCCAGAGCGTTCTTGCGGTCAAAGCCCACGTCGATAACCTTCAGGTTGTGGACCTTTTCGGTGAAGATTACAGTTTCGGGGCGCAGCGGCTTGTGAACAACATGGTTCGTTTGCAGATAGTCAATGGCCGAAACGAGGTCGTGGGTCAACTTGTCGATAATTTCCGGGGTAACTTTTTTATCGGCAATGAGCTTGGCCAGCGAGTCGCCGTAAACGTCGTCGGTTATTATGCACCGGCCCAGGCCGGGAACATCTTCCAGGTCGTTAATCATAATAATGTTGGGGTGCGCAAGGTTATAGCGCACCTCAAACTCGCGTTCGAGCATGGAGCGAAACTCCGCCTCATCTTTGATTTCGGGGCGGAGGGTTTTGAGCATCACCCATTTGCCGAACTTTTTTGCGGTATAGACCTCATAGAACTCTTCGTCCCATTCGGGAAGATGCTCTATTTCAGTCCATTTGTTCTCGAACGTGCCTGTCATTGGCCGGAGCGTTTAAAATGGGAATTTCGCGATCGATAGAGTTATCGAGTGAAATCAGTGTTTCGGTTCCGGTTACGCCGGGAATCATTTGAATGCGGTCGTTGAGAAGACGCATCAAATGCTCGTTGTCGCGGGCATGTACTTTTACCAGCATCGTGTAGGGGCCGGTGGTGTAGTGACACTCAACGATTTCGGGAATATTGAGCAAGTGAGGCACAGCGTCGCGATACATCGCACCGCGCTCAAGGTTCACGCCGATATAGGTGCAGGTTGAGTAGCCGAGAAAACGCGGGTTGACTTTGTAGCCGGAGCCGGTGATTACACCGAGGTCAATCATACGCTGTATGCGCTGATGAATTGCCGCACGACTCACACCGCATTCCGCCGCCACGTCCTTAGAGGGGATTTTGGCGTTGCGGATAACTATGTGTAGAATCTTTTTGTCAAGATTGTCTAATAATTCCATTGTGTTTTAAGCTAATTTGGTTGCAAAAGTACAAAAAAAATGACAAATTGCAAACTTTTTGTCACATTTTGTTACTTTTGTCCTGATTAGCTCCGGCGTTTGGGAAACCAGCCGCGTTCAACCCGCTTGCGCTGCTCAAAAACTTCGCCGATGCTCCAGAAGCAGCTGAAGGCAACCACGGCGAGTACCGACTGCCAGAAAAGATCAACACATATTATAGATGCAATACCCGAGGCGATGCCCAGCAGCAGGAATACCCACCAGCATTTAACGCCAAAGTAATACTCACCCTTAATTACCAGCGGGTGAAACAAGCCGATTATAAGGAAGGTTGCGGCACCGATTGCAAGGCCTAAAAGATTGTAGCTTTGAAGTAACTGAGCCATGGGTAGAAGTGAATGTTAAAAAATAACGGGCGCCGGGAAAATCTCGGCGCCCGAGTGACTCATACAGGATTCAAACCTGTAACCTTCTGATCCGTAGTCAGATGCTC
>CAZKPP010000101.1:0-3987 GCA_964554665.1 uncultured Bacteroides sp.
ATGCCGGTTTCCATGCTCAGCAGGTCGTCGTGTTCCGACTTTTTGAAGTTCGGGTCGCGGCGTTTGCACAGGAATTCGCGCGCCTTGAGATAGTCGTTGGGGTCGAATTCGTAGCTGATGCTGACCGGCAGCAGGTTAATTTCGCGTATGGAGTCGAGCGGGGTGCCTTCGCCGCCGAGGGTCATCATTTTTATCAGGCCCTCCTGGGTGCGGTCGTTGGAGTCTTTGGCGCGGCCTTCGCGGTGAGCAATCCAAAGGCTCTGGTGTTTGGTGGTGATGCAATAATGAATGTAGGCCGACAGGTGTTTGGCGGCTTCCAGGGCGCCGCGTATGCCGTTGTCGCGCTTAACGATGAAGCTTTTGTTGAGTCTGACGAGTTCGTCGATCCAAGGCAAGATCAGCAGGTTGTTGCCTATGGCCACTTCGGTTGTCGGGCGGCCGCCGCGAACCAGCCCGAGATTGAGAAACGAGGCGTCGAGAACTATGTCGCGATGGTTGGAAATCAATACGTAGTTCTTGCCGGGCTCGTAGAAGTCAATGCCGTCGAGGGTCAGGCCGGCCGTGGTTTTCTCTGCGAGTTGTGCCAGAAAGGGGAGCATGATGCGGTGTTGGAACTCCTCCTGGGTGTGGCAATCAAGCAGCTTTTGTGAAAATTGGGAGTAGTCAACGCCCGGAAGCACCCATTCAACGGCGTGTTGAAACAGGGGCTCGCCCACCAGGCGTTCAATATGTTGGTGGAATCCGGGTCCGTTGTCGAACGGAGCAATATCACTGAAATTTTGGTCGTTCATCTAAAAACATTGCAATTGCAGCTGCAAAGGTATGAAAAAAAGATGAAAGTTGAAAATAATATAAGATTTTCGCGCTTTTACGCCGATAAGGTAAGCGAAAAAAGCGGGGGGCGGTCGGGTTGTAAGCCGGGTTATGTCGGCGGTGGCCGTTATCGCAGCGACTGCGAACGACTCCGCGGCCCGTCATTTATCTGATGCAGTCTACCCTCCGGCAATCGGGCGAGCAACCCTCAAGCGCCGGTTTACTTGACCTTGCAACCCATAAGGCGTGCGGCAGCCAATGTTGCCATCGGCTCCGGTGGGCTCTTACCCCACCTTTTCACCCTTGCCCCTTTCGGGGCGGTTATTTTCTGTCACGCTACTCTGCCGTTATTTATTCCGACAGCTACCCGTTAGATAATATGGTGCTCTGCGTTGCCCGGACTTTCCTCGCGCCGAACCTGGCGGCGCGCGACGGACGGCCCGACGGCCCCCTGCTCTTAATAGTTTCTGGCAAAGATTACGCGGCGGTGCGAGGGTTTGCCGGTGAGCATGTCTACGCCCTCTTCTTCGGGCGCATCGAGCGGAATGCAGCGTATGGTGGCTTTGGTTTCCTCTTTGATGCGTTCTTCGGTTTCGGGGGTGCCATCCCAGTGGGCAAGTATGAAGCCGCCTTTTTCGAGCTGAGCCTTGAACTCTTCGTAGGTGTCTACTTTGTAGGTCATGGCTTCGCGCTGCTTCAGGGCTTTTTGGTAAATATTGTCCTGAATTTCTTCGAGCAGGGCGGGGATGCGCTCGGTAATGGTGTCGAGGCGGTCAACTTCTTTTTCGAGGGTGTCGCGGCGCATAACTTCAACGGTGCCGTTTTCGAGGTCGCGGGCACCGATGGCCAGACGCACGGGAACGCCCTTGAGCTCATAGTCGGCGAATTTAAAGCCGGGGCGGCGGTTGTCGGCATCGTCGTATTTAACCGAAATGCCTTTGGCGCGCAGGGCTTCAACAATCGGCATAACTTTTTCGGTTACGGCATTGCGCTGCTCGTCATTTTTATAGATAGGCACGATTACCACCTGAATCGGCGCCAGATGCGGGGGCAGAACCAGGCCGTTGTCGTCGGAGTGGGTCATAATCAGCGCACCCATCAGGCGGGTAGACACGCCCCATGAGGTTGCCCACACGTATTCGAGCTCGTTTTGCTTGTTGACGAACTTAACGTCGAAAGCCTTGGCGAAGTTCTGGCCCAGGAAGTGCGACGTGCCGCTCTGAAGGGCTTTGCCGTCTTGCATCATCGCTTCGATGGTGTAGGTTTCCAGGGCGCCGGCAAAGCGTTCGTTGGCGGTCTTAACGCCGGTAACTACCGGAACGGCCATGTATTTTTCGGCAAACGTTTTGTAAACGTTCAGCATCTTAATGGCTTCTTCCTGAGCTTCGTCGGAGGTGGCATGCGCAGTGTGGCCTTCCTGCCAAAGGAACTCAGCGGTGCGCAGGAACATGCGGGTGCGCATTTCCCAGCGCATAACGTTGGCCCACTGGTTAACCAGAATAGGCAGGTCGCGATATGAGGTTATCCAGTTCTTATAGGTGTTCCAGATAATGGTTTCCGAGGTGGGGCGAATAATCAACTCCTCTTCCAGACGCGCATCGGGGTCTACAACCACTCCGCCGCCATTGGGGTCGTTCATCAGGCGGTGGTGGGTAACAACCGCACATTCTTTTGCGAAACCTTCAACGTGTTCAGCCTCGCGCGACAGGAATGATTTAGGAATCAAAAGCGGGAAATAAGCATTCTGGTGGCCCGTTTCCTTAAACATTTTATCAAGCTGCTGCTGCATTTTTTCCCAGATTGCATAGCCGTATGGCTTAATTACCATGCAACCGCGTACAGCACTCTGCTCGGCCAGGTCGGCTTTGACTACCAGGTCGTTATACCATTGCGAATAGTTTTCGCTGCGTTTGGTGAGATGTTGGAGTTCTACTGCCATATATTTTTCAATTCAATTGTTTTTCAGACTGCAAAGTTACAACAATTATTTCTGATTTTAGCAAAAAAATTAGTAATTTTGCACCCGTCAGCATAATAACTACACCAATAACCATGTCATCAACCAGCAATCGCTTCCGCGCATTCCTATTGTCGCTAATCTTGGCTTCAGCCGCCTCGGCCGTTGAAACCACAATGATTTCTCCCTACTATTTCGGGCCGAATGCATTCCCGATTCCCGAAATTGTTGACCAAACATCGTCGGTGCTCAAAATCGAGGCCGAAGCAAACTATTTCAAAGGGCGCCGCAACGACCACACAACCGACTTTACCCTGCGCGCCGTAATCCCTTTGTGGACCTCCCGCGCCAACCTCTCGGTGTGGCTTCCGGTCATGGAATGGTATCGCCATTCTTCCGCCTTTGTGCACTCCTGTAATATCTCAACTACCCCCCCCCCCCAGTGACTTTTGGCGCGGTCATCTGACTGGTGATGTGTATGTTACGACTGATTTACATCTGTTTCTCGAAGGCCGTTACAGGCCCGATATAGTGGTTCGCGCGGGCCTCAAAACCGCCAGTGGCGGAAGCAGTAAATTGGCCCGCTACTACGACTCGCCGGGCTACTTTTTTGATGCCGCCTTTGGCAAGACATTCCCTCTTTTGCCCGACAACAGGCTAGCGCTCCGTGTTGCAGCCCAATGCGGGTTTCTATGCTGGCAAACATCAGTCGACAGCCAGAACGACGCCGTTATGTTTGGCCTCAAACTCCGCCTCGACTATCGCAGCTTCAGCCTCGCCGAAACCTTTGCCGGCTACTCCGGGTGGGAACACCTTGCCAGCAGCCGGCCCGAGCTGGCCCGCGACATGCCCATGTCATTCAAAACCCGCCTTGAATATCGCCCGGCCGACCGCTGGACCCTCCATGCCCTCTTTGAACACGGCCTCGCTGACTACCCCTACGACCGCTTTTCCCTGGGCGTTGCCTACTCGATTCCCGTGCTCAAAAAATAAATTTCGCAGATTTTTCGCAAAAAATTTGCACAGTTAAAAATTTTTCCCGAACTTTGCACCACTGAAACAAGAAAACACCTTGCCCAGGTGGCGGAATGGTAGACGCGCTCGTTTCAGGTGCGAGTGCTGCGAGGCGTGCAGGTTCGAGTCCTGTTCTGGGCACAAAACAAACCCCTTAACTCATTGAAGTTGAGGGGTTTTGATTTTTTCGGGTATAAACAGGG
>CAZKPP010000102.1:0-3786 GCA_964554665.1 uncultured Bacteroides sp.
TGGCTTTCGATGTTGAAGATGCCGGCGTGGGCAATCAGGCAGGCAAAGCGGTGGTCATGGTTGCCGGCGAGCCAGTAAACCGAGAAGCCGCCATAGCTGGCACCGGTGGCGCCGATTTTGGTCTCATCAATCCAAGGTTCAACCTTAACATTGTCAACAGCAGCGAGATAGTCGCGCATATTCTGGCCGGGATAGTCGCCCGAAATCTGCTCGTTCCATTCGGTGCCGAAGCCGGGCAGGCCGCGACGGTTGGGGGCGATGACCACGTAGCCGTTGGCTGCCATCAGCGCCAGGTTCCAGCGGTAGCTCCAGAACTGGCTTACGGCCTGCTGCGGACCGCCCTGACAGTAAAGAAGCGCCGGATATTTGGCGTTGGCGTCGAAATTCTGGGGCTTCACAATCCAGGTGAGCATTTCCTTGCCGTCGGTTGTCGGCACCATGCGGCGTTCAACCGTAGGCATTTGAATCTGGGCGAAGATTTCGTCGTTTACGCCGGTGATTTTATGGGCGTAGCCGTCGTGGGCCAGATAGATTTCATTGGGGAAAAGCATGGAGTGAGCCATAGTTATAACCTTGGTGTCGCTAACGGGCTGCAGCGACTGATAGTCAACCTCGCCGGCTGAAACGACCGACACTGTGCCGTCGAGCAGAACCGAGAATACGGGTTTGACGCCGTCGCGATATGCCAGGAAGAAAAGGCCGCGCGAGTTGGGCTGCCAGGCAATCTCGTCAACGGTGTAATCCCAGTTGGCGGTCAGGTCGGCTTTTTCGCCCGAAGCAAGGTCGAGCACCATGATGCGGTTTTTGTCGCTTTCGTAGCCGTCGCGTTCCATCGACAGCCATGCCAGCTGAGTGCCGTCGGGCGAGAATGTCGGGTTGGTGTCGTAGCCGGCCATGCCTTCGGTCAGGTTGCGGGTCGATTTATCTTCAAGGTTGTAGAGGAAGAGGTCGGAATTGGTTGAAATGGCATATTGCATGCCGGTTTTCTTGCGCGAGGTGTAAACCAGGCTCTTGCTGTCGGGGCTCCACGCAAAGCTTTCAACGCCGCCAAAGGGCTTAACCGGCGATTCGTAGGGCTCGTCGCCGAGAATATCGGTCAGTTCGCCGATAGAGTTGCCATTGAAGTCGGCCAGGAAGGGATGAGGAATTTCGGTTACCCATTCGTCCCAATGCTTATACATCATATCGTCGATAATGCGGGCGTTTGCTTTGGGCAGGTCGGGATAAACATCCTGGGCGGTGCGGGCATATTTAACCTGCTGAATCAGCACGATTTTCTTTTCGTCGGGCGAAATCACGAAGCCGTCGATCGACTTTTCGAGTTCCGACACCTGCTTGCGGCCAGAGCCGTCGGCATTCATGGTCCAGAGCTGGTTATGGCCATCTTTGTCGGGATAGAGGAAAGCGATTTTCTTGCCGCCGTCGATCCAAACGGCATTGCTTTCGCTCTTGGGGGTAGAGGTCAGACGCGAATGCTTCGGTTCGTCGGGGTTGGAGATGTCGGCCAGATAGAGGTCGGCGTTCGAGCGGTTGTGTTCAACGCTTTCGTAGCTGACGGTGTAGAGAACCTTGGTTGCATCCGGGCTGAGCACCGGAGCCGAAACGCGGCCCATAGCTTCGAGGGCATCAATGGAAAAAATGCCGTCGGGCGAGGTAAATTCGGGTTTGTCTACCATCGGGGTATCGTCGTCTTTGGCGCCGCCGCAAGCGGTCAGCGAAAGAGCTGCAATGGTTGTCATCAGAATTTTTTTCATGAATTTATTGGTTATTTTTGGTTTATTATTATTTCGGTAACACAATTCTTTCGCCCAAATAGCGAGCCAGTTGGGCTATGATGCCGCGAATGTCGCGAATAAGTTCCATGGTTTCCACCGCCGAGGCGGGGTCGGAGGCGATTTTGGCGCGCAGCTCCTTTTCGCGCCATTGCAGAATGGCGATTTTCAAGGCACACACGGCACGCGGCGCGCGGTCGCCCAACAGCTCGCGCTCCGAGGGGATGTGGGTGCCCTTGGTGTGGATTTTGCTCAACACATATTTTTCGGAGGCAAAAGTAGTTGCCAGGCTGCGCACTTCGGGGTTAGGGTCGGCGCCGAGGGTCAGAGTAAGGAAGCGCTCGGCCGCCTCGGCCACTACGGCCTTGGCCTCGTTGTCGGCAGCCTGCTCCATTTCCTGCTCCTTGCGCTTGATGGAATCAATCGAGCCGGCGGAGGCTATGGTGTCGGCGGCGTTGGCCATAAACTCGCGGCGCACCTGCTCGGCCCGTTCTATGGCCCGGGGCAGTTCGCTGCTCCACGCCTCGGCCGCAGCCTGAACGGCAACAAACACTCTCTCAAGGTCGGCATTGGCAAAGTTGATGTCGTCGTTCATCAGCTCGCCGGCAACATATTGAATCAGGGTCAGGTCGGTAGTGTCGCCCTCGTCGTCAACAACCTGGGCTATCGGCTGCAAGCCGTAGCGCGCACAGAGCCTCACGATTTCCATTTCCGAGGGCCGCAGATAGGCCGCAACGTCGGCCACACTGCGCGAGGGTTGACGCAAATTGGCCGTCGGCTCCGCAACCGGAGTTTTATCGTCGGGATCGGCGGGCTTGGGGGCGGTTTTGGCCTTGTCGGCGGCCTCGTTGGCGAACTTGGATACCTGCAGGCGCACGATATCTTCGTCGGTGGCCAACAGCCGCGCGCAATCCTTTATATATTCGCTCCTTACAACGCGGTCGGGGATAACGGCGATGCTACGCGCTATGGAGTTAATCACTCCCGCGCGGCCAACCGGATCGTTGCTCTCAAGCGAGTCGAGCAGAATGCGCGTTTTAAAGCGTATGAAGTCAGTTTCGTTTTCCTTAAAATATTGCTCGATTTCTTCAAGCGTATGGCTCCGAGCGAAAGAGTCGGGGTCCTCGCCGTCGGGCAGCAGCATAACCTTAATGTTCATGCCCTGGGCCAGCAGCATGTCGATGCCTCGCAGCGAGGCCTTTATGCCGGCAGGGTCGGAGTCATAAATAACGGTTACGTTCGGGGTGAAGCGATGAATCAGCGCTATCTGCCCCTCGGTGAGCGACGTGCCCGACGAGGCCACAACGTTTTCCACCCCGCGCTGGCTCATGGATATAACGTCCATGTAGCCCTCAACGAGGATACACTTGTCTTTCTTTACAATTTCGCGCTTAGCCTGATAAAGGCCGTAGAGTTCGTTGCTCTTATGATAAATTACGCTTTCGGGCGAATTTACGTACTTGGCAACCTCTTTTGAGGTTTTGAGCGTGCGGCCGCCGAAGGCAACAACCTTGCCGCTGACCGAAAACACCGGAAACATCACCCTGCCCCGGAAGCGGTCATAGAGGCCGCCGCGCTCGGGCCTGGTGCAGAGGCCGGTGGAAACCAACAGATCTTCGCTGTAGCCCTTGGCCAGCGCGCGGGTCGACAGGGCATCGCGCTGCTCGGGGGCAAAGCCGAGCCGGAAGCGCTTGATGGCGGCGTCGGTCAGCCCGCGGCTGCGGAAATAGCTCAGGCCTATGGCCCTGCCCTCGTCGGTGTCGGTCAGCGTATGCTCAAAAAACTGCAGGGCAAAGTCGTTGAGCGTAAGCATGCTCTCGCGCTCGGTAGCTGCCGCGCGCTCTTCGGCCGTCAGCTCGCGTTCCTTGATTTCAATATTGTATTTATTTGCCAGCCAGCGCAGAGCCTCAACGTAGCTCAGCTGCTCAAGCTCCATTATAAAGCCCACCGGCGTGCCACCCTTGCCACACGAAAAGCACTTGCAGATGCCGCGCGACTTGCTGACCGAAAACGA
>CAZKPP010000103.1:0-3483 GCA_964554665.1 uncultured Bacteroides sp.
GCGACGACGAAATGTATCGCTGGGAAGTTTGCCAGAGCAACACCGACACCGACTCTCCCTCCAACATCTGGGAAGGTTTCTATAACTCCATCGCCGTGGCCAACGCCGCCATGGAAAAACTCGACGAATGGCGCGAAGAAAACGGCGGCCTCGACCGCACCCAGTCGGCCATCTACGCCGAAGCACAGGTTCTGCGCGCGTTCAACCACTTCATGCTCGCCCAGGTATTCTGCATGCCCTACGGCGACGACAACGAAATCAACCTCGGCATCCCCTACATCACCAAGCCTGAAACCACCGTTAAGCCCGACTATCAGCGCGGCACTCTGGCTCAGACCTACGCGATGATCGAAAAAGACCTCACCGAAGGCATCAAGGGTATCAACAACGGCATCTACGACGTGCCCAAATATCACTTCAACACCCAGGCCGCCTACGCCTTTGCCGCCCGCTACTACCTCTATACCCGCCAGTATCAGAAGTGTATCGACGCCTGCAACGAAGTCTTCGGCGGTGAAAATGCCGACGTAACCCCCTACCTGAGCAAAATCTGGTCCACGCTCGATACCTACACCTACATCAGCGACTTCGGCCGCTATCAGAACAACATCGACAAGCAGTGGAACTTCATGCTCTATCCCACTCACTCGATTCTGCTCCGCCGCCTCGGCTCTAAAAACCGCTACGCCCTGATTCGCGACGCTTTGAGCTCTACCGTTCACTCGTCGTCGCCCGTGTGGTCGTCGTTCCAGTGGACCTCCGGCTCCGGCAAAAACAAGCGCAGCTTCACCATGCACCCCTGCTTCAACGGCATCTGCATCACCAACGGCGGACAGGAATATGGCTACGGCATGTGTGCCAATATGTCCGAACAGTTTGAATACACCGACAAAATCGCCGGTATCGGCTACGCCCACATCACCCGCCGCGAATTCGGCGGCGAAGAAGTGCTGCTGACCCGCGCCGAAGCCCGCCTCTTTCTTGGCGACATCGACGGCGCCATCGCCGACCTCGACGCTTGGGAAAAGCCCCGCCGCAACTGCCCCGGTGCCTCCGGCTACGAAGAGAAGTTCTCTGACTTCAGCCGCGCCAACATCAAGTCGTTCTATGGCGACAAAGACCCCGGCTACGGCATCTGCAAACCCATCAACATCGACCTGGTTTGCTCGCAGTCCGACGCAACCGCCTCGCTCGACGAAATCATGCCCTACCTGCAGTGTGTGCTCCACATGCGCCGCATCGAACTTGTCCACACCGGCATGCGCTGGTTCGACATCAAACGCATGGGTATCGAGTTTGACCGCAAGATCGGCAACAACGTGGCTCCCGACTATCACACCACCGACCGCCTGACCCTCAAGGATCCGCGCCTGGCAATTCAGCTCCCCCCCGAAGTAGTTTCGGCCGGCCTCACCGCCAACCCGCGCCCCGCAACCGACAAGGTTCAGAACCCCGGCGAAAATCAGCTCGTAATCCGCTAACCCACCCAAAACTGACTTTAAGCAATGAAACTCCATAAATATATTCTCATGGCTGCCGCAGGCCTCGCCCTGGCTGCCTGCTCCGAAGAGAAGCTCGGCCCCTCGATCTTCCCCGACGACAATCCCCCCGCCGACCCCAACGGCTATAGCTATAAGTTCGACAAATGGGTGGAACAGAACTTCCTGCTGCCCTATAATCTCGACTTCAAATATAAGATGGAAGACGTTGAATCGAGCATGGACTACCACCTGGTGCCCGCCTCGTTCGAAAATGCCCGCGACCTCTGCCTGCTCACCCGCTACCTCTGGTTCGACACCTACGCCGAACATTGCGGCCCTGACTTCCTGAAAACCTACGGTCCCCGCATTCTCCACCTCATCGGCTCCCCCGCCTATAACCCCACCTCGGGCACCGAAATCCTCGGCCTGGCCGAAGGCGGCCTCAAGGTTTCGCTCTTCAAGGTCAATGAAATCCAGCTCAACAACGTTGAGCAGCTCAACGAATTCTATTTCCGTACCATGCACCATGAGTTTGGCCACATTCTGCACCAGACCCGCACCTATCCCAAAGAATTCGACCTGCTCAGCGCCGGCCGCTACGATGCCTCTTCGTGGCAGAACAAACCCATCGGCCTGCAGGCTTCGCAAGGTTTCATAACCCCTTATTCTTCGTCGGAAGGCCGCGAAGACTTTGCCGAAACCATTGCCAACTATCTTACCCGCAATGCCGAAGCCGACGAACTCATCCTCTGGATGGCCGACCGCGGCTGGGATAACGGCCTCAGCGACGATGCCGCAGATAAGGAAGACGCTCCCTATTTCTGCTACTACTATCTGAAGGACCCCAACAAGCCCGACGACAAAACCCTGATTCTCTCGTCGGTTGAAAAAGACGAGAGCCGCAACCTTTACCGCCCCGCAATTATCGGCACCAAAGGCGAAGCTCTCACTACCGTAAAGCAGGTTGAAGAATACATTGAACGCCTCAACGCCTCGACCCCCGGCGGCATCTTCCCCATCGAAGACGCCGACAAGGTAGACGGCCGTGCAGTAATCCTTCAGAAGCGCAACATTGTTCGCAGCTGGTTTAAAGACACCTGGCAGCTCGACTTCGACGCCCTGCGCGAAATTGTTCAGCGCCGCCAGCAAGACTTCGACATCGACGCCCTCCGCGCCGAAATCGATGCAATTCAGTAATTAGTAATCAGAAATTAGTAATTATGACGATGAAGAAATCTCTTATCCTCCCCATATTTGCAGCCGCCCTCGCCCTCGGCTCGTGCAGCAACGACGATATCCGCATCTTCGACGAGTCTGCTGCCGACCGCCTGGAAAGCTCCAAGCAAACCAACTTCGACATGCTCTGCGCCGACGGCGGCAAGTGGGCTATGGAATACTTTGCCAACCCCGACGAACCCGGCTATCTCTTTGTTATGGAGTTCCGCCCCGACAAGTCGGTGACCATAACCTCCGACCATAAATGGATCGACAACAAGGAAACCGCCGAAGTTTCGATGTGGGACGTTATTACCGACAATGGCGTAGTGCTCACCTTCAACTCCTACAACAAGGTGTTCCACATCTTCTCTGACCCCGCCAACATCACCGGCCCCAACGCCCCCAAGGACCAGAATGGCGAAGATGAAGACGAAACCGGCTATGGCCACGAAGGCGACTACGAGTTCATGATCATGAGCCACGAATCGACCGACGCCCGCATTCGTCTGCGCGGCAAAAAACACTCGCTCAACGCCTACCTCATCCGTCTCGATGCCGACACCGACGTGTCTGCCTACCTGGCCGAGGCCAAAGCGCTACGCTCGCAGTTCGACGCCAAGCGTTTCCCCACCTACATAATGACCGAAACCGCTACCGGCGAAACCTACGACGTTACCGGCCTCTCTGCCGGCGTTGTTGAAGTAGTGCCCACCGGCTCCACTAACCCCTTTGCACAGACCGAGTCCAAAGCCTGCATCATCACCGAAAAAGGCATGCGCCCCTA
>CAZKPP010000104.1:0-3320 GCA_964554665.1 uncultured Bacteroides sp.
ACCCGCGACCCCAACCTTGGCAAGGTTGTGCTCTACCAACTGAGCTATTTTCGCATGTTTTTTGGTTTTGCGATTGCAAAGGTAGCCACTTTTTTTGAACTGACCAAATATTTTGCTATAAATTTTTGAAGTTTTTTATAAGTTTCTGAAAGTCAGGGTGCAAGTATTGGCCTTTATTTCGGGTAAATCGGCCGTAGGCTACCGAATGGGTGGGGCAAACGTGGTAGCAGCGCAGGCAATAGGTGCAATCGTTGGCCCAGTGCGGGAAGCGGTCGGAGCCCATGGTGATGTTCGATTTGGGGCATTCGCGGCTGCAGGTGCCGCAGCCGGTGCAGCTGGCGGCGGCGTGGAATTTTTTGCCGCGGGTAGCCTGGCCGGCGAAAAACAGCGGGTAGATTACCGATGTTTTGAATCGCGCCATGGCGCCGCGCACAATGTCGGTTTCCACGATGCCGGCGGCGAGACGCCCGGCAATGTAGTCAACGCGGGCGGCGGCGCGGCTCAGTTTCTCGGCTGCCAACTCCTTGGGGTCGACGTTCATGAAAGGGAGGCAAACGTAGGTGTTGGGCATCTGCACGGAGTAGATGCTGCCGGCCTCGGCGCCCGATTGGGCAAGCAGCTTGCGCCACTGGAGGTCGAGCTGCCCGGTGTCGTCGCCGCAGGTAACAACCAGGTGCACCCGGCGTCCGCGCAGGTTGGCACGGCTGAGGTGTTCAACAATTATCGGCGGCAGCCCCCACGAGTAGGTCGGAAACACGTAAACGTCGTCGGCAAAATTGGCCGGGAGTTTGCTTTCGAGGCGGGCGGCCACGGCTGCCGAGTTGCCCATGCCGCTGAAACAGTGAATTGCCATGTGCTTACTTATAAACAGTTACTTGTGTTGCTCCGAAGCCATATTCGCGGAACGAAGCGTCTTGAACGTCGCATTTGGGCCAGCGGCGGCGCAGACGGTCGAGAATGGCGGCGCGCAAAACGCCTTCGCCTTTGCCATGAATAAAAATAATTTTGCTTCCGGGCTTTTTTGAGGCCTCGGCCATGCGTGAGTCAAATTCTCGCAGCTGGCAGGCGAGCATGTCGGCCGGCTGTAGCCCGGCGGTGGAGTCGAGCAGCTCGTTGATGTGGAGGTCAACTACCAAAGGCTCGTTGCCCTTCGGCTTTGAGGATTTCGATTTCTTAGGCTCGGCTTTCGGCTCTGGGGCTATGGGCGCGTCGAAGCGGTCGACCAACTGCTCAAGGCGCAGCGGGCGCGCAGTAACGCCGTTGGTAACTATCGGCACTGTCAGCACCGGCGTTTCCGAATAGGCCGTAGCCGTGAAGCAATGGAGTTTTGCCAGGCGCGTAAGGTCCATGCGCGTTTCCGAAGCTATTGGGGCGCGCATGTCGAATGGTCGGTCGGCCTTAAACGCTATGAGTTGCACCGAAATCACGCCTAACCGGTTAATGTCGAGCTGATTTATTTCGTCGATGAAAACCTGGATGTTAGGCTCGGCCTCGCCGGCGGCGAGCAGCGTAAACTCCGCCACATCCGAGGGCCGGGCGCTGACGGCATAGAGCAGCCGGTAGTTGGAGTCGTTGACCAGATAGATGTCGAACGACGTTTGCGACAGCCTTTTGATGTCTCGCGGCTCAAAGAGCAGGGCGGCGGTCAGTTCCTTGGAGGCGGTTTCCTTAACCGGCGGGCGCTCAGCCGCGCGGCTTGGCTCGGGTTCGGGAATTTCGGGAATGACGGTTGCCGACGGAACCACCACGCATTCGTTTATGTCTACCGGGGTTTCAAATCCGTCGTCGGGGTCGCAAACGTAGGCTATGCGGCCATCCATGCGAACTATTTTGCCGCCGCCGACGGCATTGAGAAAGCGGACAGTATCGCCGATTTTTGCCATAGTTATGAAAATAGGGTTCTGAAGGCTTCTTCAACTCGCGCAACTTCAACGATTTTGATTTTGCGTTTCGAGGTGTCGATGCCCTTAAGGTTGTTTTTGGGAATTATGATAGTTTCCATGCCGAGCTTTTCGGCTTCGGTCAGGCGCTGCTCAATGCGGGTTACGGGGCGGATTTCGCCCGACAGGCCCACTTCGCCGGTCATACACGTTGTGCGGGGCACAACCATGTCGACGTTGCTCGACAGTATGGCCGAAATCACCGCTAAGTCGAGCGCCGGGTCATTTACCTTTATGCCGCCGGCAAGGTTGAGAAACACGTCTTTCTGGGCCAGTTTGAAGCCCACGCGCTTTTCAAGAACCGCCAGGAGCATGTTCATGCGCTTGGAGTCGAAGCCGGTTACGGAGCGCTGCGGCGTGCCGTATGCCGCGGTGCTGACCAGGGCCTGGACCTCGATGAGAAACGGCCGCATCCCCTCCATGGCAACGCCGATAGCCGTGCCCGACAGCTCTTCCGAGCCGTTGCCCAGCAATACCTCGCCCGGGTTGGTAACCTCGCGCAGCCCGCGCTGACACATTTCGTAGATGCCCAGTTCCGAGGTGGAGCCGAAGCGGTTTTTGATGGCGCGCAAAATGCGAAACATCTGGTGCGAGTCGCCCTCGAAGCGAAGAACGGCGTCGACAATGTGTTCCAACACCTTGGGGCCGGCAATCGAGCCCTCTTTGGTTATGTGGCCGATAAGAATCACAGGCACGTTGGTTTGCTTGGCGTAGGCGAGCAGCCGGGCCGCGCATTCGCGCACCTGACCTACCGAGCCGGCCGAAGATTCCAGCGAATCGTCGGCAATGGTCTGGATTGAGTCGATAACCACCAGCCCGGGGCGGATGGCATCAATGTGGGCAAAAATATTGTCGAGCGACGTTTCGGTGACGATATAGCAGTTGTCAGACAGGCGGCCGATGCGGTCGGCGCGCATTTTCAGCTGCATGGCGCTTTCTTCGCCCGAAACGTAGAGTACGGTGCTTTTGCGGATGCTCAGAATATTCTGGAGCACCAGGGTTGATTTGCCGATGCCCGGTTCGCCGCCGATCAAAACCATCGAGCCGGCAACGAGGCCGCCGCCCAAAACGCGGTTGAGCTCGGCCGAGGGCAAGGTTATGCGTTCCTGGGCTTCGGTTTTGATTTCGCTGACCTTTTGGGGCTTCGACAGTTCGGTTTGCAGCCGCAGGGTGCCGCGGGCGCCGCCGGTGGTGGCTTTGGCGGTCGACACGCGCTCTTCAACCATAGTGTTCCATTCGCCGCAAGCCGGACAGCGGCCCTCCCACTTTGAGGACTCATTGCCGCAGTTTGAGCAGAACCAGGCGGATTTATAATTAGTTTTAGCCATAAATTCTTCGGGAGAGTTCAGAAATTATTATGCCTGTTGCCATGGCAACGTT
>CAZKPP010000105.1:0-3159 GCA_964554665.1 uncultured Bacteroides sp.
GAGCGTATCTATATCCTTGACGGTGAGGAAAAGCACACCGAACTGGTTATCAACGACCCCAAGACACCTAACTCCGCCCGTGAGATACCACTCAGTGCCGAAGCTCTCACACTTATCAAACCGCTGATGAAAGTAGTCAATACCGGATTTTATGTCATTTCCAACGAC
Source organism: uncultured Bacteroides sp. (assembly GCA_964554665.1). Lineage (GTDB taxonomy): Bacteria > Bacteroidota > Bacteroidia > Bacteroidales > Muribaculaceae > UBA3263. The sequence continues at coordinate 169 of CAZKPP010000105.1, forward strand.
AGTAAACCGATAGAGCCGCGCACATATCGCACCTACTACAAGAGACTGATGAAATCACTCAACATTCCTCCGATAAAGTTCCACGGACTGCGCCACTCCTTCGCAACCCGTTGCATAGAGAGCAACTGCGACTACAAAACAGTCAGTGTTCTTTTAGGACATTCCGACATCTCAACCACGCTCAACCTCTACGTTCACCCCAACATGGAGCAGAAGAAGCGTTGCATCACTAAGATGTTCAAATCCCTCGGCAAGAAATAATGCCGAGTAACCTGCTTCCAAAACTTCTTTAAATAATTTTGAGGGCGTTGAAGGACGCCCTTTTTATTTGGTGAGGGTGCGGAGGAGGCGGGGGATGTCGGTGTTGTCGAGGGTGCCGCTGAAGCGGTTGGCGCCGACGCCGACGGCGAAGATGGGTACGGGGTTGCCGGTGTGTTTGGGGGAGGTGAAGCCGTAGCCGGCGATTTCGTTCTGAATGTCGAAAACCACCAGGGCAAATTCGGGATAACTGGCATAGAGGTTTTCGTATGCCTCGCCGTCGAGGGTTACGAATGTGCGGTCAAAGGCTTCTTTGAGGCGCCGGAGCTGAGTGTCGGTGAGCTTGGTGGCGTCGAAAAATCCAAGGTCTTGAGCGAGTTTCTGCTGCATTTCTTCCCAGGTTATGGGCTGCTTGGATTTGAGGATATCCCAGCAATAGTCGCAGAAGCGGGCTTTGGAGATGTGCTGACGGTCAACCACTTCGGGGAACTGGTTGTAGCGCGTGGAGCGCTGCCCTACTGTCATGCCGCCGGTTTCGTGGTCGGCGGTAACTATGATGAGGGTTTCGTCGGGATGTTGCAGATAAAATTCGTAGGCTCGGCGAAGCACGTCGTCGTAGGCGAGCACCTCGCGCACAATCGTGGGGCCGTCGTTATCGTGGCCTGCCCAGTCGATGTTGCCGCCTTCGACCATCAGGAAGAAGCGGTCGGGCGAGGTTGCCGACAGGTAGTTGATGGCGGCGTCCATATACTGGCGGAGGGTGTTGCCTTTGGGGCCATCAATGGTGTAGCCCATGTTTTGGGCTACGGTGTCGGTATTGAGCAACAGGAGCCTCGACGGATATTCGGCGGGGATATTTTCAACGCCGCGAACAATGGTCACGCCCTTGTCGGCCAACTTTTCGTAGAGGCCGGTGTAGTTGCCCTTAGTCATTGCGCCACGCAATTTGGAGCCTGCCAGGAAGCTGACCGGAGAGTCGGCAAACTGCATGGCTATGTCGTAGAACTGCGTACGCGCCGGCACATGGGCGTAGAATGCGGCCGGAGTGGCATCGTCGGGACAAACGTTGGTAACCAGGCCGATGCCGTAGCCGCGTTTGGCAAGGTCAACGGCTACGGAGTTTACGGCTACGGAGTCGGCATCCATGCCGAGCATATTATTTCGGGTCTTGGATCCGGTTGCCAACGCGGTTCCTGCGGCTGCAGAGTCGGTTACATGAGTGTTTGCAGAATATGTTGTAACCATACCGGCCTCGGGGAACTGCATCATCAGCAGCGGCAGCGAATCGTTGAGTACGAGGCGCTTATATGCAGCCGCCGACATAACCTGACCATGGCCCATGCCATCGCCGATAAAATAAAAGATATATTTAGGCGACTGCGCACCGAGCGCGAGCGCCAGGGCGAGGGCCCAAAAGGTCAGCAAAAGTTTTTTCATAACAGTTCAAGGAGCTCGGCCTGATTTGATGCGCGGCCGGTGACTACGCCGTCGGTGATTACAAAATAGGTGGGAAAAGAGCCGACTGCATACTGGCGGATGTGGGTAACATCAGCGGCATCGCTCTGATAAACGCTAACCCAGGGAATACCCTCCGAGGCAGCGGCCCATTGATGCTGGTTCTCGCCGAAACCTACTTCGTAGATAGCAGCACCACGGCTCTGAGCTTCACCCAGGGCGAGCGTTACTTTTTGCACGTCGGAGGTTGTGAAGTCAGCGTAGGCGAGCACCACTTTGGGGTTACTCTCAACCAGCTCTGACAGTTTGCGCATATCGCCGTTGCGGTCCATCAGTTCAATGTCGTAATAGCCGATTTCATCAGCAAGAATTACGGTCTGCTCGCCCGGCTCTTGAGTTTTGGGCATAGCGGCGCGCAGTTCAGTGGTCAAAACCACCGTGAGCGGATCGTTAGGACGCTCTTCGAGATAGCGGTTAGCAACCGTGCGCAGCAGAATATGGTTACGCATGCGGCGGGTTGCATAATAAGCGGCCTTGGAGGCATAATTACCTTCAAGGACACGCAACAGCCCCTTGGCATCGGCTCCGGCATTGAGGGCCGAGTCAACGGAGTTGAAGAGCAACGCTTCGGCCGAACCGCCGCGCACGCCAAGAGAGTCGAGGGTCAAGGTTTCAGTAGAATCGGCAGTAAGGTAAACGCTGCGGTTGCCAACCTTAACGCAAAACAGCTCGCCATTGGCTCGGGGCAGAGTGAAGCGATATTGGCCGTTGGCGCTGACGGCGGCGGAATCGAGGGCATACCAGCCGCCGGTGAGCATCGGGGCCATGACATAAACGGTGTCAACGCCTGCGGGGGCCGCACCGCTTAGGGTCCAACCCTGATTTTTGGTGCACGCTGCTGCGGCTAAAAGCAGAGAGCCGAGAATGAGATGCTGAAAAATTTTCATCAGTCCATGAGTTTACGGTAGCGACGACGAACGGGCTCCTTGCCATCGGGTGTGTGGGCGCGCTTATATTCTTCGTAGTCGGAATAAGAACCTTCGTAATAAACCACCTTGCCCTCGCCTTCAAACGAAAGGATATGGGTGCATATACGGTCGAGGAACCAACGGTCGTGGCTGACAACTACGGCGCAACCGGCAAATGCCTCAAGGCCCTCTTCGAGGGCGCGCAGGGTGTTTACGTCAATATCATTGGTAGGTTCGTCGAGTAGCAACACGTTGCCCTCCTGCTTCAGGGCCATGGCCAGGTGCAAGCGGTTGCGTTCGCCACCCGAAA
>CAZKPP010000106.1:0-2922 GCA_964554665.1 uncultured Bacteroides sp.
AGCAACCTAAGTATTTTGCGACAGAAGATTTCATTATAACCGATGATCTTCGTCATCTTTCTGCCATCGAGCAGAACGATGACACGTGGATGCGCCTTATAGTATGCAAAGAGGGTGAAATGTCGATGGAAATGGACGGCAAAACAGTTAATCTTTTCAAGAATGATATACTGTTTTGTCCATCTGAGCGGAGACTTGAACATACAATGTTCAGTCACGATTTCCGTTTCATGATGTTTTGCATGTCAAAAAGACTTAATTCGGAAATATTCCCTAACTCCGCCATCATCTGGTTAATGTTCCAGCAGTTCAGATCTAATGGTAAGCATACATTCTCGAATGTCGAAATTGAGGACTTATCAATTGACTTCCAGTATCTGTGCCAGCGCTTGCCGGGATGTGGTGTGTTGTTCTACAACGACTATGTCCGTTGTCTCATCCAGGCAATGGTTTACCGAATTTCTTCCATGATTGGAACTGCGGCTGAAGAAATTGAGACTCACAACTTTATGCAGTCGCCGGAGACTCTTTCAGAAGCTTTCTTTAATCTCCTGAACAGTACCTATCCAACTCCACGCAGTGTTAAGTGGTATGCCAAACAACTTAACAAAACCCCCAAGTACCTATCGACAGTCATTCGGCGTACAAGTGGGAAAAAGCCCATGGAATGGATCACTGAAAAGACCGTAAATGAGATTGCAAACCTGCTGAAAAATTCAAAAAAGAGCGTAAAGGAAATCAGCATCCAACTCAACTTCTCATCTCTTTCGTTTTTCTGTAGATATGTGCGTCAGCACCTCGGTGTTTCTCCGAATGAATATCGTTCCATCAAACACATAAGATAAATAAAACAACGAGGCCTCAATTATTGAGACTTCGTTGTAATTACAGTTACCTTTCAGAGGAAGAGGGCGGCGAAGGCGCTGTTGAGGCGGGGAATGGGGTCGGAGTAGTGGTTGCCGGGTACGCTTTGAAATGTTGCCGCTATGCCGTTGGATTGCAGCATGGATATAATCTCGCTGGTGTTTTGGCCGACTGAGTCAAAGGCCTTTATTCTTGAGTGCGACTCTTTGTCGCCGAGCAGAAAGTATGCTCTGCCGCTTTTGGGCGGTATGGGTCGGGTCTCCATCCATTCAACGAAGCCCTCATACCAAAAGGAGCCGGATAGAGAAGCGATATTGCGGAAGGTGTTGCACAGCATCCATTGCCACAGCGCAAACAGGCCCGACATTGATACTCCCACCAGCGTGCGTTCCGCTTCGGCGCTGACTCCCAAAGCGGTTTCGACTCCGGGAATAACTTCTTGATGGAGAAGTTTGAGGAAGTCGGGGGCTTCACCCTTAAAGTCGGGGCTGCCCGCAGGCACACCCTTTGCCGGCCATGGGCTAAACACGCTTTCCCAGTCCATGCCCGTAACCGCCACAATAGTCACGTTGTATCTTTGGCTGGCAGGCTCAATCCAGTCGGCCAGCATATCCATCGGATAGAGTATGTAGGCGATTTTATCGGTTGCCGTAGATTTGCTGCACAGACATTTCAGGCCGTCGACTTCAACGTTCTGTTTCATAATTGAAGGCTACAGTTCATGATTATTCTTTTTCTATATAAACAACTGTATAACCTAAAGGTTGTATAACCGCCATATCAGTTCTTTACCTGCCGGAGATATTCCGAAGGGGTTATGCCGGTCTGTTTCTTAAACATGCGGCTCAGGTGCTGTGGATATTCCAGCCCTATGTCGTAGGCCACCTGCGCAATGGTCTTTCCGGCCGCAAGTCCGCTTTTAGCCTGCCGGACAAGGAAATTGCGGATATGGTTGCCGGCCGTCTCTCCGGTTGCGCGCTTGATTAGGTCGCCGAGATAATTAGGCGACATACACAGCCGGTCGGCCAGATATTGAATTGTGGGAATACCCTGCCGGAGCTGAAGGCCGTCGGCATAATAGTCTGCCAAGGCGTCCTGAAAACGGGCCAGGACGTCGGAATTTTCTTTTTTCGACGAAATAAACTGCCGCCGGTAGAATCTCTTGCAATATTTGAGCACTACGGTGATATAGCCAATGATTATTTCGTCGCGTTCTTCGTCGTGTTCTTCCTCAATTTCCCTTTGTATGGCCCTGAAGAGCGCAACAATTATGTCGTGCTCGGCGGCGTTCATGTGGAGCCCCTCGTTGATGTGGTAGTCAAAAAAGGGATATTCCTGAATGAGTTTCTCCAGCGGAGTGCCGTGAAGCAGGTCGGGGTGAAACAACAGGGCCCAGCCCGAAATCGAAATCCTCTCGCCGTCATCTTCCTTGCCGCCTATCTGCCCGGGAGATACACACAGCAACGTAGACTCCTTGTAGTCATATTTGCCGCAACCGTATTGCAGATTCACTGAATCATCATCGCGAAGAAATATGGCATATACCCCATAGTTGTTCAGGCTTGACCGTATGGGCGAAATGGCGTTGTAATCAATAACACTCACCAGTTTGTGACGGCTGCTCTGGCCAAGATACGCGCTGTAATCGCCGGGGGAATTGACTTTGAGGATTTTCTTCATAGCGCAAAGATAGCTATAATTATCTGATTTTTATAGCCCAACAGCCGCTTTTTTCGGTAAAAATGATACATAATGCGATGTATTTGATACGCTCCAAAGGTAGAATTACCCTAATTTTGCATAATCGAAATCCTATAACAAACACATGAAAAGATTCTGCATACTTTCAATTTTAATGACATTAACATTAAATATTATGGCACAGCAAAAAATAGTACAGACCGCAGGCCGGACACAGCTCGGAGATTTCGCTCCCGAATTTGCCCGTCTTAACGATGACATCCTTTTCGGCGAAGTATGGAGCCGCAATGATCTTCTCTCGCTGCGCGACCGTAGCCTCGTGACTATCACTTCGCTCATTTCGCAAGGCATCACCGA
>CAZKPP010000107.1:0-2634 GCA_964554665.1 uncultured Bacteroides sp.
ATGTCGCTAAAAATGTCGCTAAAAATGTCGCTAAAAATGTCGCTAAAAATGTCGCTAAAAATTTGACAGAACGACAGCAACAAATACTATCTCTCATTAACGACAATCCGCAAATTACAAGGGCACAAATAGCCTCTTCTCTGGGAGTTTCCGTTAAAACAATAGAACGTGAACTTGACCAACTTTCAGAAATAATAAGATATACCGGCCCCAAAAAAGGCGGTCACTGGGAAATTCAAGTAGATTGAGGGCCTCGCAAACTATGTTTCTTTTGACAAGAAATTAGCGGATGAGGGTTTTGCGGCCGTTGATTATGTAGAGGCCGGGGGCGAGGGCGGCGCGTGCTGCGGCTTCGCTATGGAATTCGCCAACCATTACGCCCTGCAGATTGTAGGCCTTCACCGACTGCTGCGAGTCGCCCCGGGCTTCGGAACACGAGGCAGGGTAGGGGCTTACGGGCAGATGGCTGTTGAACCATTCAATGTTGCGGGCAAGGGCCGCCTTGATGGATTCGGCCCTGACCGGGGCGGTTTGCGTCCGGTCAAAGTCCCAGCGCTCGGAGTCGTTGCTCCAGGCGCGGTCGAGCGGCAAAACGACATCGTCGATATAGTCATAAATCTCCGAGAGCTTTGAGGGATAGACCTCGCGCCATGCGTCGGCCACGGCCCGGCAGAAAGAATCATACTGAATGAGCTCGCCAATCCAGTGGGGCGTAAAGCCATAGTGGACCTTCATCCTGAAGGTATAGTCGGTTTTTTCGCGGTTGTAGCACGACATGTCCCAAAGCGGGCCGGCGACCCACCGGGCGCCTTCGGCTAAATCTTTATGAAGATAAAAACTGCCGTGGAAGCCATCGGGATTGTCCATAACTTCCTGAATTATAAAGAAGCGGGCCATGCTTTCGATGTCGATATAATCCTCCCAGGCCGTTGAGGTTTTGTCGGAGGCATAAACGGCGCGGTTTATCGACGTGAACTCGTTGGTGAGCCACTGCAACTGCTCGCCTGACAGCACCTCGGGCGAATGATAGCGTAGCGTCAGGTTCCAGGCGGAGTTTTCAGGAACGGTTATCTGACACTGGTCCTTATAGTTATCGACCTCCACCAGCCAGCCGCCGCCGATGAGCGCCGGGTCGGTTTCGCCGTCTTGCTGCTCATAGATATTCACTCGGTTTTGGCCGATGCGTATAGTTTCGGTGAGGAAGTAGAGGCCGATATAATCGCCGTTGAGCACCACCTCCACGGGCCGGAAGCCCGGCGTCCACGCCATATCCATCAGCTCGCCCAGTTTCAGGCCGGCTACGATGCTTTCCAGCGGTTTAATCAATGCCCAATGCTTGTTGGGGGCCATGCCCAGGAGGCCGGCCTTTTTATCGAGCTTGAGTTTGTAGGGTTTCTTGACACCTTTCCACGAAGAATGCCCGCGGCCGCGAATCTGCATGGCCAGCGGGGCATTTTGCGACCCGAGCGGCTCAACATCTTCCGCGCCCATGGGGTCGAGATAATATGTAGCGTTTATATAGACTGTTTTCGACAGCACGGGCTCATGATTCTCGGTTTCAATATACATTACTGGCAAAGTGCCGGAAACGGTTACGTTAGACACTGCGGTGCTCGCCGGGATGTTGGCCTCAACGTCTTCGCTACACGAAGCGCATATAATCCCGACAAGCAAAAGGCCGATTCTTTTGAGAATATCTATCATCTTCAGCTATTCTATGCACCTGCAAATATACAACTTTTTTGCGATAAAAGCTGTTTTTTAGACAGGAGAACAGGAGAGGCAGGAGTTAGAGGGATTTGAATCGAGCGCATTTTAACCACTCTTTTATCCTATTGCCCACAATTCTTTAGCGCAGGGCAAACGTCTTTAGCGCAGGGCAAACGCCGGTTCAAGAATCTGTAAACCCAATGCTGATTCAATCTTGAAGATTGTTTCTATACTAAGGTTTTCGGAGCCTTTAAGTACACGCGAAATGTATTGCTGTGAGCAGCCCATGCGTTCTGCCACAGATTTCTGCGTAATTCCCAGTTCTTCCATCTTATCAAGCATCATCATGGCTATTTTTTGAGAATAACGCAGCCATTCCTTGTTCGCCTGACGTTCTACAGCCTTTTCTCTCCAACGGGATGGAGTTGAAGACTTGTAAGCAGATAATTTGTCTTGTAACTCTTTCATAGCCGATGTTATTAAAGTTCTGCAACCTTTAGCTCGCTGAAATTAAGTTTCAGCAATGTATTCAATGAAACTCTCATCGTCAATAATTTTCTCATCAAGAAGGAAATTCCTGACTCGTTCTATTTTGGCAAGTTCAGCGGCTGTATGTTCACGTTCCTGCATCGTTGCGGTAAGTTTGATAGCACCACCGGTAACTACATACACGCCTTTTGCCAGTTTGATGGCGTAGATTCTCAACCAAGACGACCGTCCTACCAGATTTTTCAGTCGAGCCTTCTCTTTACCCAACAAACACTCCGCGATACGACTATTACTCAATGGGCGGAATATTAAATCCAGATTAGCCTCAGGAGATATGTCCATCATAATGGCTTCAAGTTTTTCACTGTCATCAATTGTGAGTGTTATTGCATCATTGATATTAGTGATCTTGAAATAGCTTTCCAAGTCTTTTGA
>CAZKPP010000108.1:0-2407 GCA_964554665.1 uncultured Bacteroides sp.
AGGCGCTCGATTTCGGGTTGCTCATCAAACCAGGGGCTGCGGACCGCCAACGCGGCCCTCACCCCTGGCTACAATCGTTGACCCGCGACGCGGGTCACGTAACCGCGAGCCTCATCGGTTAGATTGCGTGTTTCGTAGTCTTAGAGCGGGTATACGGATAACCACATAAGGCGTCTATCTCTGTCTCATTCTTGACCTTAATCAGAAAGTTGCGAAGTTTCGAATTGTCAAGAACGAGCGTTGGATAAACGCTTTCAAAAAAATGTCGTTGTCAGCCCCACCCTCAAAGCCCGCGACCGGGCATCTGCAGGCGGCCTGACGGGAGCAAAGTTACGAAAATAATTAGAAATTATCAAAAAGTCCCAAAGATACTCCTAAAACAAGCGGGGCGGGCGGCAGTGGATTGCCGTCCGCCCCTGACGTGTGGGATTGAATTAGAGGGTTGCGAGGTCGGGATCAAGAATTTCGAGCATCTTGATGGCCGACAGGGGAATGCGGGTGCCGGGGCCGAAAATGGCTGCAACTCCTGCACGATAGAGGAAATCGTAGTCCTGGGCGGGAATTACGCCACCGGCGGTAACAAGAATATCTTCGCGACCAAGTTTCTTGAGTTCCTCAATAACCTGGGGTACGAGAGTCTTATGGCCGGCAGCCAGCGAGCTTACGCCGAGAATATGCACGTCGTTTTCAACGGCCATGCGGGCAGCCTCGGCCGGAGTCTGGAAGAGCGGGCCCATGTCGACGTCGAAGCCGCAGTCGGCATAGCCGGTGGCAACAACCTTTGCGCCGCGGTCGTGGCCGTCCTGGCCCATCTTGGCAATCATGATGCGAGGCTGACGGCCTTCGCGCTTAGCGAATTCGGCGGTTAGCTTACGCGCACGCCGGAATTCCGGATCATTTTGAGTTTCTGATGAATACACGCCTGAAATGGTTTTAATTTCTGCTTTGTAGCGACCAACAACCGCTTCGCATGCATCGGAGATTTCGCCAAGAGTGGCGCGATGACCGGCAGCTTTAACAGCGAGGTCGAGAAGGTTACCCTTTTTGCTACGCACACATTCGGTAATTGCTTCAAGGTCGGCTTTAACCTGAGCTTCGTCGCGGTGAGCCTTAACTTCGTTGAGGCGCTCAATCTGCTCTTTACGAACCTGAGTGTTGTCGATTTCGAGAATGTCGATGGGGTCTTCGTGGTCAAGGCGATATTTATTGATGCCGACGATGGTCTGACGGCCGGAGTCGATGCGGGCCTGGGTGCGGGCTGCTGCTTCTTCAATGCGAAGCTTGGGCAGACCGGTTTCGATAGCCTTTGCCATGCCGCCGAGTTTTTCGATTTCCTGAATGTGGTCCCACGCGCGACGGGCAATCATATCGGTAAGGGCCTCAACATAGTACGAACCGCCCCAGGGGTCAATTTCCTTGGTAATGTAGGTTTCTTCCTGAATGTAAATCTGAGTGTTGCGGGCAATGCGGGCCGAAAAGTCGGTAGGCAGAGCGATGGCTTCGTCGAGGGCGTTGGTGTGGAGGCTCTGGGTGTGGCCGAGAGCGGCGCCCATGGCTTCGATGCAGGTACGGCCAACGTTGTTGAAGGGGTCCTGTTCGGTCAGCGACCAGCCGGAAGTTTGCGAGTGGGTGCGTAAAGCCAGCGACTTGGGATTCTTGGGGTTGAACTGCTTAACGATCTTGGCCCAGAGCATACGGGCGGCACGCATCTTGGCAATTTCCATGAAGAAGTTCATGCCGATAGCCCAGAAGAACGACAAACGAGGAGCAAACGAGTCGATATCCATTCCGGCATTAACACCGGCGCGGAGGTATTCAAGACCGTCGGCAAGAGTATATGCCAGCTCGATATCGGCCGTTGCACCGGCTTCCTGCATGTGATAACCGGAAATCGATATTGAGTTGAACTTGGGCATATTTTGCGAGGTATACTCGAAAATATCGGCAATGATACGCATTGAGAATTCCGGCGGATAGATGTAGGTGTTGCGCACCATGAATTCCTTAAGAATGTCGTTCTGGATGGTACCGGCCATTTCTTCGAGTTTGGCACCTTGTTCGAGGCCGGCGTTGATGTAGAACGCAAGTACCGGAAGCACTGCGCCGTTCATGGTCATCGACACCGACATTTTATTCAAGGGAATGCCATCGAAAAGAACTTTCATATCGTCGAGCGAGCAGATGCTGACACCGGCCTTACCAACGTCGCCAACAACGCGTTCATGATCAGCGTCGTAGCCACGGTGTGTGGCCAAGTCGAATGCAACGCTCAAGCCTTTCTGGCCCGAAGCCAGGTTGCGGCGGTAGAAGGCGTTGGATTCAGCGGCGGTGGAGAAGCCTGCATACTGGCGTATGGTCCAGGGGCGCATAGCATACATGCCGCTATACGGGCCGCGCAGATATGGGG
>CAZKPP010000109.1:0-2078 GCA_964554665.1 uncultured Bacteroides sp.
ACCATTATTCAGGGTACTCCCGCAAGCATCAACGATGTAGTTGCTGCTCAGGCCAAGAATGGCAAGGTTTATGACCTCCAGGGCCGCGTGGTTACCAAAGCCACCAAGGGCATCTACATTGTAGACGGCAAAAAGGTTATTCTTTAATTTCCCTATATACTAACCCATATTTCTAAGAGAAGGCGCCCCGCGAGGAGCGCCTTCTTCTGCCTTCCTATATGGGCGCCCGCGAAGCGGGTTGCAAGAGGGTAGCCAGGCGGCAAGAAGCGCATTAGCGCTGCGCAGCCCCTGGTCAGGGAGTCGTGTCCGGGAAATGAGCGCCTTTAGGTGCGACAGAACCGTGTCGCAGCTAACGCAGCTCCTATGGGGTGTGCGCCATTCTGACCCGGGGTTACGGCCGCTAACGCGGTCCTCACCCCGGGCTATTTTCTGTTGCAACTAACGTTGCTATTTAGCAGCTGCGGCCGCATGAGCGTGTGCGAGCAAAATCCCCGGCACGCAGCCGACCGCCTCCTTTCTCAATTCTCTCCTCTCAATTCTTTATGATTTGCGTATTTCATTTTTATATGCTATCTTTGCGTAAACTAATTGATAAGATATGCCTACCGTTCTCTTTATATTTGGAATACGCTTTTTCTTTTACCCAAATGACCATGAGCCGATTCATGTTCATATTGAGTATCAGGGAAAAGCCGCTAAAATTCAGGTTATGCCTGAAATTGCCGTTATTGAAAATAATGGCATCAAAGCTCCGACAATAAAGAAGGCTCTTGAGGCCGTTACCTTTTATAAGGAGGACATTATAAATGAATGGCACAAAATTTTTGATAAATAACCTTTCTTTTTGAATTGAATGGCGCAATATCCGCAAATTAAACGAGTTTGGTTTGCCGACAACAGAATTTGGGTGGCAACGACCGATGGAACGCAGCTGAGTCAGCCGTTAGAACTGTTTCCGGCTCTATTGTTGGCTTCGGCTGACGAGCGGGAGAACTTTTATCTTTGGGGCGACGATATGAGTATCCGCTGGGAAAAACTCGACGAGGATATTCATATTTCGAATTTCTACGAACAAGAAACTGTTAACTACAATAACGAAGTCAACCGGCTTTTGAGCAGTTTTCCGTGGCTTGACATGAAAGAGTTTGCCCAATATATTGGCATGCATTGGACAAAGCTCGCGCGCTTTCGCTATGGGGTGTGGACGCCCTCTGCCGAGACTATTGACAGGATTAAATCCGGAATCAAAGACATAGGTCGGCAAATGAGTGCCGCAGTCTAAAACGCCGCCTTGCGGGGGCGTGGGCAGCTCGCCCACGAGTATCTTTCCCCGGTCGGCGCTGTGAGGGCGAGCCGCCCTCACTCCCTCTCACCCGGTGGGGGAGAATTCTTTTTTTGGTGGTTTCGGGGAAAATGCCTAAATTTGCACGTTAAAACCTCCAAATTCATAGTGATGTTAACCGCCAAAGAAATACGCGAATCCTTCAAGGATTTCTTTAAGTCGAAGGGCCACCAGATCGTGCCCTCCGCCCCGATGGTCATTAAAGATGACCCCACACTGATGTTTACCAACGCCGGCATGAACCAGTTCAAGGATATAATCCTTGGCAACAAGGCCGCAAAATATACCCGCGTGGCCGACTCGCAGAAGTGTCTGCGCGTGTCGGGCAAACACAACGACCTGGAAGAAGTGGGCATGGACACGTATCACCACACGATGTTTGAAATGCTCGGCAACTGGTCGTTTGGCGACTATTTCAAGCAGGAAGCCATTGACTGGGCATGGGAATATCTGGTCGACGTGTTGAAGCTCGACCCCGAACGCCTCTATGCAACGGTGTTTGAAGGCTCGCCCGAAGAGGGCCTGAGCCGCGACGACGAGGCCGCCGCCATTTGGGAGAAACACCTGCCCAAGAGCCACATTATCAACGGCAACAAGCATGACAACTTCTGGGAAATGGGCGATACCGGCCCCTGCGGCCCCTGCTCGGAAATACACATTGACCTGCGCTCCGACGCCGAACGCGCCGAAAAGCCGGGCGCCGAGCTGGTTAACCACGACCACCCGCAGGTTATTG
>CAZKPP010000110.1:0-1755 GCA_964554665.1 uncultured Bacteroides sp.
CCGGGGGGATTAGTTGAGCATCAGCGACATGCGGGGGCGGCAGGCGGGCAGGCCGGTGATTTCGGCTATGGGGGTCGACGAAAAAAGCATGGCGGTGAGCACCTCGGGGGTAACGTCGAGGTCGTATGGTCCGGGGCGGTTGTCGATGGTCAGCCGGCCGTCGGCAATGGTGTATACGCCACTGTTTTCGGGCAAAATCGGGTCGGTGAGCCGCAGCGTGAGGTTGGCGCGGGGATTGTTTTCGGCCACGGCGCGCAGCGCGGCTTCGGCGTTGACAACGCGCGCCATGCCGCAGGGCACCAGGTTGCCGCCCACGGCATTGTCGGTCGGCGCGCAGAGCAGCGTCAGCGGCCGGTCGGGCATGAGCCGCTGCAGCTCGGTCAGAGCCGCGTTGGCCGCGTCGTCGCTCTCGGCCAACAGCTCGCGTATGCTCAGGGTTGAGGCCGCAATCTCCGGCGAGCCCCACACCATGGCGGCGATTTCGCCCGTGTCGCGCCGTGCCACGGCCGCAAAGCCATAGTCGCTCAGCCGCGCATCGTCCATCAGCGTCAGAAACTGCGCTCGCGAATGCTGCACGCAGCATGGCCGCGCAGCCATCATCCGCTCAAACGCCTCATAAAGCCGCGGGTCGTCGGGAGCAACGCCAACATAGTCGCCCTCAACCGGAAACCGGTGAACCGACGTGTAGCGCTCGGGGCGCGAATAAAACACTGTTGAAAAGCCGAATCGCGCATAATAGCGACTCAGCGACCCCGAAGCGGGAATCAGCGCCGCAAACGTGTCGCCACGCTCCGAGGCTTCGCGCAGGGCCTCGCGCAGCAGCCGCGACATGTAGCCGCGGGCGCGATAGCGGCGCAGTGTGCCCGCGCCATAAATATATCCCAGGCCTACGGTGCGCCCCTGAAACGTCATTGAATAGCTCAACAGCAGCAGCGAACTCACTGCCGACTCCGTTTCGGGGTCGACAATCGTCAGCGCTTCATCGTCGGTATACACCGCGTCGAAAAACATGCGCCTCCACTGGGCTGAATCGGCCGGGAAACACTCCCGCCAGATTTTGCGGATGTCATCTTTCTTACTCATATCTTAATAACATCCGTCGCCCCCCATTAGTTTTTCCCCACAAAAACTCAAGGGGTCGCACCGGCATATTCCGGCGAGACCCCTTGCAAATTAGGTTAAAAAAGTTCTGAATTAGAATGCGTAGGCAACAGAAATGATGGCGTTACTGGAATTGTACCAAAGGCGGTCGTCATTTCTGTTATACACCTCCTCGCCCCAGGGGAATGAGCCCATGTAAGGTGCGAAGCCGCGCTGCCACGTAAAGTTAATGTTAAACTTACGATACCAAACGCCGATGCCGAGCTGAATACCACCATCGACCGGGATAAAGTCTATGTCCTCGTCATAGACGCTCCAGCTCTCATTAAACGTTTCCTTTTCTCCATCATATTTTGACCATCCGTCTTCAGTATACGAACCGGCAAAATCGAACGACAGGAATAGGCCAAAGTGTGCGTCAATCTTGAAATCATCGTTGATCGGATATTTGTAGCCGATGACGAAGGGAGTGTATTTTACATTGTATGTGTTAAGGTAGCATTTCTCGTTAAAGCTTTCACCGTAATACTCGCCTTTGCTGGTGAAGGAGCCGCCGCGGGTGCCAAGGCCGAATTCCATGCCCCAATAGAGATCGGTTTTGCCAAAATATTTGTTAAAACCAAACATAAGGTCGTAGTTGGCGCGGGTTCCGAA